>BMJD01000003.1:0-78390 GCA_014642895.1 Lentibacillus populi
TATACTCCTGACTTTATCAAAATGCTTCAACATTAGTAGGAGAAAATCGGAGAAAAACAGCGATATTTTAAGAAAACCGAAATTTATTGAGGGAGGATAAGTGAAAAGGGAGAAAGAATAGAAGCCATATACCAACCAGCGATATAAACACAAATTGAAAAACGAGAGAAGCGTCTTTTTCTCTAATACGTTTCCCTCGTTTTTTGAAAGGTTTCATTCTTATTTATCCTTAATAGCTGGTGCTTTTGATGGCTTTTCTCCAATAGTTGAAGTTGCTTTTCCTTTTAACACGATGTCATCGGCTTTTATATACCAATCGACATCCGCACCACGAAAAGTAGCGTTGGCGACCGTATCAGCAATAGGGTTCATAATTTCTACTTCTGCATTATAGTCAAATTTCTTTAATGGAACAGAAGCAGGAAGACTTACTTGGATCATGCGCCCTTGTTCCCTGGACTTTAAATCATAGGTGCGTTCCTTTACCTCCGTTGATACGGTACCATCTTCATTTTGTAAAAATACTTCCCGTCGTAATGCAGAAAACTTTAATAATCCAAATGTTTTTTCTTTATCAATCACAATGCCTTGTGCTAATCTCATGTGATATTCCTCCTTATATTTTAACCATGTTAAGCCTTAACGATGTTGTCAGCATGTAGTATATAGTTTGTAAAACCACGATCCCCGATTTTATAGCCTTCTGCAGTAATACGTGCATTAACTAATTTGACTTTATCTTCGTGTTCAAAGAATTTTTCTCCAGCTTCATTCGGTAGAACAACCTCAATATCATCTGCCCGCTGAATATCTGAATACAGATTATAGCTTCGAGATAATGTGGTCATCCGTCCATTAATCCGTCGTTGTTCAACTTTTCCTTCTCCTGCATACTCTAAATTACCAAATGTTTTTTCCATATTCGGAATCACATATTTTAATTCCATAATGTTTACCTCTTTTCTTTATTAGTTTATTTCTTAAATACATAACAAAAACTATACAAGCGGAGGAGAACGTGAATAATAAATAATCATGTTAAATGACCTCCTTTACCTTCACTTTCTTAACCAATTACTTATTACTTGTTCTCTATATTCTTTTATACAGAAAGAAAGGATTCTATAAAAGAATCCTTAAGCTACATAGATTAACTATTTTGAAGCATTTCCTTGTATTTTTGAATATCTATTGTATCTTCTAAATCGCAAAGACGGCTATCCAACCCTCTTTGTACATCTTCTTCTGAATGACCTGCTGCTCTTAAATCCTTTTCTATTTCTGCCTTTACATTATCATCAAGTAAACAAATAAAAGTTGTGACATTCATAATCATTCTCCTTTTATAATTAAAAACGATAATCAACACGTCCGTATATTACACACCAAAAAACAATCATGGATTCCCCTCTTTTATCACGCACTAATTTCCCATGAAGAAAAAACGGATACTCTTCAATCTCAACCTCATTCAGCACAAAATGGTCATCAATCCACTCCATTACCTTTTCTTCATATATTTCTTGTTCCTTCAGAGACATCATAAACCTTTCTCCTTTCCTGCTTTTACACCATTAAAAAAAGCTTGTCAGATAAGAATAATCCAACAAACAAAGAGAATGATTTCCTATAAACTATCTGCAATACCAGCCATAATATATTCGGCACATGGTACAGCAATCGAATTTCCAATTGCTTTATATCTTGCATAATCACTAATCGCTTTATCTTGATCTCCATAAGCTGTCCATCCTTCAGGTAATCCCATCAGACGTTCACATTCCAATGGTGTAAGCTGACGGATAAGACCTTCTTTTTCTTTTCCTTCATACCAAAAAGAAAAGTAATTTACGGTTCCTGCAAGCAAAGTTGGAAAAGGGTCTCCTGTCTTTCCGAAACTTCCAATGAATCCTGTTTCGTTTTTATCTTTTGCGGCACTTCGCATACGTCTTTCTTGAAAGGGGTGGATGATGGGTATGTTCCTCCTTGTTTCTTTAACAGGTATTCCACTGGTGATGGGGGAGGACAGCCTGTCTTTTCCGCCAGACGCAGGAATCGATTGCAGATTGCGGGCTTTAAATAATATTTCTCTGGCACGTTTTCCTCTAAAATCTGCCACGAGGAAGATACGTCTTCTTCTTTGAGCGAGAGGGGGCCTTCCCCAATATCGGGCGTCCAACAATCGCCAGCACATATCAATGTTGTTCCCTCGGACCATTCCTGCGTTTGCCCATACTCCAGAAGCAGGCATTGGAATTTCGGTATTTGTGAAAGATTCCAGCACGGCTTTAAAATCCATCCGGTTATTTGATGAAAAAGCTCCCATGACGTTTTCCCAAACAGCGATAACTGGATATAATCCATTAGTTGCGCACCTCATTTCTTCAATGATTCGTAGGGCTTGGTAAAATAAACTGGATTGTTTTCCTGCGAGGCCTTCACGTTTTCCGATATTGGATAAGTTCTGACAAGGGGAACCGAACGTAATAACATGGACAGGAGGAATTTTCCCGCCATCTATTTTTGTAATGTCACCGAGATGAAACATATTAGGGAAATGCCGTTTGGTAATGGAGATAGGTGCTTTTTCAACTTCACTTGCCCATATAGGTGTAATTCCATAACTGGAAGCTGCGAGAGGGAAGACCCCTATACCATCAAAGAGACTTCCAATTTTTAAACTTGTATCATATTTTTCTTCAATCATTTTCCCACCTCTAATTTTACACGTAAAAAAAACGCCATCTATCGGTTAGATGACGCCTAGATTACATGAAGTATATTTTATGGATGATAAGCAAAGAGCTCCTATATAATTAGTTTCCATTTTCCCATAAAAAAGACGCTTCGATTGAAACGTCTTTTCAAGAGATATCAAATTTTTATAGTAATAACTTTATAAAATGATTTGCATTTATTGCATTGAAATTGCATTTTTTTAATTTTTTTTGATAGATTATAGTTATTCATATTTCTTGAAAATCCTTTAAAATCAATGTTTTTGTTCAATGCCCTGAACCCTTAAAGTAGACGAGGGATGGAAAATTGCCGGTATGTTTTATCGGTACGTATACTGGCGGAAGTGCCAATTTAACGGCTATCGGATATGAGTTAAATGCTGCTCCAACAACTTTTGCTGCTGCCAATGCCGCGGATTATGTTATCGGAGCCCCAACATTAATTATCATGTTTGCATTTCCAGCCATTGCCGCCCGGTCAAAATGGTTTCAAAAGGTTAAGGAAGGATACGAGGCTTATACCCCTGTGAAGCTTTGGGGAAATGAAAAAATAGCAAAAGCAGAATATAATGTAGTTCATCACGGTCATTATAGGGTAGCAATGCGGGATGGGGTTAAACTGGCTACCGATGTTTGGCTGCCGATAGAAGGCAAAGAATCCAAACCGGCTATTTTAGTACGGACACCATATGGAAGGATGGAATTTGCAAATTCCTATGTCCATTTTATCCAACGTGGGTATGCAGTTGTTATTCAGGATACACGGGGAAGACAGGATTCGGAAGGCGAATGGATTCCTATGTATTCGGAAATAGAGGATGGGGATGATACTTTAAATTGGATGGCTGATCAGCTTTGGTGTAACGGAAATATCGGAATGATCGGTGCCTCCTATGGTGGTTATGTTCAGTGGGCAGCTGCAGCTAGTGGCAACCCTCATTTAAAGGCTTTGATCAGTATCGTTACCGCTGGCAGCCCGTTTATTGATATTCCAAGAAAAGGGGGATCGTTGTTTCCGGTATGCTGGCTTGGTCCTTTGCTATGGTGGGAAAAGAATTTAAACCAGAAAAGATGGTACGTTCCGATTGGGATGAAGTATTAAAAATACGGCCATTAAAGGATATTCCGAAAAGAGCATTAGGAAAAGATGTGTCATTTTGGAATGAATGGATGTCCCATGCAGTGAATGATGATTTTTGGAAAAGACAAGATTGGCATCGGCATAATAAGAGCATTCATGTACCTGCCATGATTGTATCAGGCTGGTACGATGATAATGGAATGGGAACGACTGAAGCGTTGGATACCGTTTCTGATTATGGGTATCAAGACAAAAAAGTTATTCTTGGGCCATGGATGCACAAAGCAAACACAACCCGTGATATTCAAGGTGTTGCATTTGGAGATAATGCATTGCGTTATGATATGGACTACTACTTTCAGCAATGGTTTGATCGAAAGTTGAAGTCAATGGATAATGGCATAGACACTGCATCCCCGATTGAATACTATATTACCGGCGAAAATCAATGGGCAACCGCTAAACAATGGTCACCTGAAAATGTTGACTGGCTCCATGCTTATCTAAGCAGCAATGGTAATGCTAACAGTGCGAATGGGGATGGCGAGTTACTGTTTGATCCCAATATTACGGATGGCTATGATGAATATATATACGATCCCATGAACCCAGCTCCTCATTTAATCGATATGTCAGAAAATGAAATCGGTGTTCCTGCGAATTATCGTGAGGTGGAAAAGCGAGAGGATGTCATTATTTATGATTCCCAGCCACTGGATGCCCCGATAACAATTGCCGGAGATGTTTTAGTGAATTTTTATGCGTCCAGTTCTGCCAAGGATAAGGATTGGATCGTTCGTTTAACAGATGTTGATCCTGCCGGTAATTCTGTGAAACTTGTTGAAGGTGTTTTGCGAGCTCGTTATCGTCGAGGTTTTGATAAGGAGGTCATGCTTGAGCCGAATAAAATAGAGAAATACGTTATTCGCACGTCGAAGATTGCCAACACCTTTGAAAAGGGACATCGGATACGTTTAACCATTACATCTAGCGCAGAGAATTTTATTTTTCCTAACACAAATACGGGAGAAGATCCTGCAGGGGATGTGGAAGTGGTTAAGGCAACACAACGGATTTATCATCAAGTGAACCACCTATCCTATGTACAGTTGCCAGTATTGTGGGGGACATAGGGACAGGAACTTGTCTGGAGCAGCCGTCAAAGCAAGAAATACAATGGAGTGAAAGTCTCCCGTCATCAATTGACCGATTCAGATGACTAGCATATCCCATTCGTAGAGACGAGGGGACAGGCACCTACCGCCTCTATTTTTTACTACTAGCTTTCCCGTGCTAAAAATAGAAAAACCTGCAATGTTTACAAATAACGCAGGTTTTTCAATTTATCTTTGCTTTTATGTACGACCCAATCAAAATGATTACTCAACTCCGAAATATCGTTATAGCCAAGTATTGACCATTTCTCCAACTGTAAAAAGTAAGGGTTATCAAGTAGAAATGGAATAGTAAATAGGGTGATTAGTTATGTCTATCATGCCTAGCAAATAGAGTTGTATTAAATTTCAACCTTCTAACCAAAATACATTCTCAACCCTACAATACATAATAAAATAGATAACATCCTAATAATCACCTTATCTGGCAATCTTTTCGCCACTAGTACACCTAATTGTGCTCCAAGTATGACACCAACTCCGCCCCAATAAACAATAGACCATTCAACATTATGATAAAAGATGTGTGAGGCAACGCCAACAGACGAGTAAATACTTAATGAAAATATGGATGTTGCAGTTGCTTCATGGGTTGGTACTTTAAATGTGAATATGAGAATAGGTACTAACAGCCACCCTCCGCCAATGCCTAGGAAGCTCGAGATGATCCCCATAATTAGGCCTAACGGAATTAACCACTTTGCTTCTGGTTTTAAAGAAAATCCATTTTTATTAGTAGTTTTTTTATTATTTGATGATGAGTCTTTAAAGAATAATATCAAACCAAACACTACTAATAAGCTTGCAAAAACCCAATAAAATACAATGGAATCAGTAGAAATGTATTGAAGAAACCATACACCAAAAAGGGAACCGGGTACTGCTCCGATTACAATATTAATTCCAACTTTATAATTTATGATCTTTTGTTTTCCATATCCAAAAACCCCAGTTAATGTGTTGATAAATACGATTACCAAGCCTGATGCAGCAGCTGTTAATGGATCTATACTTAAAATAATTAATAGTGCAGGTACAAAAATAAACCCTCCACCTGCACCTACGATTGTTCCATATCCACCAGCAAAAAGCCCAATTAAAAGAAGTAAAAGTCCCGTTGTTATTTCCATAGTTAATACCTCCACTAAAATTCATATAATCCCAAATTAACAAAACTTTAAAAGCTTGCATATTGAATTTTAGTGATAGGTTATAACCAAAAGGTATACGTTCAACCTAGTTAGGTTGTTTCTATATTTTTTAGCAGGGATATGAAATCTTCTACGCTTTTTCTACAAAATCTGCTATTCTTTCTAACTAGCCATAAATTTCTTTTGAAGTACGTATCCTTAATTTTAATTTCACGAAATATGTTCTGATCTAAATCCCTTTCCACAGCAAGTCTTGAAACAATACTAATTCCAAGCCCAGCCTCGACCGCACTTTTGATTGCTTGGGTACTTCCTAATTCCATATAGTTTTCTATTTTATCCAAGATCCCTTGTCCTTTTAATAGGTTTTCTATGATCAGCCTTGTGCCTGATGTAGGCTCTCGCCAAATCATTTTTTCCTGTGATAATTCATTTATGTCAATTTCTGTTCTGGTTGTCCATTTATGGTCTAGCGGGTGTATGAGAACTAATTGATCCTCTTCAATAGGTTCTACATTGAAATTATTGTTTCCTACAATGCCTTCTACTAGTGCAAGGTCTATTACATCATTAGATAAAGCCTCTAATACATTTGGGGTATTTTCAACAATAAGTGTAATTTTTGTATCCGTGTGTAGTTTTTTGAATTTACCTAATAACTTAGGTAGTAGGTATTCACCGATGGTAAAACTAGCTCCCACTTTTAATTGTAAATCTGAATTTCTAATGTTATCTAAAACAGCTTCTTTTGAATGTTTGAAATCGGATACAATAGACTTCGCAATAGGATATAGTGTTTCGCCATTTTCATTTAAGGATAGTCGCCCTTCTTTTCTATTAAATAATGTCGCCCCATATATAGCTTCCAATTGACGGATTTGCTTTGTAACTGCAGGTTGGGAAAGGTAAGATAGTTTAGCAGCTTGGCTAATACTGCCTATGTCTACTACCAAACAAAACATTCTTAAGGTTTCTATGTTCATGTTGTTATTCTCTCCCTTGGTTGTATTTAATACGAACAAAATTAAAAAAAGAATATAATATTTAGTTATACCTTATAACTATTCGTTACTTTTATTTTACAGCAAATAGTGTTAATTTTAAAATCAAAGAATATTTCATATAAATCATTATTTATATATTTTGCTCTTAAAATTATTATTTGACTGGGGGTAATGTTGACTATGTCCAATGTCACAACAGTTCAATCTGTTGATCGCGCGATATATATATTAGAAAAATTGAAAGAGAACCCAAATGGACTAGGGATAACTGAACTATCTGTAACCTTAGGGGTGTCTAAAAGCACCGTACATAGGTTGCTAATGTCATTGTTTAAGGCTGGTTTCGTGAAACAAGATCCGTTAACGGATAAGTATCAATTAGGATTAAAGTGTTTGGAACTTGGTGATGTGGTTAGTGAAAATTTAGATGTTCGAAAAAATGCTTCCCCGCTATTAAATGAACTTTCTTTCAAGACTGGGGAAACTGTACATTTGGTGGTAATGGAACTTAATGAAATGGTCTATATTGATAAGGTGGAAAGCCCTGAAACTATTCGGATGTATTCAAGGGTTGGAAAAAGGGCGCCTATGCATTGTACTGGAGTAGGTAAGGTGTTTTTAGCTCATTTACCAATTGATGAAGTTGAAAAAATAATAACTGAAAAATCGATGCGCAAGTTTACAGAGAATACTTTAATTACAAAGGAAGATCTCTATGCTCAACTGGACATCATACGAAATAGAGGATATGCAATAGATGATCAAGAGCATGAATTAGGAGTAAAATGTGCTGCAGCCCCAATTATGGATAGTAGAGGCACTATAATAGCGGCAATTAGTGTATCTACCCCAATAATGAGGTTAGACTCCAATAAATTTAATTATATAATTAGTGAAGTTTTAGCTTATTCACAAAAAATATCAGAGTCATTGGGAAGTTTCCTTACTTTCAACTGAAAGCGATGCCAATAGAAGGACAGACTTAGAAAAATATCGGGCAGTTACAAATTTATTTTTTTGCTTGTTATTCGGAACAGTGTTCCTTAATGAGGAACACATTAAGGTGGTGGTTCAGTAAAAATAAGACTAATCTTTTTAATAGTAAATTTGATCCGAAAATAAAATGACTCATTACAATAAAAAAAATGGAGGTTTTAGGGATGAATAAGAAATTTATTCTACTTTTAGTTGTTTTAATTATTTCATTATTTGGTTGTAGTTCAAATTCTTCTAGCAGTAATGATGACTTTCCATCAAAGACTATTGAAATCACAGTTCCGTGGTCTGCTGGTGGTAGTAGTGACCAAACTGCAAGGGCCTTAGCAGAAGCTATGAGTGATGTTACTGATCAGAATGTAGTGGTGGTTAATAAGGAAGGAGCGGGTGGAACAATTGCAACATCAGAGATGGCGACACAGCAACCTGATGCTCACAAGATTCTGTTTGATGCAGTAGGTGTTTTCACTACCCAACCTCATATGCAAGATGTACAGTATTCTATTGACGATTTCCGTCCAGTTAAGGGTTTAACTTATGAACCAATTGTATTATTAGTAAATTCCGATTCGCCTTGGGAGACTTTGGATGATTTAATTGCGGATAAAGGTGAAAGGATTACTTATGCACACTCAGGTGCTGGTGGACTGCCAGATTTAGCTCAAGCTGCATTTCTCGATCAAGCAGGAATTGAGGCGGAAAGTGTTGCGTATGAGGGACAAAACCCTGCTGTAAGCGCTCTACTCGGTGGACATGTTGATACTGTAGCAGCTCACCCAGGCGCAATTATGCAACATGTTGATTCAGGCGACTTGCGCATTTTAGGTGTCTTCTCACCAGAACGTTATGAGGACCTACCTGACGTACCTACTTTTAAAGAAAAAGGGTTTCCAATTGATATGAGTGTTTGGAAATTTTTACTTGTATCAAAAGAAACTTCTGATAAGGAGTTGAATAAATTAACAGAAATTGTTGAAAAAGCAATGGAAAGCCAAAAATATAAAGATTTCCTCAAAACCGCTAATTTAACCCCTGAGGAAATTAGTGGAGAGGAAATATCGGAAAGGTTAGAGAAGCAATATAAAGAACATGGTGATGTAATTGACAAAATGGGACTTTCAAAGAAATAAGAAATAAAAAATTTTTAGGGGGTGTAAAGACACTAGCACCCTCTACATACTGAATAAAATGGGTGATTTGAATATGGCAACTAAAAATCAAAGAGAAAGATATACATGGTTGGTATTTCTAATCGGAGGTATTTTGTTATGGAAAGTCATTATTCCTACACAAATACAGACAAGTCAAAATTCCACAAACTTTGGACCTGAGCTTTTCCCTAATATGCTGGCAATTGTCATTATTCTAGTCAGTGGGCTTTCTTTTATTGGAACTTTTATTAAAAAAGATGCTGAAGTGACCAAGACAACAGGTGAGCCCGGGAAGATATTGGCGAGTATCTTAGTCTTTGCAATAACGATAGTCTACGCTTATATCATTGATATCATTCATTTTATACCAGCATCGATAATTTGTATGTTTCTGATTATGTGGATACTCTCCGTAAGAAAATGGTATTTGTATTTAGTCATGTTAGGGTTGATTTTTCTAGTTAAATTTATTTTTGAGGATATTATGTATATTAATCTACCATAGATAAGACATAAAAGGGGTGAGCAATATGGGAGATGTGTTATTGAATAGTTTTTTAGCTATATTTGAATTTCAAAACCTACTATTTATTATACTAGGAGTATTTTTAGGGTTTATCTTTGGTTCTTTACCTGGATTGACTGCCACGATGGGGGTTGCTTTAATGCTACCAGTTACTTATGCGTTGGAGCCCACAACAGCAATGCTATTTTTATTAGGTATTTATTGTGCGGGAACCTATGGTGGTTCCGCTTCAGCAATCTTGATCAATACACCTGGGACTCCAGCCTCTGCAGCTACAGTTATTGATGGGTATGCGCTTGCTGAACAAGGAAAGGCATCTGTAGCATTAAGGATGGCATTGCTTGCATCGGTTGTTGGAGGGATATTTAGTGCGCTGGCGCTACTTTTAATTGCGCCACAGTTGTCTAAAGTTGCTTTAGAATTTGGACCCCCAGAGTTCTTTGCATTGGCACTTTTTGGATTAACTATGATCATTAGTGTAAGTAGTAACAACCTGAGAAAAGGTGTCATTATGGGTATCCTAGGGATTCTTATTTCGACTATTGGACTGGATCCAATTGGTGGTCTCCCGCGCTTTTCATTTGGTAATAATTATTTAATGGGGGGTATCAATTTAATACCTGCATTAATTGGACTGTTTGCGATATCTGAAATTATTAAAAAATCACAAACTGCTCATATCAACAAAAAGGATCAAATAAGTAATGTAGAGAAAACAGTTACTTCTTTTAAAACCCTTATCAGAAGATTCAAGAAGACAATGCTTAAATCAAGTGCAATCGGTACTTTTATTGGCGCCATTCCTGGTACGGGGCCAGCTATTGCCGCTTTTTTAAGCTACAATGAGGCTAGAAGAGCATCTAAAAACAAGGATGAATTTGGGAAAGGGTCGCTAGATGGCATTGCCGCTTCTGAAGCTGGAAATAACGGTGTAACTGGAGCTACTTTAATCCCATTGCTCACTTTAGGGATACCAGGTGATACTGTAACGGCAGTTATGTTAGGTGCGCTTATGATGCAAGGATTAGCTCCAGGACCAGAATTATTTGTTAACTATGCTGACGTAATGTACACAATTATGTTTGGGTTAATACTAGTTAATATTTTCATGTTTATACAGGGGACTTTTGCAACAAAAGTTTTTGCGAAAATTAAGCTTGTCCCAATCAATTTATTGCTTCCGATCTTAATAATTCTTTGCTTTATAGGCTCTTTTGCCGTAAACAATACAATGTTTGACGTGAAAGTGATGTTGGTATTTGGTTTGATCGGCTTCATTTTACCGAAGTTTGGATTTCCTATTACACCAATGTTATTAGGGATAGTGTTAGGGCCAATTGCTGAGACTTCATTTAGACAGTCACTTGCTATTTCAGATGGCAGTTATATGATCTTTTTAACAAAACCTATTGCTCTAGTATTTATTTTGATAGCGGTAATTTCTATCCTTTTACCTATTATAAAACCGTATTTTTCGAAAATACGTAAACAAAAATAATCGGGGGAGTAATTAATGAAAATCACAGATGTTTTTACTCATGTATTAAGTAAACCCTTGGAAGAACCTTTTGCTTTCTCACAAGGCTGGGTTAAGAAAAGGAGCGCAATGATCGTTGAGATCGTTACAGATGAAGGGGTAGTGGGATGGGGAGAATCCCTCTGTCATGGGCTGCAGCCCCCTGAAATAGCGGCTTCCTTTGTAGACCGTTGTTTTAAACCGCATTTGCTAGGGCGAGATCCTTTTGATGTAGAAGTGCTTTGGGAAGAAATGTACAATTTAACGAGACCATTTGGGGGCGGTTCTGCTGTTAATGCAATTAGTGGTGTAGACATTGCCTTATGGGATGTAATTGGAAGATCTTTAAACAAACCGGTAAGCAAATTATTAGGTGGGAACTTCCGTGATGAAATTACACCTTATGCTACTGGTTTTTACCGAAAAGAAAATTTGAATTATCCCGAGGCAGGAATCAAAGAAGCGAAAATGCACCTTTCAAAAGGGTTTAATGCTTTCAAATTAAAAACAGGATTTGGAGTGGAAGACGATTTAGAATATATTTACGCGATTCGAGAGGCTGTAGGTAATGAGCCAAAGATGATGCTCGATGCAAATTGTGCTTATAATTCGTCACAAGCCAGAAGACTATTATTTGAACTAGAGGATGCAAATATTAACTTTTTTGAAGAACCCTTGGCACCGGAGGATATTGAAGGATATAAAGAGATTAAAAATTTAACTAGTACCTTTATTGCTGCCGGAGAAAACATTTTTGGAAAAATGGGCTATCGTCATTGGGTCTCTCAAAAGGTACTGGACATTTTACAACCGGATCTATGTTCATCTGGTGGGTTTACGGAATGTAAAAAAATTGCTTCTATGGCACAGGCATGGAATACAGAGGTGATCCCACACGTATGGGGTTCCGGTATTGGGTTGGCTGCCTCCATGCAATATATCGCAACGTTGCCGCCGACACCACTGTCGCTAAATCCTGCTGGGTTATATCTTGAATATGACCAATCAGATCATCCATTCCGAGAAGAACTAATATTTAACGCAATTCATATGGAGAATGGAAAGGTACATATTCCCCAAAAACCCGGTATCGGGGTAGATATTAATAGGGATGTCATTGAAGAATATGAGATCAATGTATTTAAATAGGAGGCTATAAAATGAATGATCAAAAAGTACTTGTTTTTGGGGTGGATGGTCTAATCCCAGAACTGGTATATAAATTTGCAGAAGAAGGGTGCCTGCCGAATATTTCCAAAATGATGGAGGAAGGGGCGGCAACAGAATTATTACCTTATATATCAACATGGGGAGACGTGAATTGGGTGTCGTTCCTGACAGGGCAGTCACCAGGTAACGCTTGGAAGGGGCAATCTTTTCCAAAGAGTAATAAGAATAATTTATTAGGTATTGCTGATTCCATGAACAAAAAGTGTGCGTTAGTACATTTCCCCCAGTCTGTTTCAACTGGAGGAACTGACCATTTTAATTTTGCGCCATTTTATGGAGGTAAAGAATCAGCACCTTTTGAAATAGCCTCACCAAGGGTGTTTAGCACGAAATTAGATAAATGGCCGGTAAAGGAAGTCAAGGAGTCATTAGGGTGGCCGCCAACTTCTTCTTTAGCACATCATGAAAAAAATAATCGATCGCCTATCAATAAAAATGATGAAAAGTTAACCTTTGCTATTCAGTTAAAAAATGGATCAGAAAAAATGGTTTCTATTGACCTAGTAGATGATAAGCAAGTCATATTAACTGTAGATGGTGCTACAAAAGTCGATTTGATGGTTGATGAGTGGACCAATTGGGTTACAGTACGTTTAAGCGATAGTGTAGAAGGATCGGTTAGATTCAAGTTAGTAAATTATGATTTTGAACGTAGAGAATTGGATATTATTCAAACTCAAATTCTACAAACTGCAAATCTGTCTAATGATGCGAATTTGGAAAAACATTTAATAGATACCTACGGGCCATTCATTCAATCATGGACAATCAAGGCATCTCCAGAAGAGCTATATCATGAGACAAGCTTTGAAGAAGCAGAATATCAAGCGAAATGGTTAGCAGATACTGCTTTGGAGCTATTAAATAATAATGAATTTGATTTATTTGCAACTGTCTTTCGTTTAAATGATGAAACTCATCATACAAGCCTAGGACAATATGATCCGGCTTCGTCGTTTTATAAGGAAGAGGATTCGAAGTTATATGAGGAAAATATGAGGAAGAGTTACATTATTTTAGATAGTACAATTGGAAGGTTAATGAAGGAAAAAAATGATGATACAACATTAATTTTAGCATCTGATCATGGAGATGTACCAAATAAGTATTTCTGTGATGTATATTTACGCTTGGCAGAATGTGGTCTTTGTGAACTAGATGAAAGTGGTAATCCAATATTGGAGAAATCAAAGGCTTACCTTAAAGATGAAAGAGGTGGTTTAGAAATTTTTGTGAACCTCGAGGGGAGAGATTCAACAGGGGCAGTTCCAAGAAAAGAGTATGAGTCAGTACAGAATGCTATTTTTGAGGCGCTTTCTACATGGATCTATGAAGAAAATGGATATCGACAACATGTCAGTGCATTAACATTGAAAAAACAACACGCATCCATTATAGGCTATTGGGGATCTGACATGGGAGACGTTATATTTGCATATAGTCAGGGCTTTGTGTGGGGAACCAACAAAAAAGACGTTGTTGCTAAGGTTTCGAGTCCAGGAGCTAACCATGGTCCGCAAATTCCAAGCGCTAGAACAGCACATTCCTCTAACTCAGGGATTTTTGTAATAACTGGAGCAACAAGCAAGGCAGGTTATAAACGAAGTTCAAATACAGCAGGACCCTACTTGATGAGTGATGTAGGAAGAACGATTGCTAATTTATTAGGTATCAAAAATCCCCCGACACTTGATGGTCGTTTCATGGCTGACTTATTTACAGATGTTTAATAAAAGAGGATTGAGGGATTAAATATGGATGTAATAACGTTAGGGGAAAGTATGGTGTTGCTTTCACCAGATTCTTATGGCCCTCTACGCTATATAAATCGCTTTAATAAAATGATTGGTGGGGCCGAATCAAATGTTGCAGTAGCATTATCAAGACTAGGTCATCAAGTTGGTTGGGTAAGTAAATTGGGAAATGATGAATTTGGATTATATGTTCGAAATGTGATTCGTGGAGAAGGAGTAGATACTTCACAAGTCGTATTTGTTGATGATAATCCCACTGGAGTATTTTTTAAAGAAAGAACAGTTGGAAAAGATCCTAATATTTATTATTATCGACAAAACTCTGCGGCCAGTACGTTGGGTCCAGACGATGTAAACACTTCATATTTTCGGCAGGCTAAGTTCATTCACCTAACAGGTATCACTGCAGCATTAAGCTTTTCGGGTAAAGCGGCAGTTAAAAGAGCTATAAACTCAGCTAAGAATAACAATGAACAATGCGTGGTGTTTGATCCGAATATCCGTTTGAAGCTATGGACTGAAGAAGAAGCAATAAGAGAGTTAGTTGATATTGCAAAGGATTGTGACATTGTAATGCCGGGTATTGAAGAAGGTAAATTGTTAACTGGGTATGAAAGCCCGGAAAAGATTGCTCAATTTTTTCTAGAACGAGGAACAAGTGTAGTAGTTGTCAAATTAGGATCAAAGGGTGCCTATTTTTCAACTAAAAAAGATAGCGGTTATGTGCCAGGGTATACCGTGGAGAACGTTGTGGACACGGTTGGAGCTGGAGACGGCTTTGCTGCTGGTTTTATTTCCGGATTGTTAAGAGGTTGGAATTGCTATGATTCCGTTAGATTAGGTAACAATGTTGGTGCATGTGCTTTAAATGTAGAGGGGGACTTTGAAGGCTATCCATACTGGGAAGAGATAGATCCTGGTAATTCAGAAAAAAAGGTAACTCGTTAGTTACTAGAGTCAACAATAGATTTTCGGGAAAGTAGGTATAAAATGGCTAATTCTACTCTAAATAAATTGGTTTCTTCAGGAATTGTGGCTGTGGTTAGAAAGATAGACCCAGATAAGGTGACACCATTAGTTGATTCATTGGTGGCGGGTGGTGTTACAGGTATAGAGATAACAATGAATTCTAAGAATTCATTGGAGAAAATAAGTGAGTTAAAAAGTAAATATGGAGAGCAAACTGTAGTAGGTGCCGGGACAGTATTAAATCAAAAGCAGGCGAAAGAAGCAATTGTGGCCGGAGCAGATTTCATTTTTGCCCCGACTTTAGATAGAGATACAATTGAATATACCAAACGTGAGGGGAAAATTATGATCCCAGGTGCGTTTACGCCAACTGAAATCTATCAAGGTTATATTTGGGGAGCTGATATTATTAAAGTCTTCCCGGCCAGTGTATTAGGTCCAAAATTCATTAAGGATATTAAAGGTCCACTAGGTGAAATACAAGTTATGCCAACAGGTGGTATCTCGCTAAATAATATTAAAAGTTTTTTTGAGACAGGCTCTATTGCAGTAGGAGTTGGGGGCTCGTTAGTCCAATCTGAATTAATTAACCAAAATAAATGGGAAGAATTAGAGGTTTTGGCAAAGTCATTTGTTGAGTCTAAATTAGGGTGAAGTGCTCCCACAAATTTATTCCCTATTAATAAAATTTAGTATGGTGGCAGTAGGATTGAAGGTCAGCTTAATACTAAGTTAATTTGACTAAAATAGCAGTAACAGGCACAGGCTTCTCCGCCACAGTGTACCCGCTGAAAAATCATAGGTTAGACCCACCTATGCCGGCTTTTTAATCCGCTTCCGGACAGGAAAAGAATCCAATTGAGACAGGAGTGAGCCACAATCATAATTCAATAGTGGCTCACTAGTATTATGGATGCAATCCATTTCTTTATCTTGGTAGTACACGTGGACTGGTAGAAGACACTGAAAAACTAACGCTTTCAAAATTGCTGAATATATGAATTACGAACAAGAAACCTACAGTTAATCAACTACTTAATAAACTGTAGGTCTTTTTCCATTCATTCAAAAATATAGTGACATTGAAGGGTGACTTACTATGCGTAATTGGTGACATGCATGGGATAGGTTGCTAATTATAGTAGCGACAAACACATCCCTAAGATCAATTAACATTTCTATTCTCTGGTTAAAAATACTTTCAATCATTGCTTATTCTAACTGTATTATATTTTGCGTAATGTCTTTCAACCCTTTCAATTAGCTCATCGCATTCGTTCATATCTATACACCTAATAGTTTCATATGCTTGTACATCTTTTTTAGAACTTTTGCGAATCGTGATCATTCCATTATTGTTTCGATATGACTAGTGTTACTGTAAAACACTTTATTATTATTAGTTTTTTCAATCAATATAAACGAAAGTCCATCTAACCATTAAACTTTCAGGTTGAAACATACGAATAATCTCGCGTATTTCAACCTATTTATTTATTTTTAATAGTTTTTTGAATTAATAGGTTGAAATTGGTTCCAATATAGTTTATTATTTTGTTATTATCAAAAAATTAAAAAGGGAGAGAAGAAATGGAAAATAGAGATCTAATTGAAGCAAAAAGAGGGAAAGAAGTCGAAAGTTACCATCATATGAATATTGCAGTCGTTGATTCTAAGGGTGATCTGTTATATCACTTGGGAGATCCAGAACATAAAATTTACGCACGCTCATCTATGAAACCACTTCAAGCCATACCATTGGTTGAAACAGGTGCTGCAGATTACTATTATTTTAGTGATGCAGATTTGGCACTCTGTACTGCCTCTCATAATGGGGAACCTATGCATACTGATCGGGTTATTTCCATATTAAAAAGAGCGGGCCTTGACGATTCATATTTAAGGTGTGGAATACATAATCCGCGTTGGGAAGATACATATAGAAAATTAATTCTTGAGGGCAAAGAAATTACATCGCTGTACAACAACTGTTCTGGAAAACATTCGGGAATGTTGGTGACAGCAAAATACATGGGAGAATCTACAGAAAAGTATTACGAATTGGAACATCCGGTACAGCAAAGAATTCTCTCTGTTATCAGTGAAGTGTGTGATTATCCCAAAAGTGAAATAGCGATCGGAGTAGATGGTTGTGGCGTTCCAGTCCATGCATTGCCAATAAAAAACCTTGCATATGGATTCGCACGAATGGCGAAACCGAACATTTTTGACGATAAGCGGAAATATGCCGTGGAGTGTATTACTAATGCAATGGTATCAGCACCAGAAATGGTTGGCGGTACAAACCGATTCTGTACTGATTTTATGCGTGCCGGAAAAGGAAGATTTTTTGGAAAAGCGGGTGCAGAGGGTGTGTATTGTATCGGTGACAAGGAAACTGGTTTGGGGATTGCTGTCAAGGTGCTGGATGGTAATGGGAGGGCCTCCAGTCCTGCTGCTGTAGAGGTGCTAGCTCAACTGGGTCTTTTAAACAATAACCAGCTTGACCAATTAAAAAAATGGCATTATCCAAAACTTTTTAATACAAGAGATGAAGTGATTGGGGAACTTAATCCTATATTCCAATTAAATAAGACAGTAAATGCTTAATAGAATTCGTTCTATACGTAGAACCGTAATTAACTTAATATTTTGACGTTTAGTAATCGAGAATAATCGGTTTATAGTTAACTCTAAATCAATTGTCTTAAGAATAGCTCAAAATCAATTAAACTTTGGAGGGAATAATATGAAGAAAACAATTTTGGTTCTGTTCTTGTTTATTTTGGCTATTGCATTGATTGGTTGTTCAAACTCCAGTTCTGGTAACACGGATTCGGGAAAAGACAATGGAAAATCGCAAAAAATAGTAAAAAAGGAAGGTAAGGACATCACGATTGCAGTTGCTGATAACTTTATCAGCATGGATCCTCATGATACGAATGACACGCTTTCCTATTCTGCTCAAAAAACCATGATGGAAGGTTTAGTTGGTTTTGATAAGGATATGAATGTAATTCCCGTGTTGGCAAAGGAGTATTCGGCCAATGATGAAGCGACAGAGTTTACATTTAAGCTACAAGAAGGCGTTAAGTTCCATGACGGAACCCCTTTTAATGCAGAGGCTGTCAAAGCTAATCTTGATCGGCTTTCAGATCCCGATAGTAAATTAATTCGTGCTAGCCTATTTCAAATCATCAAAGAAACAAAGGTAGTTGATGAATATACAGTAAAGGTTACTCTCTCAGAACCGTTTGGTGCAATGATTAATACTTTTGCACATCCGGCTGGTATGATGATTAGCCCAAAGGCTCTTAAGGAGTATGGTAACGATGTTTCTCAACATCCTGTTGGTACCGGACCATACGTGTTCAAAGAATGGCAGCCGGGGGATTATTTAACGGCTACAAAAAATGAAGAATACTGGAATACAAGTGGTGATGAGGTTGATTCTATCACATTTAAACCTACTCCAGAAAATGGTTCGCGAATTGCGATGTTACAAACCGGAGAAGCCGATTTCATTTATCCGGTTCCTACCGAACAGGCTAAAAGCATTAATAACAAAGATGGTATTGTTGTCGAAAATTCACCATCTATCGTTACTAGATACATGGCAATGAACACGATGAAAAAACCTTTTAACGATATTAAAGTTCGTCAGGCTATTAACTATGCGATTAACAAAGAAGCGTTTATCAATGTGGTAGTAAATGGATATGCGGAGCCAATGGATTCTGTAATTGCTCCCAACACAAAATTTTATTCAAAGCAAGATCCGTATAAATTTGATCTTGAAAAAGCAAAGAAACTTATGAAAGAGGCTGGTTATGAGGAAGGATTCGAAACAACTTTATGGGGAGGAAATAACTCAGCAAGTACGAAGGCCATGGAATTTATCCAACAACAGCTTGATCAAATTAATATAAAGGTTGAAGTAGTTCCTATGGAATCCGGTACGTTATCAGACAGCATTTGGTCGGTAGAAAACCCAGATGATGCCAAGCTAGAGATGTATTACGGGGGATGGTCTCCATCAACTGGTGATGCGGACTGGGGTATTCGCCCACTTCTTGGGGGAAAGAGTGCGTTTCCACCAAATTCATATAATACCGCTTATTATGATGAAGAAGAAGTAAATAATTTGATTGAAGATGCATTGGCTACAGCAGATGAAGGAAAAAGAGAACAGGCATATGCAGATGCTCAGAAAAAATTATGGGATGATGTGCCTTGGGCATTTTTAGCTGTGGATGATACGATTTTTGGCAAGAAAAATTATTTAGAAGGTATTTATCTATTGCCTGATGGTTCTTTAAGTCTTGAAAACATGAAAATTGTTCAATAAATATCTGTTCTGGGCGCTGTGAAGCTTTGTGTAAAGTGACAAGGCGTCCAATACTTTATTTTCGGGGAGGGGTTTGATGTTTAGGTTCTTTATTAAACGAGTTATTGGAATCATTCCAATCCTGTTTATCGTATCTATTTTTATCTTTTTATTTGTACATATGATTCCCGGAGATCCAGCAAGATTGGTTGCAGGTCAAGATGCAACCATAGAGGATGTGGAGAATGTTCGTGAACAGCTCGGTCTTGATAAACCGATTCATGTACAATATTTGAACTTTGTTGACGGGATTTTTAAAGGGGATTTCGGTGTTTCTCTGAAAACAAGCCGACCCGTTTATGATGAAATTGCCATGCGGTTTATGCCTACATTTTGGTTGACCGTTTGGAGTATGGTGTTTGCTATCATATTTGGTTTATTGATTGGCGTCATTTCGGCAACAAAACGAAACAAATGGCAAGATTACCTAGGGATGTTTGGAGCTGTTTCGGGGATTTCTGTTCCTTCATTTTGGTTAGGCTTGGTTCTGATTCAAATCTTTGCTGTTATGTTGGGATGGCTTCCAACGGGAGGATTGGAGTCTTGGAAAAGTTACATATTACCGTCTGTTACACTAGGTGCAGGGGTCGCGGCGGTAATTGCCAGGTTTACAAGATCCTCCCTTATGGACATCTTGAGAGAAGATTACATTCGAACGGGAAGAGCAAAGGGTTTGAAAAACAATAAAGTCGTTTGGGGCCATGGTTTGAAGAATGCAATGATACCAGTAGTTACGATGACTGGATTACAATTCGGTTTCCTGCTGGGAGGTTCCATTGTTATTGAAACTGTTTTTAGCTGGCCAGGCTTGGGCAGGTTGCTAATCGATTCAGTCGCCTTTCGAGATTATCCTGTTATACAAGCAGAAATGTTGTTGTTCGCTTTGGAATTTATCGTGATCAATCTAGTTGTGGACCTACTCTACGGATTTCTTAATCCACAAATTCGTTACGATTAAGAAAGGGAGGAATTATCATGTCGCAAGCGGCAGAATTAACTACGGATCAGACTTTGTCCTCGCCGGAAGTCAAAAAAAGCACTCCGCTTAGGGGGTTTTGGAGAAAATTTAGGAAGCAACGTCTTGCGTTAGTGTCTGGAGTTTTTATTGTTCTTTTACTGGGTGTTGCGGCTATCGGGCCAGCAATTGCGCCTTATACAATTGATCAACCTGATTATGCTAATGTTTTGCAAGGACCATCGTTAGAACATCTGGCTGGGACAGACACCTATGGGAGAGATATATTTAGCAGAATCATTGGGGGAGCAAGAATTTCACTTTTTGTCGGCCTTTTATCAGTGTTTCTTGGTGCTGTTGTGGGGACATTCCTGGGCCTAATTAGTGGATTTTACGGTAAATGGCTCGATAGTATCATTATGAGGATATGCGATGTATTGTTTGCCTTTCCAGGAATTTTACTTGCAATTGGTATTATTGCCATATTAGGTCCCGGACTAGAAAACGTTATTATTGCTGTAGCTATTTTTAATATCCCTTCTTTTGCGAGAATTGTACGGAGTAGTGCTATATCAATCAAATCAACTGTATATGTAGAAGCTACGAAGTCTATTGGAGCGGTAAATGCAAGGATTATTTGGAAACATATTTTTCCAGGTACAGTTTCCAGTATTATTGTTTATATTACGATGAGAATAGGTACTGCTATTCTAACGGCGGCAAGTTTAAGTTTTCTGGGTTTAGGGGCACAACCTCCATCACCGGAGTGGGGAGCAATGTTAAGTAATGGAAGAGATTATTTGAATACGGCTCCACATGTAACTATATTTCCAGGGTTAGCTATTTTTATAACAGTATTAGCTTTCAACCTTTTAGGAGATGGTTTAAGGGATGCACTCGATCCAAAGATAAAGGAATGAAGATGTAGGTGAAAATTAGACTTGCCTTATTTACGAGTAGAAAGGAGAATATTAATGACCGAACCGTTACTCAAAATCACAGATTTAAAAACGCATTTTTTCGGGGATGATGGTGTAGTTATAGCAGTTGATGGTGTGACAATTACCGTTAACAAAGGGGAAACTGTTGGAATTGTTGGTGAATCAGGCTGTGGGAAAAGTGTAACCTCTCTATCTATCATGCGATTGTTACAAGATACCCCTGGTCAGGTAGTAGGCGGATCCATTGAATTTGAGAATAAAAATATATTGGAAATTAGCGAAAAGGAAATGCGAGGTATACGTGGAAATGATATAGCCATGATTTTTCAAGAGCCGATGACCTCTTTAAATCCAGTATATAAAATAGGAAAGCAATTGGAAGAGGCGATACGCTTGCACCTAAAATACGACAAAAAAAGAGCACATAAACATGCAATTAGGATGTTAGAGCTTGTTGGACTTCCACGAGCTAAACAGCTGATGAATGAATTTCCTTATCAATTATCTGGCGGGATGCGACAACGAGTCATGATCGCTATGGCTATGGCTTGTAGTCCAAAGTTATTGATTGCCGATGAACCAACTACTGCCCTTGATGTAACCATACAAGCCCAAATTCTCGAGCTTATGCAAGAATTAAGGGAGACAAGCGAAACAGCAATTATGCTCATCACTCACGACTTAGGTGTTGTTGCAGAAATGTGTGATAGAGTAGTTGTCATGTATGCGGGAAAGGTAGTCGAGGAAACCGATGTTATTACTTTGTTTGAGGATCCGAAACATCCCTATACAAAAGGATTAATAGGTTCTGTACCGAAATTAGGTGAAAATGCTGAAGAATTAGATTCTATACCCGGGAATGTTCCTACACCATATAATATGCCAAATGGGTGCAAGTTTGCACCGCGCTGTAAATTCGCTATGGAAAAATGCTGGGAAATCGATCCAAATTTAATCGAAACTGAAAATGACCACTTGGTTAGGTGTCTTTTATTTCAAAATAAACAAGTGGAGGTTGAATTATGACCACTCCATTGGTAGAGATAAAACAATTAAAAAAATATTTTCCGGTGAAAAAAGGTATATTGGGAACGAAGAAATCATTTGTCAAGGCCGTTGACGATGTATCGTTTTCTATTAAAAAAGGAGAAACATTCGGTTTAGTTGGAGAAAGTGGGTGCGGAAAGTCTACCACTGGTAGATTGTTAACACGGTTGCTTGAGCCATCTGACGGTGAAATATACTTTGAAAACAATAAGTTATCCGAGTTGAATGAGGAGCAGTTGCGTCGGATAAGAAAAGATTTTCAAATGATTTTTCAGGATCCATATGCTTCATTGAATCCAAGAATGAAAGTGAAAAATATTATTAACGAACCCTTAATCATTCATGGATACGATAAAAAAAAGAGCTTGAGCCGTGTCAAGGAATTATTGGAGGTAGTTGGATTGAATTCTTATCACGCTGAACGCTATCCACATGAATTTAGTGGTGGTCAGCGCCAGCGTATTGGCATTGCACGAGCGTTAGCAGTTAATCCAAAATTGATTATTGCCGATGAACCTGTTTCAGCATTGGATGTGTCGATCCAAGCACAGATTTTAAATTTATTAAAGCGACTTCAAAAGGAATTTGATTTAACGTATTTATTTATCGCTCACGATTTAAGCGTAGTTGAACATATCAGTGATCGTGTAGGGGTTATGTATTTAGGAAAAATTGTGGAGATTGCTGATAAAACAGAACTTTATAAAAATCCTCAGCATCCATATACAAAATCGTTGTTATCCGCAGTTCCCATTCCTAACCCAAAATTAAAAAGGGAGCGTATCGTTCTTAAAGGGGATATACCGAGCCCGGCGAACCCTCCTAATGGATGCACTTTTCATACAAGGTGCCCTTTTGCAATGGAGATATGTAAGAAAAGTGTACCTGAGTTTACAAAGATAGGCGTGGGACATTATGCGGCATGCCATTTGATAAATGAATAAATTAAAATAGTCTACTAGGGAGTAATATAGAATGTTAGAAAGAAAATTAATAATCATTGCAATTCAAGAGGAATATCTAGCTACTATTACCAACCAAGTTAAAGAAGTTTTAGGAGATAAAATTACTATTCATTGCGTAACAGTAAAGGATCTTCAAAAGAATACAGTCGACCATGGAGATGTAGTTGTTATTTCAAATAATCGTATCAAGGGTCTAGTTGAACGGTTTATTCCACATGATTGCACGTGCATTGTGGCAAAACGAGATATTAATTATACAAATACTCATAAATTATTAAAACTTCCACCTGGTAAAAAAATTTTGGTGGTAAACGATAATACATTAAATGCGCGTGAAACAGTTGAATCGTTAAGGGAAATTATATTTGAGCACGAATATATTGCATATACACCAGAAGTGAGTTTGCCTGAAAAAATAGACTATATAGTGACTCCAGGAGAAAAACATCTTCTACCCAATGGATTGACAAATGTGATTGATATCGGTCCGAGACTTTTGGACATTAGTACATTTGGAGAGATAATTGATTTATTGCAACTCAATTTTTCGAAAGCGCATGTATCCAAACGTTATTTCAAATCATGTGTATCATTGGCTGGATATGAGCAATACAGTATGCATGGAGGAAAGGATATCCGAAATATTGCACAATATAGTTTTGAGGATATCATTTCTGTCAGCAGTTCTATGAAAGAAGCTATTCGATGTGCTAAGGTGTACGCAAGAGATATTAGTGTAAAATATATTTACATTGAAGGAAAGCCTGGGACTGGAAAAAGTATGTTTGCCCAAGCAATCCATAATGAATCCATTTTTAGGGATCAGCCATTTATATCGATTGATTGTTCGTCAATTGATTTTAATGTTGCTGAGAAAGTGCTGTTTGGTTCCATGACAGAAGGGTCTATATCATTTGGTTTATTTGAAATCGCTAAAAATGGTACTTTATGTATTGAAAAAATTGATTGCTTGCATCCATCTGTCAAAGAAAGAATCCTTCATTCGTTGAAAAATGGATATTTTGTCCGTTCAACAGACGGCGGTGAAATAAAAGTTGATTGTCGTGTTATTTTTACCAGCAGTGTTTCCTGTGAAGATCTATTTAAAAGTGAAGATTTAAATGATGATTTTTACCATTTAATTTCAGATTATGATCTTCATATTCCTTCACTATCGGAGCGAATGGATGATTTACCTTATTTAATTAACAATATAAAACAAAGAATCAAAAAAGTGGATATTGAAATTGCGGATGAGGTATTGGCGTTTTTCAGAAGTTATAATTGGAAAGGCAACGTAAGGGAACTTTATAACTTAATTACATATATGGTGTCATTGAACGGTAATTATATTGATAGTGCATACCTTCCGATCTTTTTGCGTTCCAACGTAGGACAGGAAAATTTTAACTTGTTTGCAACTGCTGACGAGATTCAAAGTGTGATAGATAAAATAGAAATGCACGGATATCTCGATGAAAGTATAGCGATACTTAGGTCATTTTACGGAGATAAGCAACAGCGTGTGTCCTTCGGGAGGAAAGTTTTGAAAGGTAAATTGGAAAAGATGGGATTAGCCCTATCGGAGCAACAATTGCGTATGAGGTTAGAGATTCTTCAAGAGTTGGGCTTAATTATGGTAAGGCAAGGAAGAGCCGGTTCTACCATTTCACTTGATGGCGAAAAGTTCTTGGAAGGATACAGTAAAATGACAAGCACTGATTCAAAAATATCTATTAAATAATATGTGCTATTCATACATTATTAAGGAGGGAGTAAGCTGAAAATATATATTTCTGCAGATATTGAAGGGGTCTCAGGAGTAGTACATAGCGAACATACTGCTCGGGATGGAAGGGAGCATGATCGAGCCAGAATGTATATGACCAAAGAAGTGAATGCATGTATTGAAGGAGCTTTAGAAGCCGGAGCTACAAGCATAGTAGTCAATGACTCCCACGGAACAATGAGAAATATTTTGCTGGAACATCTACATTCAAAAGCTGAGTTGATTAGTGGTGCACCAAAAAAGTTTGCAATGGTTGAAGGATTAGACGAAACATATGATGCTGCTATATTCATTGGTTATCATACCAGAATGGGTTCAGATGGTATCTTAAATCATACATTCAATGGGCGTGTTGTTCGAAATATAAAAATTAACGGGAAAGCGTACGGAGAATTTGGTTTGAATGCTGCAGTAGCTGGTTATTTTGGGGTACCCGTTGTCATGGTTAGTGGATGTAATCGATTAAGCGAAGAAGCTGCTGAATTGATTCCAAACATTCATACAACAGTTGTAAAAGAAACAATAAATAGAACAACTGCTGTAAATAAGAGCCAAGAGCTAGTGTATCAATTAATTAAAATGGAAACCAGCGCAAGTTTGAATGAAAAAAATAGTATTGAACCCTTTACTTTGGATGGCCCAATTCTTGTGGAAATGTCATTTTTACATTCTGGCTTGGCTGATGCAGCTGAGATTCTGCCTATCGTAAAAAGGAAAGATCCTTTATCAATTGAATATAGGGCCGGAACAATCTTAGAAGCTTATCGTTTTATACGTAGTCTGATTATGATGGCTAATAACAGTATCTAAGTTTAATCTCGATTATTGAATTTGCCGAATGTGTTACTGTTGTTCTCACTCTAGCACAAATGGTTTTATTCCGTTATGAGCGATAAAGGAAGGAGAGGCATTACTGGAAAAAGTCGGTTTACTCGATAAAAACAATCCCCACCCAGGAGTTTTATCAGGTGGACAGCAACAACGGATTGCAATTTTCTAGGGCGTTAGGAATGAACCCAAAACTCATTTTATTTGACGGGCCAACATCTGCCCTTGATCCTAAACTAGTAGGAGAGGTATTGCATGTTATTAAGGATTTGGCTAAGGAAGGAAGATCAATAGTTATTGTAACGCATGAAATGAGATTTGCAAAAAATGTTGCAGATCGAGCATGTGTCAAGCTTTTCTCGACGTTGCTTTCATACCAATATTCCAGGCATCATCATTTTGTACACTTTGTTCGGCTACCGCGCTGTCGCTTGCTGGCCCTGATTTTGTGGTAACGTTCTACAACCCAAGAACGTTACCACAAAATCAGGGTATTATTTATTTAAAGCTTTTAACTAAATGACCCATGGCTGTAGAATGAGCCGTATATAGGCCTATAGCGCCCTGTTTAACCCCCACTAATGGACGGGTTGGATTACGTACATCCTTTTCACTTCTCGTTGCTTTCTAGCACTTCTGTGTTGATGTTTTACATACACGTTCCGCAATGTTTCGTTTAGGATTCCTTGTTTTCACTTTAACCATGGCTTCTCCTCCTTCTGAACTCCAATGCATGCCTCTCTTTTTCATGTGGAAAGAAATGTGCCGTTGATTGGATTCCATCGCTCCCAAGCTTCTGCGTCCTTCGGTGGATTTTCTACTACTTCTCGCCAGTCGAAAATTCGCTCCCAGTTGTTCGTAATATACGTGCGAAATGCTTTTACCTTTTCTATTCTTTTTGCATGAGCCCAGTCCTTAATCAACGTGACGATGAGTATGGTAGGGATATTATCGGGCGTATGCGATTTTCAGTTGAAGTTGTAAAGGCTATCCGCAAAGTCGTTTCTGATAATTTTATCATTAGTTTTCGTATGTCAGGTGATCCGATGACAGATGTGCTAGGTCTGGATCAAGAAGATATGTTCGAAATTGCTCAACGATTAGATGCTATCAATTGTATTGACCTTTTTAATATAAGTGGTGGAACTGGAGCGATTTTGGGTGCCCAAGATAAAACAATCCCACCTGATTCCTATCCGGTGCGGTGCTTCAATCATTTAGCTAAGAAAATGAGGCCCCACCTTTCTGTGCCTGTTCTTGCAGCCGGAAGGATTGTTAAACCAATACATGCAGAACAGTCACTAACAGAGGGGGATTGTGATCTCGTTGCAATGACTAGGGCCATTATTGCAGATCCGAATATGCCTGTTCTATCTTATGAAGGGAAAGATAAGCAAATTCGGCCATGTATCGGTACGAATCAAGGCTGCATTGGAAGAACCGCGGCAGGATTGTCACTCGGTTGCACAGTCAACCCAGGCGTTGCCAATGATCATCTTCATGACTATGCGGAAATGGTGTACTTTCAGCGTGTCGTTGTTGTAGGTGGTGGACCAGCCGGAATGGAAGCAGCTCGGGTTGCAGCGGAACGAGGGCATGAGGTCATCTTGTTTGAGGCAGAAGCAAAGCTCGGAGGCCAGGCGGCATATGGTGCGTTACAGCCTGATCGCGGTCATTTTGGGTTGCACATGGAATGGCTGATATCTGAATTACATCGCTTGGGTGTAAATGTTTATTGTAATGTGGAAGCAACTCAAGATATTTTCATGAAAATGCACCCGGACTGTATCATAGTAGCTACTGGTGCACGAACAATCGTCCCCCGTGAAGCGGCAGGAATTGCTGTACCGTCCATTACGGATGTTGAAGTATTAGATGCGAATCCCACTTTTTTTACTGATAAAGATGTTTTTGTTTATGATCCTAGTGGCATGCGTGGGTGTTACACCTCCAATATTGTCAAAAAAGCGGGGGCTAACCATGTAGAACTTTCGACACTTGGGGAGACAGTCCTTGACGATGTGGATAATACGAATAAGCCTAGCATGTATAAACGATTAAGAGAGTACAATATTTTGTGCACACCCAATCAACGCCTAATTGGGACCGAGAATGGGGAGATTGTCCTCCAAGATGTTTGGTCAAACGAATTCCGCTATATTTCCGAATTTGATATATGTGTTTTTGCTGGCTATCGAACATCGAGATTCGAAATAGCAGATTCTTTACAAACTCAGATTCCCGTTCATACTATTGGGGATTGTGTCGCCCCTCGTTCAATGTATGAAGCGATTGCAGAAGGTGTTAGAATTGGCAATGAAATTGGTTCACATAAAAAGGTACAAACATTTAGTTGAACTTATTACTAGCTAGAAAAATATAGCTGTATCAAATAATTGGATATATTCTTTTGATATTAAAAATAGGGCCTTGCTATCGTATCTAAAGATAGGTTAAGGTTCTTTTATTTTTTCTGTTAAACCTGGATCAATATTTACTATCCATATTCCGCGCCCACCCCCACAACCCAAAATTATTTCACACCTAATAAGGAAGGATATTGTCATCTAACACAGAAAAATCTTGTGGACAATGTACCCGCGCGGAATCTGGAATAAGTTTACCTTTCAAATGCATAAAATGGATTGATACCGTTTGAACATCCTAAGATCTTTTGTATCTTTCATGGCTGATTTGACGGCTTGAATTTCGGGATCAGATTATCCTTTTGGAAAATATTTTTCATTTTGTCCACCTCAATGGGTATTGAGTTATCTACCCAATAACATTCGACAGAACTTCTTGAATTCCTTTATTTTCTTCTATATTGATGTACAATTGAATACCAGTATAGAAGAATGCAAAACGGAAAGAAGGGAAATTACACCTCCTTTCCGTTTTTTTGTGTGTTAGTGTGTGCACACCCTTTGCTAGGAGGTAAGGAATCCCTGTAGCAGTATATTAAATTTTTATTAAGTGGTTTAAGGAAAGGCTTACTCTAACTGAGGGAGAAGATCGGATTATTGTAAAAATATGGTAATAAAAGTCTTTTTTGTTCGTGTTCAAAAAAACTGGGATGAAAGCGAATTCTTATACATAATCATGAACCATTCCATTTATTATATATCCACGTCGATCCCGATATTTAGCCGCAAAGCTTCTTTATACACAAAATAAGCTGCAGCGACATCCTCTATGGCTAGGCCGTTTGATTTAAACATCGTGATTTGATTAGCGGAAGTTCGTTGAATGGATTTTCCAACGATTAAATCTGTCAGTTCACTCACGCGATTCCATACAGCAATGCCTTCTTTATTGGCAATAACCAAATCACCAGATTCCATTTTCGACTGTTCGATTGAATCTGTTATAATGAGATCCGCTCGATTCACGGCTTCACCGTCGATTTCACGCTCATATACTCTGTTATTTCCTATTGCATTCAGATGCACGCCTTTGTTTATTAAATCTCCTGATAAAATAGGTTGGGGTGCACTTGTTGCCGTTGTAATAATATCTGCATCTTTTACTGCACGTTCAATATTTTCTGCTGGTTTTAATTCTGCACTAACCTGGGGTTGGAGTCTGTGGCAGAAATCGTTAACTGATTTTGGATGACGGCTCCAGACATAGACGCGATCTAAATCTCTTACCTCGCAGATCGCTTTTAGTTGCGTTTCAGCTTGAAAGCCTGTCCCAAGTAACGCGGCCACCTTGGAATGTGGAACTGCTAAATAATCCGTAGCCAAACCAGTTACAGCACCCGTACGAATTCTTCCTAATTCATCTGCTTCCATCAAGCATAGCAGATCTCCCTCACCTGAAAAAAGGAGGAAATATGCAATGGGATCTTTAGCCATTGTCGTAAATGTATAATTTTTAACTCCCATAATATTTGCTTCAGGTATGGAGGCTGACATGGTGTTAAGTGTGGTATTTTCAATTGCCACACGGGCTCTTGGCTGATTTTGTGCTCGATTAAGGCCAAGCTCCATAAGTCCATATTTTACAGCTTCAATGGCCTTTTTCATTGGTAATAATGATACAACGCTCTTCTCGGATAGAAATAAAGTCATTCTCTTTCTCCCTCTGTAATTTTTCGTATCCTCTATAGCTTACTTTATACATTGGTAAACTGTATCTTCATACTTAAGGGAACATTTTCATGTCCCCTTAAGTAACGTATAGTTTGCTCTCATTTCACTACCTTGAGAAAGCACATATTCGTCTATCCCAGGCATCCAGCTCATTCCCGCTTTCACGGCTTTGAGATAGAAACTTGGGGAGACAGGCCTTCGTGATTTTACATTTACATCAAAATACATCTGCCTGGCATATAAAAAGAATAACGCATATTAAATAAGTTATATGATTTTATGCGCTTACTTCATTGTAATACATTGCAAAAATAAAGGTAAATAAACTTGTTTAGCTTATTTCCTTACCTTTCGTTTCCGGTACTAAAAATAACATGGCTAGTGCAGCAATGATATAGACCCCGGAAATCAAACCTAAAGCGGAACTTATGGTACCATGCATTGCCATGGCACCAATGGCTAATGGTCCAAGTCCGCCTAAAGCACGTCCAACATTCCATACGAAGTTTTGGGCTGTAGACCGAACCTCTGTTGTATAATGCTCTGATATGACCGCACCATAACCGCCCATCATACCATTTACAAGAAACCCCAGCAGCGCACCAAACAGAATTAATAATAATGGAACGGAAAATTGAAAGTAAATCCAAATACCAAGAGCACTACAAACTTGAAATAGGATAAATGAGGGCTTGCGTCCTAATTTATCAGCAAGAACACCGAACACCAATATACCAAGAACCATACCAATGGTGGTTACAACTGTCCAAATAGTCGTACCGCTAAACGAAAAACCAACCTCTTGCGCTAGTGCAGTTGGAACCCAGGTCATGACCCCATAAAAGCCAAAGTTTTGGACGCCGCAAATAATGATAAGCCCAATTGTGATACTCACTTTTTTAGGGGAATCGAAAATTTGTTTTATGGGTACTTTATTGCCTGTATCTTTTCTTTTTGCTTTACTTTGCTTCCACAATTCGGGTTCCTTCATTCCTTTTCGGACCCAGAAGGCAAATATTGCCGGTAGTACCCCGAATAGAAAAACGCCGCGCCAACCAAAATAGGGAGCAATAATTGCCGTAGCTAATGACGCAAGTATAATCCCTACCTGATACCCTACTGCCACACCTGAAGTTGCACGAGATCGTTTTTTCTTAGGCCAGGTTTCGGTAACAAGAGTCATGCCTATGCCGAATTCCCCTCCTAAACCAAGTCCCGCTAAAAAACGATAGGCAGCAAAGTCCCAAAAACCAACTGCCAGCGCACAAAGACCGGTGAATATAGAAAAAATGAGAACTGTCCATGAAAAAACTCTGACTCTACCATATATATCAGCTAATATACCAAAAATAATCCCGCCAACAACCGCTCCAAGCATGGTAATGGTCGATAGTGCTCCTCCCTCTACCGTACTCAAAGATAGGCCGGCAATAATAAGCGGAAGTGTGAAAGACAAAACCATCAGATCCAAACCATCAAGCATGTACCCGACACCAGATGCCCATAACGTCTGCCATTGGTACTTTTTAGATTCCGGCTGCACATCTTGCGTTTCTTGCGATTCCATCACTAGCGACATAAAAATCCTCCTCTTTTGAATTATATTCTGAACCAGAGGGAGCTCCTACACATTTACCGAACGAGTTCCTTCTCTATCATTTCATGAAAAATAAATATGTGTAATTCATCCTCCCCCAACGCCTTTCGAATAAAAATGGTGCACCCTATTACTGATTATAGTTATGGAATAAAACATTAGATTACCATCTTTTAGAATATAGAAAGGGCTTCCAATTTTCTTGAACCTGTAAAAAGATAAACTGATTTTACCATAAATCATGCGTAATAGTATTGTCGATAGAAACAAAATAAAAGTCGAAATATTGTCTATAGAAACATAATACGATATGATATGCTTATTACTTTATCATCTGTTGTCAACGGTTTCATTCACCATAAATGAAACCGTTAGGATAACACAACGTCTTTCTTCAAAAGGTAAGAAAGTATAAAAATCCTGGCTCTATTCTACTCATGTCAGGGTAGGCCACGTCCGGCTCCAGCGCCCAGCGGCTAGTATGCTTCCTTCACCTTCGTACGATAAGTCAACATCGGTTCGCTTCCAGCTCACCGTGTTTCCTTTATCTCCTACGGCTCAGTCCAGCATATACGCCGCTAACCGGGCGCTTGCGCCTTTGTTCTTTAAAACCAAGTATATAAAAATGGGGTGAAATAGATGGGAATAACATTAGAAAGTGCAATGAAAATAGGTGGTTTAAAAGAATGCCGTATTTTAACAGGGAAAGAAGGTTTATCGAAGACAATTGATAATGTAACGATTATGGAAGTGCCTGATATCACACGCTGGTTGAAGGGGAAAGAACTCTTGATCACCAGTTTTTTTGCTAAACATGAGCCATTTGAACAACGGCGGTTTATCCAGCAACTCTCTGCTGTTAATACCTCTGCTTTAGCAATCAAACCATATCATTTTTTAGGTGAAATTCCTGCATTTATATTGGAAGAAGCGGAGAAGTATGGTCTTCCAATCATAGAAATACCTGAAAAGATTAGTTATCTGGATATATTATCTCCCGTTATGAGTGCTATTTTTAACGATAAAGCATTACTTCAGGATGATATGGAACAAGCGAACAAGATTCTGCGAGAAGTTTCCATAAATGGTGGGAAAGTCACTGATTTTATTAAGGCATTAGAATTTCTTACTAGAAGTGTGGTTACGATAGAAAGCTGGTTACCTTTTATAAAACTTCCAAATCCACATTTCGAGATAATGCCTATAATGGAAGAAGAAACGAGAGAACTGGAGCTAATCAAACATCCTATTCGCTTAAAGCGTCAGCGTAATGGGAAAGAAGTGTCATGTATTGTTGCACCCATCTTGTTAGATGGCGTGATGTATGGTTACGTCACAAGCTGGGGATATCAAACTGAAAACCTACAATTATATCTATCGATATTGGAACAAGCGTCTGTGTTTTTATCTCTTGAGTTTTTAAGGCTTAAAGTAAAACATGATGTGGAACAACAATATAAAAATGACTTCATTCAGGAATTGCTTTTCAATAACGCCATGAACTTCCAGGACATCATAGAAAAGGGGAAAAAATATCAATTTGATAATGAAAAATTGTACACCTGTATTCTATTGAAAACAGGAAACAAAGAAGTAGATGCGACAAAAATTAGCCGGGTGGACTATATTATTCGGCAAAAATGGCCTGATGCCATCATAGGTAATATTCGTGACTATGTATGTGTGATTTTTCCCGTTAATGATAACGAGTGGAAGGATCAATGCAACGTCTTATGTAATTATTTGGATGCTTATGTGGAACGGCGATTTGTAGCTAATATGGGTATTGGACAAACACACACGGGAATAACAGGATTACGTAAAAGTTTTATTCAAGCAGAGCACGCACTGAAATTAGGAAGTTATTTAATAACCCCTGTAACGATTGCTTTCTATGACGATTTAGGTGTTTACCGACTGCTTGGAGAGCTGATTGGAAGTAAAGAGCTAACCGACTTTTTCAATAAAACAGTAGATAGACTAATCAAATACGATGAATCCCATCATTTAAAGCTCATGGAAACATTGAAAGCTTATTTTAAACATAATGAAAACCTGAAAGAAACGTCTCGTTCGCTATATATTCACGTGAATACACTAAAATACAGAATTCAGAAAATCGCCTCTATAACGGGATATTCATTGCATGATACAGACGGAAAAATGATGTTGTATCTAGGATTGAAAATAAATGAATTGTCGATATAGAGTTGTTGTTACGGACAATAAAATCAAAAAAAACATGTACTAAAAGACAAAGAAATTTTAAAAACGTTTTCATATAATGGAGGTAAGAAATGAAGTATAACAATAAAAAGAATATGTAATTTTTGGGGGGATATGCACGATGAGTATTCGTCGGATTGAACAAACGCTACATCAATTCAACAAGATAGGTTACTCAGAAGATGGCATGAATCGGTTGGCATATACAAAGAGCGAACGTAAAGCGAAAGAACTTTTTAAAGAACTATGTGAAAGTGAAAATTTACGTGTGCGAATGGATCATGCTGGAAATATGATTGCACGAAGAGAAGGAGTAAATCCAACATTACCCCCTGTTTTGACTGGTTCACATCTTGATACTGTTATCAATGGCGGAAAATATGACGGGACGGTTGGTGTTGTTGCTGCAATTGAATTAATCCGTCGTCTAAATGAGCAACAAATACAAACCAATCATCCAATTGAGATCATTAGTTTTGCTGCTGAAGAGTCATCAAGGTTTGGTTTGGCTACAATTGGAAGTAAGAGTATGGCTGGAAATTTTAAACCCCGTAACGTTGAAAACTTAAAGGATAAAAACGGCATAAATTTAGAAGATGCCTTTTTTCATGCGGGGTTAAATTTAAGTCAAGTGGAAGAAGCATCTAGAAAAAATGAAACGATTAAAGCATTTTTTGAAGTTCATATTGAGCAAGGGCCTGTATTAGAGAGGGAACAATTGGATATTGGGGTTGTAACAGGAATTGCAGCACCAACCCGTTTAAAGGTGACAGTCAAAGGAAAAGCGTCACATTCCGGTACTACACCTATGGATTTTCGAAACGATGCGTTTTTGGGCGCTTCCGAAATTGGCTTGGCTGTGGAAAGAGCGGCGAAAGCGGAGGCGGACAATGGAACAGTTGCTACAGTAGGAGACTGTACCATTGCCCCCGGTGCCATGAATGTTGTTCCGGATACAGCGGAGATGAAAATTGATATACGGAGCGTTGACATGGAATCCAAGCAAAAGGTGATGAAATATGTAAAGGATGCCATTAAAAATGTAGAACGTAAAAGAGGGCTCTCGGTACATTCTGAATTATTGACGAACGATGAGCCCGTCATATTAAAACAACATGTTACTTCTTCTATTTTGCAGACATGTGAACAATTGAGTGTTTCCTATCGGGAAATGGCGAGTGGGGCAGGCCATGACGCGATGAATATGGCGAGGATTTGTCCAACAGGATTGATTTTTATTCCTTGTCGGAATGGTTTAAGTCATCACAAAGATGAATTTTCCTCGCTTGATGCCATTGGAATCGCTTGTGATGTATTGGAAAAAGAAGTATTAAAATGGGCACTGTCAGCGAATCGAAACGCAATTCCAAAATAGTGGAGGTATAGCATGAAGGACTATAATTTAACCGTATTATCGAATCGACAAGTAAGCAGCCGTTATTGGCATATGATATTAGATTCGTCCATCATTGAGGAAGACATAGAACCGGGTCAATTCTTTAATATAAAATCTACTGTTCATCAGACGTATTATCCTTTACTAAGAAGGCCATTTAGCATTTACTTGATCAATGATGACGCGTTAGAGTTTCTTTATAAGGTTGAAGGGGCTGGGACGAAGCAGTTAACAACGTATCAGCCAGGCGAAAAAGTCAACATACTCGGGCCGGCAGGGGTTCCTTTCTCGATAAAAAAAGATTGCAAAAAGATGTTGCTTTTAGCGAGGGGTGTAGGCATTGCCACACTTGCAGCGCTTTCTCAAAAAGCGGCTCAAATGAATATTGACATATATGCGATTTTAAGTGCAAGAAAGCAGGATGACTTATTAGCCACGAAGACAATGGAGAAATATTGTAAAAACGTTTATTGTGTCACAGAGGAAGATGGAACAAGTGATGTCGAAAATGTGCGTGAAATAATGCATGACTTGATAGAGACGCATCATATCGATGCAGCATACACCTGTGGATCAAAACGGTTGTCTATGCTCTTGCAGAAAATGACAAAAGCAAATGGAATCACCAGCCAGGTTGCGTTAGAGGAATACATGGCATGCGGGATGGGGGTTTGCTACTCGTGTGTGTGTGACGTGAAAAGGCAAGGCGTGATACATACCGTTAGATCTTGTGAAGATGGCCCTGTTTTTCCGCTTGAGGAGGTGGTTTTCCAATGATGAAAAAGGAGTTGAAGATGGAAGTAGATATTGGCGGAGTGAAAATAGCAAATCCTGTTATGCCTGCTTCGGGAGCTTTCGGCGAAGGGATGGACACAGTTATTGATTTTAATCTCCTTGGTGCACTTATACCTAAAAGTATAACAAAATACCCGCAAAGGGGTAACAGAAACCCTCGGGCATGTGAAACCAAGGGTGGAATGATTAATTCGATTGGTATTCAAAGCAAGGGGCTAAATTACTATTTAGAAGAAACAATTCCGTATTACGAACAATACAGTGCACCATTAATATCCAGTATTTCTGCCGAGTCCATTGGTGAATTTGCTGAAATGTCCAGCATTATTGCATCGATTCCAAGCGTGGCCGCGCTTGAATTAAATATATCGTGTCCTAATTTAAAAAATAATGGTCAGGCATTTGGAATGAGTGATGAGGTTACCTATCAATTGGTTGATAGGGTGAGAGAGGTAACAGATAAACCACTGCTTGTAAAACTGACGCCAAATGTTACGGATATTCAATCGATTGCTTTAGCTGCAGAAAGTGCTGGAGCAAATTCCTTGGTTGTTGCAAATACACCTTTGGCAATGGCAATTGATATTCATACCCGTCGCCCCAAAATCGGAAATATTATGGGTGGATTATCGGGACCTGCGATTAAACCGATCATTGTCAGGCAAATATATCAGGTTCGTGAAGTATCCCGGCTTCCCATTATCGGATGCGGCGGTGTCATGACGTCTGAAGATGCGATTGAAATGATGCTGGCTGGCGCATCAGCAGTGCAAGTAGGAACAGCAAATTTCGTATCCCCAACAGCAATGATCGATATTATAGAGGGCATTCAAACCTATATGGAAGAACATCAACTAAATAGTCTCGGTGAGCTTATTGGCGGAGTGATTGTTACAAATCAATGGGAAGAGGATTATATCTAATAAAAAGAAAGAGGGTATTAGGAATGGCAGAGTGGGATCATATTATAAAAAATGGGAAAATTACAACTTCAGATGAATGTTACGATGGTACTATTTATATCAAGGATGGAAAAATTGCCGCAATTACGTCTGAGGAATTACCTGGGGAGGCTGATGAAACGACGGATGCTGCCGGATGTTATGTATTGCCTGGATTAATGGACACGCATATTCATTCGAGGGATCCGGGATCAACGCATAAGGAGGACTTTCACCACTCTACGTTAGCAGCAGCTGCTGGTGGCATCACGCTCGTATTTGAGATGCCTAATACGAATCCCCCTATCAATAATGTGGAAAACTTGGAGAATCAAGTTCAAAATCTTTCAAAAAAAGCAAACGTAGATTTTGGCGTTTGGGGAATTTGTTTAGGAGACTTAAATTTAGATAGCATTCAGCCCCTTTATGAATCGGGTGTCATCGGATTTAAATTTTTCTGGGGGTATGCTATCAAACGGGATACGTACGAATTGGTTTATAATTATAGTCCTGACATGAAAGACATTATTCCTCCGCTTGATGATGGTGAGGTTTATAAACTATTTAGAGAGGTTGCAAAAACAGGCAAAGTTTTGGCTATCCATGCAGAAAATAATGAATTAATTCATCAGTTGACCAATGAAGTTCAAAACGATGGGCGCAAAGATTATGAGGCACTTGTTGAGGGAAGACCGGACCTTGCTGAATTGACCACCATCCAAACTGGAATTGCTTTTGCTAAAGATACAGGAGCACGATTGCATATACTTCATATTACATCTGAGAAGGGAGTGGATGCGGTTAAAGACGCACAGGAAAAGGGAGAAAATATTACGTCTGAGACCTGTCCCCATTTTCTCTTTTTGAATGCTGATGACTATCAAGCTATTGGGCCGATGATGAAGGTTTATCCGCCTGTGAAGTATAAAACAGACCAGGATAAACTTTGGGAACGCATTCAAGATGGTACTATTTCGATTGTTTGCTCTGATCATGCACCACATACAGAAGAAGAAAAAGATGGTGATTTGTGGTCGATTCCGGCTGGTATGTGCGGGGTGGAAACGACGGTTCCGCTAATGCTAAATGCCGTAAATGAAGGGAAAATTACGCTTCAACAAATGGTAGCATTGTTGTCTACGAACCCTGCTAAACAATTTGATATTTATCCAAAGAAGGGTTCGCTTCAAATTGGTTCAGACGCCGATATAACGATTGTCGATCTTAAGCAGCCGTTTGAAATAAAAAGAGAGCATTTGCATAGTAAAAGTAAAGTTACCGCGTTTGATGGTTTCCAGGGATTTGGGAAACCGCTAGCGACGATCGTTCGCGGCAAAACTGTTATGAAAAATGGCGAAATTGTTCATGAACACCAGGGTCAATGGATTAAACCGGTTGATTGAAGGTTCAAGGGCGATTGATTAACATTCGCGCAGGAAACGCCCACTGTAGGGAAAGGGATACAGAAAATAGATACCCTCTGTCCGCTCTTATACATGGGCGTTTATGAAAAAGAAAAGAGGTGTATGGTGTTGGAAAAAGAAAAAATGACGATTGTAGCAACTGGCGATAGCTTTATTACTCGAAAGTTACCTTCGCATTCGGGGCTTTCTTTCCAAGGAATTTCTCGATTGCTGCAACATGCAGATGTGCGTTTCACAAACCTTGAGATAACAACGCATCATATGGAAGGTTATCCGTCAGCTGTAAGCGGTGGAACTTGGGCAATGGCATCGCCGGATGTATTACATGATTTGAAGGCATATGGGTTTAATTTATATGCATGGGCAAATAACCATACGATGGATTATTCACATGGTGGTTTGTTGGCAACCAAAAGGTATTTAAATGAACATGGCTTCGTTCATGGTGGGGTCGGAGAAAATCTGGCAGAAGCCAGCTCACCAGCATATCTTGAAACCCTTTCTGGCAGAGTTGCTTTAATTAGTGCAACTTCTACCTTCCACGAATCATGGCGGGCAGGAGAACAGCGGCCTGATATGATTGGAAGACCTGGAGTTAATCCATTGCGATATAGCACGACACACTTTGTTACTAAACCAGAGATGAAACAACTTCAAGAAATTGCGGATAGCACGTTCATCAATGCCGATCATAATTTGGCGGTTAAAGAAGGGTTTGAGGTTGAGAAGGAAGATGAATTTTCGTTTGGTCCGTTACGTTTTAAAACAGGGGAAACACGACGAAAAGAAACGGAACCTCTTCCATCTGATATGAAGCGATTAGAAAACGCTATACTTGAGGCACGTCGACAGGCTGATGTTGTGATTGTTAGTATTCATTCACATGAAATGAAAGAGGAAAATAAAGCATTGCCCGCGCAGTTTTTAGAGATGGCAGCAAGGAATTGCATTGATAGTGGCGCAGACGCTGTTATTGGTCATGGTCCACATATATTGCGAGGAATTGAGCTATACCGGGAGAAACCTATTTTTTATAGCTTGGGGAATTTCATTTTTCATAATGAGGCAGTATCAGCTCTTCCAGCGGATTTTTATGAAAAATATCATTTAAGCCATCAACATAATGTAGCTGATGCTCTTGACCAAAGAAGCGATAATAATACAAAAGGTCTGGGGGTTAATCCTTATGTATGGGAATCTGTTATTGCAGAATGGGATATGAAGGGGAAGAATATAACGGGTATTCGTCTTCATCCAATAGAACTTGGGTTTGGCCTGCCAAGGTATAAGAGAGGCTGGCCAGCACTTTCGGATGAGAATAGTAATCGTATTTTAAAAAACTTGCAGAAATTGAGCCAACCATACGGAACAAATATGGACATAGAGGATGGAGTAGGGATAATTCGTCTTTGAAAATGTAATAAAAATAATAGATTAGTATTTATACAGGAAGTGCATATAGTGGAAAGAACATATTTTAGAATTGAAAAAGATTCTTTAGGTCAAAAAGCTGTTTCTCAAGATGTTTATTATGGAGCACAAACCTTACGTGCTCTTGAAAATTTTCCTATCACCGAAATCCCCATTCATAAAGAGTTGATTCTGGCGCTTGCCGAGGTGAAAAAAGCGGCGGCACTCGCTAATATGTGTACAAGCATGTTGCCGGAAAAGATTGGTGAGGCCATTGTAAGCGCCGCTGATGAAGTAATTGACGGGAAGTATGCAGATCAATTTGTCGTTGATTCTATTCAGGGTGGAGCAGGTACTTCCATTAATATGAATATGAATGAAGTTTTGGCCAATATTGCCTTGGAAAAATTGGGACGGGAGAAAGGAGATTATGATTTCTGTTCTCCAAATACGCATGTCAACATGTCCCAATCTACGAATGATACAATACCAACGGCTTTAAAAATTGCTTCTTACCGAATGGCGCAGGAACTGATCACGACTATGACGACGTTAAAAATAGAACTGATGAAGAAAGAAGCAGAATTCCAGAGCGTGTTGAAAATGGGACGGACCCACTTGCAGGATGCGGTTCCTATCCGGTTAAGCCAGGAATTCGGCGCCTATTCTGAGGTCGTCGGTCGGGATATTCGCAGGATTAAGCAGGCTGCAGAGGAAATGCTGTCGGTTAATTTGGGCGCCACTGCTGTTGGGACAGGCCTTAATGCCAAACCCGAATATGTAGAAAAGGCCGTCACACAATTATCTGCACAGCTTGGTATAAAGTTGCATTTGGCAAAGGATTTAGTCGACGGGACACAGAATACGGATGGATATACAACTCTATCAGCGGTATTAAAAGTGTCGGCAATGAACTTGTCTAAAATTTGCAATGATATTCGCATGATGGCGTCCGGTCCGATGACTGGGCTTCGGGAAATCAAGCTTCCTGCCAAACAGCCTGGCTCGTCCATTATGCCAGGAAAAGTAAACCCGGTCATGATTGAAGTGGTGAATCAGGTCGCATTTCAAGTCGCAGGCAATGATCAATCGATCTGCATGGCTTCTGAAGCAGGACAATTTGAATTAAATGTGATGGGACCAGTCATCATTTTTAACTTGCTGCAATCATTAAAAATCATGAACAACGGTTTGGATGTATTTACCCGTTATGCTATTAATGGAATGGAAGCCAATGTAGAGCGGTGTCGCGAATATGTGGAAGAAAGTTATGGCATCATTACAGCTTTGAATCCACATCTGGGATACGAAGCAGCTGCAAAAGTAGTCAAGCAAGCAACAGAAACAGGATTGACGATCAAAGAAATCTGCACGAAGCATGAGCTTTTACCAGAAAAAGAATTAGATATCATTTTGGACCCGCGTGAGATGACTACACCGGGTATTGCTGGAAGTGAATTTTTGACAAAAAAATAGTAGGGAGGTGCCTGTAACCTCCTGAATGTGCTCTCAAGAGGGGAGTGGTTTGAAAGGTAGAGTCTGTGAGAGGCTATGCCTTTCGCTTTGACCGAAGCAGTTGTTCCAATAATGAGCTAAACCTGAATAAAAACATCATGACTAGCATAGACGGAATGCGAACAGTGGAAAAGGAACCGTAAAAAAACCCAACCAACAAAACCATCCCAATTCGTCACAATAATTCCCCAGATAATCCTTTATCTTTTACCTGCCCTTTACTAATTTAAGAAATTCATTTAAATTCATCGAGCTTCAGGACTTAGGGTTTTAACCGTATCAATTAACTGAATAAGATCCTCCGGTAAATCATGTAGATCCCTTGAGAAAAATGATGATAGATCGGTATCGATTGATGTAAGGAATAAAAGCAATCCGTTCGTAAATGAATATATCACCGGGGGTTCATTTGCACCTAGATCAAAAAACCTATGACAATAGAATTATTTTTATGAATATTCACTCCGAAACTACACTTCTGACGCTCCACTATGTATACTAAAACCAAGTATGTGCAGAAATGATAGCTAGACAACGAGAAGGATATTGGAGGCTGAAAATGTGAAATATTGGATCCATGTCTTGTTATCCATATCGATTATACTGCTGGGAGGCTGTCAAATGGATAATGATAAACCAAATGCAAAACCATCCGAAATGAATCCGGAAGACCTGCCGGATGTAAGAGCATTTAATGACGAATTTACCCGCGACTTTTTACAATCCACGGAGGAAACAAGACCAGGCTATTACCCGTTTTTATCGGGGACAGGGGCATATAAGATGGATTTTCCAGCTGGTGGGATAGTTGGTGAAAAAGGGTATGGAATAATAAAAGAGAAAAAAGAAGGATATCTAATTGGTATTGAAAATGAAGATGGCACTGGTTCTTCGATTACTATTAACTATTATTCTCATCCTAAAGCAGATGATATAGAAATTCATTTAGAACAGCTGGAAGATAGACTGGGAACAGATGTTGAATTCAAAAAAATGAATAGTGATGGTGATAAGCAATTGCTCTATTTTACTGATGCAGGTTTGGATGGGGAATTTTATACTTTTGCAGGTTATGTACAAAATGAAGTAAATAATGGCGGAATTGAAGTTATTTATAATACAAGATGTATAGATTCCGAAGAAAAATGTACGGAAAGAAAAGAAAAGGAAAAAGAACGTGTTATTAAATGGATGAAATCAATCCAGTTCGTGAATAAAGATAGGAAGTGACTGGTTAATGAATGATGCAATTATAAATTCACCTGAAATGAGGTTAAGGTTAATCCAGTTAGAATACGGGGACTTACCTGAAGAGGAATTTAAAGAGAAGGTAAAGAGGATATACTTAGAAGAAACGGGAAAGGAGTTGACTGCAAATATTAAGGTACGTACATCAAAAGAAGCCAAAATAGGTAACGATTCGGGGTATGACGGCACGGCAATTTATTTTAATTCCAGGGAAAATGATATTAAGGAAGTTTATATTATATCCCAGGGTAGCCAGGGTATGGAGGATTGGAAATATAATTTGGAAGCGATGTTAGCAGGACAAAACATTAGTCAGGCTAAAGATACTGACGAATTTGTAAAAGATGTGAAGAACCATTTTAATATTCAAGAAGTTGAAAAAGAAAAAAAAGAAAATTCCACGCCTATTATTGGTTTATCACATTCATTAGCGCATAACAATAATACAACTGCCTATTTACTATACGATACTTTCGATGAAGTATACAGTGTAAATGGAGCACAGACAAATTATTATCAGCTTTTTAATGCAGATAACGAATTAAAAAAAAGAGTAGAAGAGAAATTTTCTATTTCGACTACAGACCCCGATGCTATTTACAACATCGATCCAGAAAAACTACGAGCATTCGCAGAAAATCACTACAAAGGCAAAGCCAAAAACATCCACCAAATTATTTCCGAAGATGATCCACTATACGCCGTCAGCGGTGTACGCGGATTCTTCACTCTTGGTGATGTGAGACCTATTGATACTATTCCGGGCTATCCAGGGCTTCGTTCCATCATGGATGACATTCCGGATGACGTTGTGAAGGATTTGCAGGAGCTTGCTATTCAATACACTGTCTCTTCCCAAAATGGTGGGGCAAATGCTGCTATTCAGGATTTGTTAGGCGTAAACATGGATGTCGTTAACCAATTTGATGGAATTTGGAGTGTGACAAAGATATATGCGACAAACCAGTCCGAGATTGATACGATGATTCGTGATGTAAACGATAAGCTTCCTGGACTACTCACACAAATAAAAACGGTCACAACGAATGCTGATGTGATCTTTCAGCGATTTGTAGATGCCAGATATATCAGTGTTGATCAAAAGAATTTAATCGTCACCGAACTTATGAACATTCAGAAAGAGCTGGATGGGATGCAAAAATCTATTTCGACATTGGTAGATATACGCAATATGCACAATTTTTCTGCACAGCTTGGCGGGGATATTGGCACTTATTTGAATATTAAGGATCGTGCTGAGGCAATTAAGGAAAGCTTGAGTAAGCTTAACAATAAGGAATTTCAAAAGTTGCTGAAAATGATTGGAAGTGGGCACCAAATACAGGGGATCCTTGAGGCAATGGGAGAAGGAAACAAATCTTATTTAGGTACAGATATGATCCTCACTACCAGTGGGAAAGAGAAAATCCAGGTAAATATTTCGGCCGCTTTACGTATGTATGATGAGGGAAAAGGAGTGCTGGAGGATAAATTATCGGAGATTAAGAGACTGCAAGTAGCGATCGAAAGAGAAATTGTTCAATGCTACAAAGAAAAAAGGACAGCAGTAATGAATAAAATCTTTGATATGGAATCAAACCCGAGAACGTATACATATCTTCTCAGAAAACATGTTTATTTTTCCCGTTTGGATAAATCAATCATCGGCATCAATGTGCATGAAGCATTTTTTCCGATTGATCATGCTGCCATCGATGACAGGATAAACAGTTTAAATGAAAGTGTGGAAAAAGGATATACCCATCTCGAAAACTATCGAACGGCAATAGAAGATTTATTTGAGGAAGAAGAAAAGATAGCAAATTTATTTGATGTTGTTGGAGGGCTTTAAAATGAAAGGTGATGAGCATTCAATTACCGTTACAGAAAAAATACTGGACAGTGAAGACCTTTCCGATAAGAAGGGAATTCTTAAGAATTATACCAACAGCATCAACGACTATGATAAAGCTTTTTTCAATTTAGTTGATTCCATAATTGTTAACGAAGACCAAAAAGGGAAAATCGTTGAAGCGATGCTGGAGAAAACGAAGAAATTTAAGGGTCACAATCAGAATTTGACAGAGGACGTCGATCAGCAAATCAATAAAACCGTGAACAATTTGAACGAGCAGGTGGAGGATATGAAGATACAGCTGCTGACGATAAAGTATAGGGATAATATTTGAGGACTTGAGGAAGGGATAGTCACATTATTGGTCACAACTTTCGTATACCCTTTAATCCATATGTTATATGGCTTTTTTTATGTAGTATGGAATATAAGTTAAGTTTGCATGGAAGAAGTAAAATAAATTGAATCACGCGCGTTGATTATCCATGAATTTCCTTAAAAAGTGGGGATAGATGTCGCCTATCATACAGAAATTTTGCTAGAGATCCTTTGATTTCATCTGGAAGTGTACCAAGGATTAGATCCACATCCGCGCCCTGCCATAATGTCATAAATCTGTCACAATTATCAATCCGTATTTTCTAGCAGCATAATTCGACACAAATAGCAAAACATGCCATCACTCAAGTTAATTCGACAATTTTTGATAACTGTTTCGTGGGCTTTCGACAATTAATGCGCGCCATTCCGGTTTTTCGGACGACTTGACACGATCTGCCATAATAGAGGTAAGCGCGCAATTATAGCAAGGCCGGCCTTGAGGAAAGAGTGAGGCTGTAATGAATATTCTTACTGGGGAATCTTTTGAGGAAGTTTTACGAAAACATGAGGGAAGAATTTATTACCACATCCACAAGTTAAACATCTTTGACCCGCACCGGGAATTTTACCAGGAAGGTTTATGTGCTTTATGGGAAGCGTATAAGACATACCAACCGGATAAAGCACAACTTTCCACTCACCTCCATAATGCGATTCACAATCGTTTAATCGATTTACTACGAAAGAAGGCATGCCAACAACGTCACGATGAGATGTTTCACCAAGAAGAAATGAAAAAACAAGTAAGCGGAAATCGCCGTTGCAATGTAAATATGCCGATTCATGATGATCCAAGGATTATGCTAAATGAAGCTAAACTATGGCAGCAGGTGCGAGCTCTGCTAACTGTCAATCAATGGAAATGGCTGAAGTTTAATATTTTAATGGGTCTTTCGAATCAGGAAATAGCAGAACAGGAAGGTGTTTCCGTTGCATCTGTCCATAGTTGGGCGAAAACGGCAAAACGGAGATTGAGGAAGGAATTGAGGAAATGGAAGCGTTATGTAGACTGGGATGGAGTAAGCTGGATCGGTTGATGGTGTAGGAAACACGGGTTGCCCGTTCGTACGTTTGCAAAGACGGGTAACCCTTTGGCCATTGGAAGTGTGGAGTATATGCTTAAGTAATTTCCGCAAATGGACCTTACATATAAGCCTATTTGAATGTGGTTAATCATGGAAACCGGCTCTTTTTATTTATATAAATATTTGTTGAAAAATATATATTTTTTTAATAAAACGTGCTACTTTTATACTACTTAATTCGATAATAGTAGTAGGGGAGGAGTTTAAAAATATAGATCAAAAGTCACTTTTGGGAATAGGGAGCGAATGCTGATAAGCTGTATCATTGGCAAACTGCATTCATCGTTGATTCCCATACATACATCATCCCCTTAAAGATTATCTCCATCGTTCCCACACCTGTCGCCACGCAATTAGCCCACCTAAAAATGGGGCAGGCCTCTGTCCCGCTATTAGTTTCCAAATTATGAATGATTCGGCTAATGAACATGGAGATAATCTGACTTTGCATCATATTGCGAAAGCTGGCTTTTGGGAAAAGAGGCGAGAGATGCGTAACGAGGAAAAGGGTAATGAGGAAAAAAGCTGTAACGAACAACGTCATGAGGAAAGGAATCACATTAAAAGGGGGCATAAGGAAAATGGCAATGAACAAAAGGCGAGCTTTGAGGAAATCTTCAGGCAGAATGAGCGGCGTATTCATTACCACATCCATAAGCTGCACATTCAGGATCCGCATAATGAATTTTATGTAGAAGGCCTGTACGCCATGTGGTGTGCCTATAAGAAATACAGACCTGATCAGGGAGTCATGTCCACTTACTTCAACTTCACCATCCGCAATCGTTTAATCGATATGCTCCGTAAGAAAAACCGAGAAAACCAACATCAAGAAACGTTTATCCAGAATGAAAAACAAAAAATGGATAACGGCAATCGTGACTGCCGGACCAATCTTCCTATTCCTGATATGAATGGGATTGAGTTGCAGGATGATATGCTTTGGGAGAAAGTGCGAGCCATGCTGACGGACAATCAATGGAAATGGGTGAAGTATCACATTATCGAGGGCATGCCGTTGAAGCAGATTGCAGAACAGGAAGGAGTAACGGTTGATGCAGTGAAGAGTTGGAGAAAGACAGCCAAGAAGAGGCTGGAGAGGGTTGGGATTAGGGAGTTGTTGGAATAAGGAAGGAAAAGCCGGACAGATGCGGCTAGCGGGACAGGGGGCCAGATCCTTTGTCCTGTCATTATTTTCCATACGGAGTGAGCGGAAAATTGGTCGGGTCCATAACCGATCGAGTAGTTTGGCGAACCGATCGAGAGAGGCATGAAACCGCTCGAGTAGTCTGGAGAACCGATCGAGATGGCCACGAAATCGATCGAGATTCCCGAAAAATCGACAAAAAAGACGTAGTGTACGTGAGTGCGGCTAGAAGATTATATTAAAAAGTGTAATAGAAAATGAATTATACAAGGTGATAGAAGGGATAGAGGAACATGAATTACATAAAAGAACTTAATGCATTTTACCATCATATCGTATTTCATTCACTTTCCGGTTCAGCAGTTGCTCTATAGAATACACTGATGCATTTTAACAATCGCTGTGGCTGGAAAGAGCAATTTCCTGTACCTGCCACGATGCTTGAGCTTACGTCCGGTGTGAAAGGAAGTTCGTTTAAACGAGCAAGAGATGAGCTGCAGCAAAAGGGATTCATCCAGGTAACATCACGAGGAGGGAATCAAGCCGCTGTTTATCAATGAATTCTCAATTGCAGGATTATGATATTGACGGGGCTTTGGCTGATGGCGAACAGACGGGCAATCAGGCGGTTGCTTCGCATACAAGAAAGCGGGATACGGACGTGGAGGTTAGGGAGACGCAAAATGGAAATGCGCGCGACAATGGTGGTGGAAATTTGGTTTACCAACCGATTCATCATGTGAATGACAAAAAGGAAGACAGGCTAGATAAAGAAAACGAGGAGCGAGCTGATACCGTGTTCCGCAATGTGAATGACAGGATGATTAGCAATGCACCTCACAAAGCGAATCACATACTGGATAACACAGTGATCCACAATAGGAACGACAATCTGAATGACAATCCAGCGCCATTAGTTAAACAAAAAGATATACAAAACAAGACAATACAAGTGAATCCTTTTGGAAAGTCATCCCTCGTTTCGAATGGGATAGAGGAAAGCAGAATGATGAATAATTTATTCATCAGACAGCTCTTTATGGGTAATTTTAAGAGGGGCTTCCATCACAAAATCAATATATGTCGAAAAACGTTCTTCTTAATTCGGGATTTCAAAATTGGAAATAAGAACCGAAATTCCTTTAAATAAAGTAAAAAAAGATCACTTATTGACTCGTAAATGAAAGAGTGTTATAATTTTTCTGATAACTAAATGATGCATCAAATGTTACTGATAAGATCAGGCATGGTGGTAAAGTAGAGGAATTGACATCCTCTCATTCCTCCATGCCTTTTTTTATTAGAGCTAATAACTAAAGGGTCTAATCCATTTTAACCAAAATAATAAAAATCGTTAACTGGGATTCATCGGTGTTCTTGGAAAAGTTGTAAAGTAAGAAGACAACTATTTCCTTCAAAATAAAATTCAATCGTAGGGAGGCGAATTAATGAGCAGTGTTCAAATTTAAAAAGCTATAAAAACACTTTCTATGGAGGAATGCACAAATGAAAAATACGCGAAGGAAAAAACAGATTTACATTAGTGTGCTAAGTATATTATTGTTAGTAACTAACTTATTTTCTGGTTCTGAAGTTTTGGCTGAAAGTGATAAGACAACGTATGAAAGTGCCGAGGATGTGCTTAAATATATTAATAATGAAAAGCCAAGGATATCCAGTGATGGAAAATCAATTGTTTTACCAGAATCCCCTGATCCGAATTATGAGGTTTCATTATATGGTTCGGACAACAAACAGATTATAGATATGGATCTAAATTATTACCAACCTATCAGTAATATGAATATCAACATTCTATATAAAGTAACGAACAAAAATGATAGCTCAGATTATGCAACCTCCTCAGAGGACATTCCTGTTAGTGCGAAGGGAAAATATCAGCATGAAAAGGGAGATAACGATGTACCAAATGTAGTGCCTGGTCTACGAGAGTGGAAAGGATACACAGGAAGTTATAAACTATCCGAAGGTACAAGATTGATAGTTGATTCACCTAACTTAAAAGAAACTGCTTCGTTAATTCAAGGTTATTTTAAGAATATGATTGATAAAGACATTGCTATTGTTGAGGGTTCTGATGCGAATAGCGGAGACATTCTATTAACGCAGAATAAGTCGCAGCAATATTTAGGTGAGGAAGGCTATACGCTAGATATAACAGATAAAATTGTAATAAGTGCCCCTTCATCAAAAGGAATCTTATACGGTGGTACATCAATTACGCAAATTTTATCACAATCCAAGAATCAAAACGAAGTACCTAAAGGAATGGCCAGGGACTATCCGAAGTATGAGGTCCGTTCGGGTATGCTGGATGTCGGAAGAATGTATATTCCTTTAGAATATGTCGAAGAAATGACTGAATATATGGCATGGTTCAAGATGAGTGAGATGCAAATGCATATTAATGATTTTCGTGGGGGTGCAAATTATTCCGGATTCCGTGTTGAGAGTAAAAAATATCCAGAAATAAATGCGGAAGACGGATATTATACGCAAGAAGAATATATAGCTTATCAAAAGGACATGCAGAAGTACGGAATTGATATAGTAACTGAAATAGATACACCCTATCATGCAGAAAGCTTCAGGGCTGTTAATCCAGATATGATGTTAAAGAAAGGTTATTTAGATATTACAACACCTGAAAAGCGTGAATTGGTATATCCATTTGTCGAGTCTTTATATGATGAATTTCTAGGTGATGGACCCGATGATAAAAACAGGGTAGTACAAAGCAATAAATTTCACATTGGTACCGATGAATATGATAAAAAATATTCCGAAGAAATGAGAGCGTATACAGACCATTTTATAAAATATGTTAATAATAAGGGATATGAATCAAGGCTGTGGGGATCCATTGGTAAAAATGGATTTGATGGTGAAACACCTGTTAGTAATGAAGCAACAATGAATATTTGGGCAGGTTATTGGTCAGATGTAAATGAAATGTACGACCTTGGCTACGATATTATAAACACTTGTGGCGGGGATTTATATATTGTCCCTTTAGGTAATGCTGGATTTCCTGATAGACTCGACATAAAAGATAAATATGACTCCTGGGAAGTAAATGACTTTTGGTGTGCAAATAGACAAGCTGGAAAAGGCGGTGCAACCATGCCGTATGCCCACCCTCAGACAAAAGGTGCTGAGTTTGCCCTATGGAATGACTTAACAGCGTACACTGGCGGTCTATCCAGTTATGATATTTTTGACCGTTACAAAGATGCTGTCATGTTAGTGGCAGAAAAAACCTGGTATGGCGAGAAAACAGAAGGACAAACCTCAGATCAATTTATGGAACGTGTTGAAGCCGTTCAAGATAAGATACCTATGTCCAATCCAGGAAGATATATCGAATCAAAAACGGAAATGGTTCTAAATTATGATTTTGAATCTGTTGATAATGATACGGTTAAAGATTTATCGGAAAACGGGTACAATGCTCAAATCATTGGGGGAAATATCACGGATGGTCTTGATGGAAATGCTTTGGAATTAGATGGAAGCAACTATTTAGAATTACCTGTTTTAAGCATTGGCTATCCATATAGTATTTCGTTTGATTTAAAATTGGATAGAGATTCGCTTGGAGATGCGACTCTATTTACAGGGAAAGATGGAAGCCTGTATTTAAACATTGATCAAACAGGAGAATTAGGCTTCGAACGAAATGAACAAACGTCTGCCGGAAGTAAGCATAAATTTGAAAACTATAAGTTTAGCTTTGAAAATAAACTGAAAGAAAATGATTGGCAACACGTAATTCTTGTAGGTGATAAAAATGAGACGACCCTATTCGTAGACGGAAGGAAAGTGTCGACAGCTAAACAAATCAATAAACTGGAAGGACATACCGGTGACTCATCAACGTTTGTTCTGCCATTGGAGAAAATCGGTAAAGGGATAAAAGGAAAATTAGATAATATTAAATTGATGAACAAAGGTCTGGAAAACAGTTTGCAAAAGAACTTGGCAGCAGGTCAGAAAGTAACTGCTTCTACCGCTTATGACAATACACAAAGTGCTGATCATGTTGTAGACGGTAATTTTGGTACAAGATGGGGATCCCAGTACAAAGACATGACTGAAGCTGAAAAAGATAATCAGTGGATTATGGTTGAATTAGATGATTCTTATGATTTAGACACAGTTAAAATTCACTGGGAAAAGGCAAGAGCTGAAGAATATAAATTGCTTACTTCATATGATGGAGAAAACTTTGAAGAAGTATATAATTATGATCCTAAATCACAAACGAGCCAAACAGATACCATTGATTTAAAGGATGTTCATGCGAAATTCGTAAAAGTAGAGATGTCTAAACGATCTACAAAATATGGTTACAGCATGTTTGAATTGGAAGTTTACGGGAAAGCAGATTTTAAATATGGTAATAAGCTTGTGAATGAAGCGGAAGATTTATTGGATATAATTCCTCTAAATGTAAGTGGGGAAAAAGAAAGAAAAGAGCTTATTGCTGCAAAAGATGAATTAAAGGTCTATCTATCAAACGAGGAGCCTGACATATTCACCTATGATATTTTGGCAGGGAAACTGATCGATAAATTAAAGGACTTTAAAGAAACAGTAAAAGGCTCAGAAAACCTTGCCTATCAACAAAAGGCAACTGCATCAACGAAGTACAATGAGTCACAGGGAGCACATTTTATGATAGATGGGGATACAAGTACGAGATGGGCGTCTAATTATAAAAATATGACCGATGCTGAAAAAAATGATCAGTGGGTTGAACTTGTACTAGATAAGACGGTTGATATGGATACAATCCTGATTATCTGGGAAACGGCCAGAGCCTCTAAGTATAAGATACTTGCTTCTAACAATGGCGTTGATTATGAAGAAGTCTACGCCTATGATAATGACGATAGAAAAGAATTAGTAGATATAATCAATTTGGAAGACTTAAATGCTAAATTTATCAAAATCGCTATGTCTCAAAGAATAACAAATTATGGATATAGTATATATGAATTGGAAGTATACAATTTTTCTGAAGGGAAAAGGCTCATAAAAGAAGTGGACCAATTATTAAACAGAACTCCAGAAGAATCGAGTGGAGAAAAGGAAAGGGTGGAACTCATTTCTGCAAAAAATGAGCTAGAAACCTATTTTATAAGTGGAGATAAAAATGCGGTGACCTATTATACGCTGACAGCCGCCTTAACAAATAAATTAGCTACCTTTAAAGAAACCATTACACAAAGTGCGAATCTAATAAGGAATTCTGTTGAACAATTCAAAAATAATGGCGAATTTGCCAACGATCGTGCCGCACATGCCTTAATTATTCATTTAACCGCTGTAAGTCAATATGAGAAAAAGGGGTCAGCGGAAAAAGTCGTTAAACACATGGAAAGTTTTAAACTATTACTTGATCATCAACTAAAGGATGAACTGATATCTGAGAAGGCCTATAATAGCCTTAAGAATGATGCTGAGACCTTGATAAATCAATGGGATTAGGTTTTTGCAGGGTATACCTTTAATGTAAGACATTGTCCTATTTAATAAAACAAGACATCGAATAAACGATGTCTTGTTTCTTCAGTTTTGATCCACAACCTGATACTGCTCTTCATCTGTATAAATCGCGTTAATAAGTGTTTTACTGGAACGGCCTCTTGAATACTGATTCCATTGGGCAGCAAAATTTTTAATACGCTCCATATCAAAATAGCCATTTTCAATTACATCAATTAAATCATCCGTGTTGCCTACAACCGGACCCGGGACAAGCGTTTCATAGTCCTCCCAAAAACCCGTTGTACGCTCATATTTATCCAAATCATAAGCAAAGAAAATCATTGGCCGCTCCAATAAAGAAAATTCAAATGGGATAGAGGAATAATCGGTTATTAAAATAGCAGTAATTACTAGTAAGTGATTAACATCCGAAATATCCGAAACATCATATACAAAGTCAGAATGTTGGTTACGGAATTCATGTTTCACTGCTGGATGCAATCGTAGAAATAAAACATAGTCATCATGGAACTTTTCATAAAGCTTTTCGATTTCAAGTGCAATTTCAGCTTTGTTTAGTTGATCATCCCGATAAGTAGGGGCATATAAAATGACCTTTTTACGATTCGTTACCGGATAAATTTGCCGCAACTCCTGCTCAACATTTTTTTTCTCCTGAATATTAAAGAAAAAATCACTTCGAGGGATCCCACTTCGCAAAATTGCTTCATTCGCCAGGCCAAAGCTTTGCCGGAAAATGGCTGCCATTTTTTCAGAGCCCACAACTACATGAGTAAAACGCTGATAAACGCTTTTAAAACGCTCAAGAGCTCGTTCAGACCTATTTTCAACAGAAGGATCTTTTAACCCAAATCGTTTTATGGCACCTGCAGCATGCCACAATTGAACACATTGAACATTTGGCTTGAAATCTGTCACTGCTAAAAAGCCAAAATAGTTATCGACAAATACTTTATCTGCAGTAGCCAAATGATAGATCGCTTGAATCCATTGCAATAGATTCATAGGTTCGAAATTCAGCACGTTATCATCGTGTTCAAAGTCAACCTTGCATTGGGAGGTTTTGAGAATAACAACAGGATCATTTGTATGCTTTTTTAACTCATTTAACGTATACAAAATATTATCCCCAAATGAAGCAACAAAAATTGCTTTCTTCTTTTGGGGAAATAATTTAAAGGCATTAAAGAGTACCTGAAAAACAAAAAGGTACACCGTAACTACCAGTTCTCTAGCCATTGTTCGATAGCTGCAAATCTTTTTTGATTTTTGTGGTTGATATTCCAACTGTGCGTGGTAAATAGACAACTTTACAATAGTCTTTCAAGAAGTCAAATTTTCCTTCCCAGTCATCTCCCATTACAAACGTATCGACTTGATGCTTTTGAACGTCTTCTACTTTTTGTTCCCAATTGTGTTCCGGGATAACTTCATCGACGTAGCGTATAGCTTCAAGGATGGCTTTACGCTGTTCAAATGAATAATATGCCTTTTTACCTTTTATTGCATTAAATTCATCTGAGGAAATAGCAACGATCAAGTAGTCACCGTATTCCTTGGCACGACGCAATATATTTATATGGCCTGTATGAAGTAAATCGAATGTTCCGTATGTGATTACTTTTTTCATTTCTGTACCTCCGTGTGTGTTATTTGTTTATAATAACATATTCCGTTTACATTGTTTTAACAAACAGGTTTCAATTAATTAAATAGTCTCTCTGATAGTATACTATGAAAACGAAAGAATATAAACCATCTTTGTAAAAAGGTGTTGGAAATTGCTGAAATATTATTTCCAAAATGTACTATTATTAGTATAATAGTACTGAACTTAGTAAAAAGGAACTGTAAATAACTAGGTTCAAACATAAAATAGATTAGTAATTTTATACAGTGCAAATTTTTATACATAGTAATAGATCATTAATATGTATGTTAACTAAATTTAATAATGAATCCGGTTTTCATTTATTTGCCTTTAACACTAATTTATTTTAAGCAACTATTTTATAAGAATGGGAGGCGAGAGAAGTTTTTATAACTTGGTAGTAGATTTCATCAGGAGGGAGTAAATGAGAAAAACAGCAATATTTTTAATAGCCTGTTTAATTTTTAATTTGCTTTTATCGTACAGTTTACCTGCAGCAGCTGCACCGATTAGCAATGTAAATGAACAACAAGTTGAAAATGTTATTTCAGATCAGGAAAAGTCAAAAGAAAATAATAACGAAACGATCATCAAAGAAGAAACAGAAAATGATTCAGAACAAAAGATAAATGATGATACTCCTATTGATGCGGAAGACGGAACAAAAGAAGAAACAGAAAATGAATCATCTAGCTTATCAGGATCTGAATTGGATAATAAAACAAATGATTCCAAAGAGGATGATGAAGGCAAAAAGGATTCATCTGTTTCGGATCCAGAAAAAGAGGTAGATTCAAGCGATAAGGGAGACAATTCGGAACAACATGCAGACATTCAAAGTAAGAAAGCAAGATCTCTTACTACAAGTTCAGCTAATATTGGCGTAAAAACAAGTAGACTTGGACACATTAGAAGTACAAGTGTACGAATCTACGATATCCCTGGAAGTGATGTTTCGTTTGCAGCAGGAGATAAATATACAAATGCCGTTTATTACATTAAAAAACAAGCTGATATTGATGGAACAAGGTATTACTTAATAAGTGAAGAGCCAGGCAGTGTGAACGGAGTGGTTGGTTGGGTCAAAGCAACTGATTTATCGACGCATGAACATTTGGGTCTGGATAAACAGGATAAGACCTTTTACTTTTCCGGAAAAGGCAGTGCTTACTCCAAAGCGTGGGGCGGATCAAAAGATCTTGTTTACCAGGATATGTCGAAATATAAAGGTCAGAAATTTAACGTACATTTGACTGAAAAGGTAGGAAATAATACGTGGTATCGTGGTAATTTTAATGGAAAAACAATCTGGCTGCATGAGAGTTATGTAACGAAGAAACAATCAAGTAATATTGTGAGAAGTCATACCAGCAAATTGGGCCACATCCGTAGCACAGGTGTAAAAATCTATAAAACTATTGGTGATAGTTCAACTGCCTTTACTGCAGGCAGTAAATATACGAACCAGGTGTATTATATTAAGCAACAAGCAATGGCAGGTGGACAAACATATTACTTAATAAGTTTGAAGCCAAGTCGAATAGACGGAGTAGTCGGCTGGGTTAAAGAAAACGACCTATCATTACATGCGCATCATGGTGTAGATAAAAAGAATAAAACCCTTTATTTTACCGGAAAAGGTAGTGCTTATACAAAAGCATGGGGCGGATCGAAGGATCTTGTCTACCAGGATATGTCGAAGTACAAAGGCCAGCAATTTAATATACATTTGACCGAAACGGTAGGAAACAATACGTGGTACCGTGGAAATTTTAATGGAAAAACAATCTGGCTACATGAAAGTTACCTAACTAGTAAGAGTGAAAGTAACACTAGCAAACTAGGGCACATTCGAAATACGAAAGTAAAGATCTATAAAACGATTGGTAAATCATCAACTGCGTTTACAGCTGGGGAAAAATATACGAATCAAGTGTATTACATTAAACAACAAGCAAAAGTAAGTAGACAAACATATTATTTAATTAGTTTGGCTCCAAGCCGAGTAGATGGAGTAGTTGGCTGGGTAAAAGCGACTGACTTGTCGACGCATGAACATTCGGGTCTGGATAAACAGGATAAAATCTTTTACTTTACCGGAAAAGGTAGTGCTTATACGAAAGCATGGGGTGGATCAAAAGATCTTGTTTATCGGGATATGTCAAAATACAAAGGTCAGCGATTTAGCGTCCATTTGACAGAAACTGTAGGAAATAATGTGTGGTACCGTGGTCAATTTAACGGAAAAACAATCTGGTTGCATGAAAGTTATTTAACCAAAGAAGAAGAAAGTCATACAAGCAGATTAGGTCATTTGCATAGTAGTGCAAAAATCTATAAAACACTCGGTGATGAATCATCGAATCTTAAAACGAGTAATTATACAAACGCTGTATACTATATAAAGCAACAAGCAAAAATAAATGATCAAATCTATTATTTAATTAGTAAAAAACCAAGCCGAGTAGATGGAGTAGTTGGTTGGGTAAAGTCATCAGACATGTCAACACATGAACATGTAGGCGTGGACTCTAAAGATAAACTATTCAAGATAATTGGTACAGGAAGTGCTTACAGTAAAGCATGGGGAGGATCCAAAGATCTGGTCTATGCTGATGTTTCAAAGTTTAAAGGTCAGGAAATTAAAGTTAATTTAACCGAAAAAGTAGGAAATAACATATGGTATCGTGGAACCTTAGATGGAAAAACAGTATGGTTTCATGAGTCATATCTAAAAAAGACAAAAGAAGTAATTACCAATTATACAACTTATGAATTAACTCTAGATAAAATGCTAGAATTACAAATGAAAGTTAATCCACAAACTGATAAACAATACAAGCTTTGGATTCGTGAAGATGCGTTTGGGAGTATTCGCAATGGTAAAGGTACAATAAAAGGGGATAACTGGAATTTGCGGAGAGGCCCCGGCACGAATTATCTATCAGGTGGGAAAGTAAATAACGGAAAAGAACTTACATTAATTGCAAGTCAGAAAGTTTCTGGGTTTACTTGGTATCATGTAGGATACACATCAGGATGGGTAACTCCTGATGTTTCGGATGTAAGGTACTATTTAGATTATAGAAACTTTATGGATAGCCTTAAGAATAAACTACAATTCCTTAAATTATCGGAAAGTGCTAATGTTAGTGTAACTGAAGTAAATGAAAAAATTCTTAAGGGTAAAGGTATTTTGGAAGGAAAAGCTCAATCATTCATTGATGGCGGCCAAAAATATAACGTCAACGAAATATATTTGATCTCCCATGCGCTATTAGAGACAGGAAATGGCACCTCAAAATTAGCTAAGGGTGTTAAATATAACGGGAAAACTGTCTACAATATGTATGGTATTAATGCTAATGATAAATGCCCTGTTGAATGCGGTGCTAAATATGCTTTTGATCATAAATGGTTTACTCCAGAAGCAGCAATTGTTGGTGGGGCTACATTCGTCAATGAAAATTATGTTCAGGCAGGACAAGACACATTGTATAAAATGCGCTGGAACCCATTGGCTGCTGCTAAATATGGCTATGCTACCCATCAATATGCAACAGATATTGGATGGGCATATAAACAAACATCAAGAATGTACGAATTGTATAACCTACTAAATGGATATAATCTGATACTTGATATACCTAAGTACCTTTAAGTTGTATTAGGCACTCTGATTTCGCTTGAAAGATGCGATATCAAGGTGCCTTTTTATATTGTGGGAAGGATGTGGGGTGAGGTAAATAATTACTTTAATACCTAAAACTTTAGACCTATTCATCCGATATATTAATAAGGGTAAGTAGTTCAATGGTATCACTAATATTTTATGAATTAGGGAGGTTTATATGAAAAAGTTAGCAATTTTGATCGTATTGCTTCTAGTATTAACATCATCGTTTCCCTATCCTATTTTAGCGATGGGAAATACGGAGGATCAAAATAGTGAGGAAAGTGAAAGTAATAGGAAGCAGATCGATGATGGAGCAATAAATGATTTAGATAATCAAGTGGAAGGAGAAGCTGAGGACAAAAACAATGATTCTAATAAGGACAAAGAAGGAAATGATAAAGACAAAAAAGTAGAAGATAAAAAGAACTCAAGCAAAAATAATAAATCATTTGTAGAAAAAAAGGAAACAACCAAGAATAAAGAGGAAACCATTAACCCTGTCGAAAATAAATCAAATAAACATACAACAAAGGCAAAAGACGATGCTGACAAGAGTAAAGAAGAGTATAATGATTTAGGAATTAAGATTGGTACTAAGATTTACGGAGAAGATATTAGTGAACTAAGTGAGGAAGAACTGCAATATGTTCCGAAGGCCTGGAGAGACGGGGACTTTAAAAGTGAGCATCCAGATAAACAAACATCAAATGACAGAAATCTTTTAATGAGAGCGGCCTATCCAGATGTAAATAGTTATATTCATAATATAACACCGGCTAAAGTGGAATATAATCATAAAAGTATATTTCCTAAATTCAACTATCGTAATGGATTTGGAAAGCCTGAAGGTATAGTAGCACATGAAACGGCTAATCCGGGTTCGTCTATTACAAATGAAATTAATTATATGACTAAAAACTACAATAATGCTTTCGTTCATGCCTTCGTTGATCATTCTCATATTATAGAGATCCATCCAACAGACTATGCAGCATGGGGGGCAGGTCGATTTGCGAACGAGCGATTTATTCATGTCGAACTAGTTGAAGTTAATAACTTTGACCAATTTGCACGTTCTATTAATAACTATTCAACCTACATCGCTTCCTTATTATATAAATATAATTTAGGTGTATCGAGTGCGGAAAAAAACGGTAAAGGTACTTTATGGTCCCATAAAGCAGTTAGTAAATTCTTAGGTGGTACAACTCATGTTGACCCACATGGTTATTTTGCAAAGTACGGATATAATTGGAATCAGTTTGTTAGTCTAGTAACTTCAAAATATAATAAATTAGTTGAAGGAAAAAGCTCGAACACAAGCAAACTAGGTCATATAAAATCAAGTAATGCAAAAATTTATGATAATCCTTCTAAAAAGAAAGGATCTACTGCCGGATCAAAAAATATGAATGAGGTATTTTACATTAAAGCTGAAGCTAAAATTAACGGAGTTCATTACTATTTAATCAGTAGAGAACCAAGTAGTAAAAAAGGGACAGTTGGATGGGTAAAGGCTAGCGATATCAATGTTCGTACACATAATTGTGTAGATAAAAGGAGCAAAACTTTTATCGTAAAAGGCTCAGGAAAGGCTTATGATAAGGCTTGGGGTGGGTCGAAAAACCTAATATTTGATTTATCATCATATTCTGGATCAACATTTAAGGTTAATCTCACCGAAGCAGTCGGAAATAATACGTGGTATAGAGGAACACTTAATGGAAAAGTTGTATGGATTCATTCAAGTTATTTAGCAACTGTAACGGAAAGTAATATTAGTAAATTAGGTCATATTCATAATGAAAATGTAACAATATTTAGGAAAATATTCGATGACTCTAATTCATTCAAATCTGGAAATAAGTATACTAATTCGGTTTATTATATTAAAAAACACGCCAAGGCGAATGGAAAAAACTTCTACCTGATAAGTTTAGAACCAAGTAGGGAAAAAGGTGTAGTTGGCTGGGTTGAAGATAAAAATATGAGCGTTCACACGCATAAAGGTGTCGATACTAACAGTAAAACTTTTACTATAAAAGGCGATGGAAAAGCCTATAACAAAGCTTGGGGTGGTTCAAGGAATTTAGTGTATGACTTATCGAAACATAAGGGAACAACATTTAAAGTGAATCTTACAGAATCAGTAGGTAACAACACTTGGTACCGAGGGATTTTAAATGGTAAGCAAGTATGGATTCATTCTAGTTATGTAATAGATAAGCGTAACACAAGTAAATTAGGCCACATTCGAGATGGAAAGGTTAAAATTTATTCAAGTATATACGCTGACGCCTCTTCATTTGCAGCGGGAGAAAAATATACCAATCAAGTTTATTATATTAAAGAACAGTCTAAAGTAAATAAGCAACTATATTATTTAATAAGTCTAAAACCGAGCCGAATCGATGGAACTGTTGGATGGGTGAAGGCAGAAGATTTATCATTACACACACATAAAGGTGTAGATAAAAAGAATAAGACTTTTTATTTCACTGGAAAAGGTAGTGCCTATAAGAAAGCATGGGGCGGGTCTAAAGATTTAGTATATAAAGACATGGGATCGTATAAATCACAGGCATTCCATGTAAATTTAACTGAAAAAGTAGGTAACAATACTTGGTTTCGCGGTAAGTTTAATGGAAAAACAGTTTGGTTGCATGAAAGTTATCTAACTACAAAAGAAGAAAGCCATACTAGTAAACTGGGTCACATTCGTAGTGATAAGGTGAACATTTATAAAACCATTGGTGATAGTTCATCTGTATTCTCTGCTGGTGAAGAGTATACAAACCAAGTGTATTACATTAAGCAACAAGCAAAGATAGGTAAGCAAACGTTTTACCTAATCAGTTTAAAGCCCAGCCGTATAGATGGGGTAGTTGGTTGGGTGAATGCCAAAGACCTTTCAACGCACGATCATATCGGGGTAGATAAAAAAGTAAAGACCTTCTACTTTACAGGTAAAGGAAATGCCTATACCAAAGCGTGGGGAGGATCAAAAGATCTCGTGTATCCGGATATGACTTCATATAAAGGGCAGCGCTTCAACGTGGATCTGACTGAAAAAGTAGGCAACAATGTATGGTATCGTGGACAATTAAATGGAAAGACAATGTGGTTGCATAGTTCATTTGTTAAATGATACAAAGATCTACTCGCTTAATGCAAGTAGATCTTTTGTGCGAGAGGGATATTCAGTACTGGCTATGCCTCTCCAATATTAACCATTGAATTTCTTTACCATAACTTCATCTACTACTTCAAGCCATTTCTGTATATATATATCTTTATTAAAATATGTGTCGATGTATTTCTTTGCTTTAATTCCCATTTTTTTAGCATCTTCCGGATGTTCAAACATGTATATCATTTTGTTTGCAAGTTCTTCAATATTATTTTTCTCTATAAGAAACCCGTTCTCCTTATCAACTATCATATCTGTTGGACCATATTTAGTTTTATAGCTTATAACCGGGGTTTTATTGTACATACTTTCTAATACAGACAGAGCGAATCCTTCACTTTTTGAAGTTAGTATTGAAAAGAGTCCCTGTTTGTAAATTTGATCCGGATAATGTGTATAACCTTTTAGAAAAATATTTTCTTTTAACTTCATTTTATTAATTAAGTCTTTTAAATTTGATTCCTGATCACCGGTACCCCAAATTTCTAATTTTGCATCTGGTATTTTGTCTACAACCATTCCAAATGCCTCAACAACATGGTTGATTTGCTTTAAAGTACTTAGTCGACTAACTATTACTCCTAATTTTTCATTCCTTGTTGTAGTTGACATGATTGATTTAATGGTTTGTTGAAATGGCTTTGCCGAGTATTCATGATAGTGAGGTATCACTTTAAAATTAGATTTTTCACCAACTCTTTGAATCACATCATTTTTTTGTTCTTCTGTCAGAAATACTGCAGCATCAAATTTGTCCATATTTTCGAATCCGAGTTTTACTTTTGTTGCTATCTCAGCATCAAAAGTATAAGGTTTCTTTAAATGACTACTGTGCAACCTCCATATTTTTGCGGCATCTGGGTGACTAAATTTTGCTAATACATCATCGGTACTCCTTGTATCCGAGACAACTACTGACTTTTCACCACCGAAATTATCAATAATGTATTTTAACCATTTTACCTTATGAGAAGTGTCATCATTAACATATGTGTCTGTAATGGACAAGTTATCATCAAACAAAAGAATTCTTTGTACCTTATCATTGTTAGGATTGTTCCATTGTGCAAGGAATGCTTTACCTTTATTGTTATAATAAATCAATTGACGGGGTGCATTTAAAGAGTAATCCATATATGCAATTTTTTTTAGGTTTCCCCATAAGTCGTATGTTTCTCTTTTAGTTCGGTATCTGCTTTCATTAAAATAATCGATGAAATTCAAGGAATCATCATCGTTCAGAGAAATATATTTAGTATACATTCCATTTTCATATACTCTGTAGGCATTATGACCTTCTCTTTTATCTAATGCATGACCCCGAGAGAGCTCTGTTAAAGAAGCTTTTTTTGAAGGGCTATGTAAAGCTAATGGATTACTATGTCCCCCAAGTTCTTCGTACATATTACGAATTATAACGTCCTTATGAATCTTATTCATCTTAACTAGCTTATTCCGTATAATTGGGTACCTGGGATTAAAATTAAACGTAAGCATATACGTTTTATAGCCCATTCCAGCAAAAGTTGATGCCTGTTTTAAAGAGGCCCTTGTTAACCCGCCCCTAGCTAAATCAATTGAGTTCATTAAGAAAAACATTGTAGGCTTCATAATTAATAATTCCTTCCTATAAAAAATGAACTGTAAGACTGTTTCTTAATTATTTAATTATAACAGAATTGTATCAATAACGTATATCATAATTATTAATTTCAATTTAAATTTGAAAATGAATAAGTTGAAATATATAATATTGGTTATAGTTGTAATGTGAGAGGAGTTCTAATCTCAAAATGGTCGAAGCAGAATTCAAAAATATCGAAATTACAGATATCGATTTAGATGCTCATATATATAATATTACAGTTCCTGTTAAGCAGTCATATTTAGATGAATTTGATGAGTATTATTTTATGCTAAAAGAACGTGATACGGAAAGTGTAATATATGTACGTTCCTCCATTGTAAAACAAGTTGGAGAATATATAATATTCAACTTAATAATTTCCTTTAATGAACATAAGCAAACATTTTTAAGGAATAACATTTGGGATTTGTATATAAATCGAATAAAAGATAATGAGTTAAAGATGAAAAGAATTAAAAGTAATTATGATAATATACGTCTTCAATCAATTGTTATGCTTGATCATGAGAAAATGTTTTACCCATACACAACCAAAAAAGGAAAGATATCATTTCGGATCAACGATTATTTTCTATTTTCCAAACTAGAAACTGTAAATTTCTTAGACGAGGGGATATCGTTTTCGGGTTATTTTAATTACCCACCTTTATTTCAAACAAATGGATATGAAGTAGTTAATATCAACCTTATTGTAACGAATAATATTAATGAGGATGAGATAAAACTTCCTGTAAAACAAATTTGTAAACCGGACTTTGCTGAAAAATATCCAGGGAATGAAAACTTGATTAATAGTGGCATTGAAGGAAACTTTGATATAAAAAATTACATATTTACCACGGAACAAAACATTTATTTTAAATTTAATTTGGAGATTATATTAAAAAAAGATAATAAAATAAAGACAATAAGAAGTACACGAATGAGATGTGATCATTTCAAAGACTATCCGATACGAAAAATCCTTTCTTATGATGGGGAAAAGGTAAAAGTTAGAGTAAAGCCTACCAAGGAATCAAAATACTTATCCATACGCGTTTCCAAATATAATTTTAAAAATGAAGTGATAAGAAATACCAGATCAAAATGGTTGGAGATTCGGAGGAGTAGCAAATTAAAAAAGGCATACAAAGCTGTATTTTATTTTTTAGGAAAACTACCGGCAAAAAAAAATATTGTTATATTTGAAAGCTTTTTAGGAAAGCAATACAGTGATAGTCCAAGAGCAATATACGAGTATATGCTGAAACATAATTTGGGGTACAAAATGTACTGGAGTGCAGATAGGAGGTATATAGATTCTTTTAAGGATAAAAATGTTAACCATGTAAGAAGATTTTCCATCAAATGGTTGCTACTAATGGCAACAGCAGGTTATTGGGTATCTAATAGCAGGCTGCCGTTATGGATACCTAAACCAAAACGCACAACCTATTTACAAACATGGCATGGCACTCCATTAAAAAGACTTGCAGCTGATATGGATGAGGTACGTATGCCGGGTACCAATACTGTTAAATATAAACAAAATTTTGTGAAGGAAGCTAATAAGTGGGATTATTTGGTATCTCCTAATGCTTATTCTACAGAGATATTTAGAAGAGCTTTTCAATTTGATCGAACTATGGTCGAGTCTGGATACCCAAGAAATGATTTCTTAATTAATTTTAATAATGAACAAACCATTTCGGAAATCAAGAACAGATGTAATTTGCCATTGGATAAAAAAATTTTACTTTATGCCCCAACATGGAGGGATAATCAATTTTATGCCAAGGGGAAATATAAGTTTGATTTGCAAATGGATTTAGACCGAATGCAAGAAGAATTTGGTGAGGATTATATAATTATCTTAAGACTCCATTATCTCGTAGCAGAAAATTTGGATCTTACCGGATATGAAGGATTTGTCTATGATTTCTCACATCACGAAGATATACGTGAACTTTACCTGATCGCTGATTTACTAATTACTGACTATTCTTCTGTATTTTTTGACTACGCTAATTTAAGAAGACCTATGCTATTTTACGTATACGATATTGATGACTACCGTGACAATCTACGCGGATTTTATTTTGATTTTGAAACAAAGGCACCCGGCCCGTTAGTTAAGACAACGGAGGAAATTATTTATGAGATCAAAAAAATTGAACAAAATGGGTTTATACCTTCCGAAAAAACAGAAGCATTTTATAAAAGGTTTTGTTACCTGGAGGACGGTAATGCTAGTGAACGTGTTGTGAAAGAGGTATTCAAGAAATAAATAACAGAAAATGGCTTATACCTATAAATGGTATAAGCCTTCTTTTTATTGTCTTTTACATTGGTTGCTTGTATAATTTACTAAGTCACATTATATGTTGGCTTCTATAAAAAAATTATAGCACAAATAGAGATATATTAACTGCGACAATTTGAAAGGATACACTTATGAAATCAGCAATTACCGTTATCAAAGAACAAATAAAGCATTTTTATTTAATTAGACGGCTGTCTACGTATGAAATAAAGAGTAAGAATAAAAATAATTACCTGGGGATATTATGGGAAATTCTTAATCCATTAATACAGATTCTAATTTATTGGTTTGTATTCAGTGCTATTCGGGAACGGGCCCCAATTAGAATGGATGGAATAGAAATACCATTTTTTAGCTGGTTACTTGCTGCATTCTTTTTATGGATATTTTTTTACCAAGCCACAATACAAGGGTCTAAATCAATTTATTCGAAATTAAGAATGCTGTCTAAAATGAATTTTCCAATGAGCGTTATTCCAAGCTATACGATATTCTCGCTGTTTTATGTGCACTTGTTCATGTTGTTGATATCGATTATCATTTTTCAATTCAGTGGGTTTTATGTCAATATCCACTATTTGCAGCTTATTTATTTTATATTTGCAGCACTTTGTCTAATTTTCTCGTTATCACTGATTACATCAACATTATCAACGATTATTAGGGATGTGCACATGCTGCTGAATTCAACATTACGTATGTTGCTATATTTATCGGGGGTATTGTGGCCGATAACGATTCTAAGCGATCAATTTCCAAAGATCATGCAATTACTGAAATTAAATCCCTTATTGTATTTAATTGAAGGGTATCGCGCTGCATTTTTTGGAACAGGCTGGTATTTTATCGAGCATTGGCACTACACACTTTATTTCTGGGGAGTAGTAATAGTCTTATTTTTATTTGGTTCTATGCTGCATGTGAAGTTCCGGAGACACTTTATTGATTATTTATAAAGGTTTGTGATGAAGATGGAAAAAGCGATAGTCGCTAAAAATATTACGAAAAAATATAAATTATATCATGGAACAAAGGAACGTTTGCTGGATTTAGTTACTCCAAAAAGCTACGGGGAAGACTTTTATGCGTTAGCAGATGTAAGCTTTGAAGCTGAAAAAGGTGATGTCGTTGGCTTTATCGGCATAAATGGATCCGGGAAATCAACGTTATCCAACATTGTTGCCGGAATTGTTCCTGAAACATCCGGAACAATTGAAATTAATGGCCAGGCATCGTTAATTGCTGTTGCCTCGGGTCTAAAAGGCGATTTAACAGGCAGGGATAACATTGAACTAAAATGTCTCATGTTAGGTTTTAGCAAAGATGAAATTAAAAAACTTGAGCCCCAGATTATTGAATTCTCGGAGCTAGATAACTTTATTGATCAGCCTGTAAAATCTTACTCAAGCGGTATGAAGTCAAGGCTCGGCTTTGCGATTTCTGTTAATGTTGATCCAGATATCCTAATCATCGATGAAGCTTTATCAGTTGGTGACAAAGCGTTTGCAGAAAAAAGCTTAGATAAAATGAAAGAATTTAAAAAGATGGGAAAAACAATGATCTTTGTTAGTCACTCTATTGGTCAAATGAAACAATTTTGCGAGAAAATCCTGTGGTTGGAATACGGTATGGTGAAGGATTTTGGGACAGTAGAAGAAGTGATGCCAAAATATGAAAGGTTCTTAAAGGAATATAAAAAAATGTCTAAAGAAGAAAGAGAAGCATATAAGCATGATGCATTACAAGAACAGCAAAAGGTCTTAATGGCTTAAACACAGTTTATTTTATTATCCGGAAAGTGAATACCGGTCATAGTAGTTATGGTTATGTTTAGTTTCTTGCCGTTAGTTGGAAACGTGTAAAATTTTGGAGCAAGTGAATGGACCACATATCACCACATGGATAATGAATACCATTTAGGATAATAGTTCTGATCCTCTCGACTTTTAGATTTAGTAATTGCTAATAAGGAAAGGAAGCTGCAGTTAACATCCATGTAAACTGCAGCTTTTCAGCTTTTCCAATTCACCGCCCAAACATCTCCACACTATTCGAAAACACCCCATCCACACCAAACCCAACCAATTCCTCATACCGCTCCCCTGTATTTACCGTATACGGAAAAATCTTATATCCAAGCCGTTTACACTCCTGAACAAACGTTTGATCAACATATACTTGATTCGGATGAATGCTGCTGATCTTTAGGCCGCTATTTTTTGCATACTCCCATGCTCGTAAAATACGATAATAAAACAGCATGCCAAGTTCCATTTTTGGTGCAAGCTCCTGCACATTGGCCAATGCGACATGATCAAAAGATGAAATAATAATGTTTTCCATACGGTCATGCTCTTTTAGACAATCCAGCAAAATGCGCTCGATACCGTCGTAAATGATAGGGATATTCTTAATCTCAATGTTTAGCATGATATCATCCGGACAAATAGCCAGAAGCTCCTCCAATGTAATTAATGTTGTTCCTTTAAATTCCTCAGAAAAGGCTGCACCAACATCAATTTGCTTAATTTCGGACAGTGTATAATCTTTGATTAGTCCATTTACCTCTTTATTAAACCGCGTAAATTTATGGTCATGACAAATGACTAGCCGATTATCCTTCGTTAATTGTACATCTAATTCGAGCGCCCGGGCGCCATGATCGATTGCTTTTTGAAATGATGGTAGTGTATTTTCCGGTGCTTCCGTGAGTGAACCTCTGTGTGCGAAATTAAGTGCCAAGCGGCATCTCCCCAATCTGATTTAGAAGTTAATCAAATCATAACATATAGGGACAGTCTGCTAACACACAGAATTGTGATTTGTACGAAAGAAATGATTAGAAAAGAAAGGGAACGGGAATTTGGGTAGTAACACTTGAAAAGGAAGGGGTTGTCCGTACGATATACGATGTATAAATGCATGAAGGAAACAAAAACTAATGATGGAAAACTTTAATTAGGTTAGGAGAGGGATATTGTGGGTGTTATTTGGATGCTTATCGTTGGCGGTGTTATTGGCTGGTTAGGGGGTTTAATCGCCAGTCGTGATATACCAGGTGGGATTATTGGCAACATAATTGCCGGACTTATTGGTTCATGGTTAGGAACACTTATACTTGGTCACTGGGGTCCTGAGCTCGCCGGCATTTTCATTATCCCGGCAATTATCGGTGCGGTTATTTTAGTACTAATCCTTAGCTTCATTTTTCGATCGTTTCGAAGCGATTGAAAATAAATAGGTGAGTTGCAGTTTGGGAGGTGGAGTTTTTCCATCTCTTTTTTATAGCAAAATAATACAAGTAAAAACACCTAAGGCTTTTTATTCATTTTAGATAAATTACCCTGTTTCATGAAAAATAGGTGGAAGATTCTGCTATAGTTTTATTATAAATATGGAAAGTAACTCCTCTTTATTACTTGCGTTAATACAAGCAAAATAAAAGCGAGAGATGACGGGTTTAGTAAAAAGAGGTCATGTGCTTATTTTATTGCTGTTCCTTTAATGGTAATAAGTGGATGTTCAAACGAAAGGAGATGCAAAAATGGGAAAAAGAATGATTCGGTTAATTACTATTTTTTTCTTATTTTTTGGTTTAGTTGCATGCACCAACGACGAGACTAGTCAAACGAAAGATAAAGGTAAGGAACTATCCAGCAACAATACTGCGGAACAGACTAGTGAGGAAGTAGAACAAAGCCCTGAAGAATTATTTAATAAAGTAAAAAACAACTCACCAACAAGTGAAAGAATCAAGGCTTTAGAAGATATTGCCATGCACTACTATTGGTATGGTGGAGATGTTAAAAAAGCAGAAAAGGACGTATTCAAAGGAATCACATTGCATGGTGATTATGATGTAGTGGAAGAAGCTTTTCGCCAAGCATCCAAGATAGACCCATATAATCTTGATTTAAAATATTCGTTGGCATCTGCTCATATTCTACAAAAAGAGATACCAGAGGCTTTAGATACTTATCAGCAAATCCTGGCCTTCGATAATAACCAATTTAATGCACGTCTTTTGTATGCGATTTATTCTAAGGTCCAAGGAAACGATAAGGAATTTGAATCCAACTTCGACGAATTAATAAAAATGAATAAGGAAAAAGCAGATTTATATAAGAAAAGAATAGAACTTGTCGAGCAAATAAAAGAAGAACCATTCAATAAAGCTGTACCAGATGATCTTTCGAAGAAGCACCATGCTTTTGTTGTACTTGGATATGCACTGTCTGATGAAGGAGAAATGCAAGACACGTTAAAAGAAAGATTAAAAGTGGCGAAAAAAGCAGCGGATACATATCCAAATTCAAAAATTATTGTTTCGGGTGGTGTACCTAAAAAAGGAAATACAGAAGCCGATGTGATGTTTGATTGGTTGACTGAACAAGGAATCGATAAGGATCGGATCATTAAAGAAGATTTGGCAACAGATACCGTTGAGAATGCTTTGTTTTCGATGGATATTGCAGAACAAGAAAATATTGAGGATATTACGTTAATAACGAGTGCCAGCCATATGCGTAGAGCGTTGGTAATCTTTAATGAAATAGATCAAATGCACGAAAAAATAAATAATGAAACTCCTGATCGTCAGATTTCCAATATTGTCTACATGGATTATGACAGCGATGAAGAGGCAAAGAAAGTTACAAAAGACGAAGAACTGGTTGTCTATCGTGACTTGATGAGAGCTTCAGGTATTTGGTCATTTCCAGGCCTGCAACGATAACGATTCAGAACCCTAAGCAAATTTGTAAATCAGAAGGTAATTTATACGGAGGCTTCAGATCACTTACCAATTATGACTGAATTGACATTTATACGGTGATTGGAGAGGTGTAGTTATGAAAGTGTAACTCAGACACACTTAATGGTACCTCCCAGTAGTAATGTACCGTTTGCATATTATTTTTAGAAAGTTTTGCTTCCAATTTTAATTTTAGTGCTAACTATTTATTGGGATTAAAGTTAAAATGCAAAATCAATGAGATATTAGAATAAGCCATCAAAGAGACTTCACATTTTTTTGTGAAGTCTCTTTCAAGTTAGTGTAATTTCAAAACATAACAATCCCCTGCTAAAAACTGATAACGCTTACACTAAAAATAGAAGATTTATCTTACTATGAATTATTGAAAAATTTGTTGACTTTTGTCTAATATGCTCGTATAATTCTACCTAACACTTGTTAGGTTGGTGGTTGGCATGAGGAAAAAGTTAATCGATGCTGCACTGCGTCATTATTCCTTACATGGGTATCAGGGGGCGACAATGAGAAAGATTGCGACAGATGTTGGCATTAAACCGGCATCTATCTATTTTTTTTATAAAAACAAGGAGGCGCTGTTTATTGATGCGTTTCAGCAGCTTCTTGATAACCACTTTCATGCAATGGAACGGGCTTTGCAGGAAAACAAGGACAAGCCGATTGAGCAAATATTATCAGCGATGCTTCATGGAAGTGTGACGCATCATAAGGACGATGAACCTGGCACTAAAGCATATATTTCGCTCGTTACAGCACCGATTCCGGAAATCAAACAGCACTTGACCAGTCATATGCAACGATATAATGACTGGCTTGTTGATTCGTTGGAAGCAGCTCTGAAAAGCAGCTACCCTTTAATGCCATCCAGGGAAGTAGCGCGAGTGATTAAACAATTTGTGTTGATTGGTAATGGCGTTTTTTGGGGGATTAATTTGTATGAGGGGAAGGATTTTGCAGAGCAGGTGGATTTGGCGGATCAGATGATTCAAACGCTAGTTCTTGAGCTAAACCAAAATTATCAAAATATTTAATTATATTATGCAGCAGGAGGGAAACATCATGGCAAATCGATTTGACTTGGTCCAGGATTATGAGCTGGAACCAGTACCCCAGGAAAAACGAAAAGGCTGGGGGAAATTGTCCTTTGTATGGATTGGCGGAATTGTAGCTTTATCCGCGATTGTCCTGGGTGGCACACTTGGGGCGGGCTTACCTTTAACAGAGGCAATTATTGCTTCATTCATTGGTTCGTTTATTTTGGCAATACTTAGTGCTTTATGCTGTGTAGTTGGGGCTAAAACAGGATTGTCGACGGCGTTAGTATCCCGATTTGCTTTAGGCAGATATGGATCATACGCCGTTTCCATTATTATAGCGCTTGCTTTATTTGGCTGGTTTGGTGTCCAGCTTGACTTGTTCGGAAGCAGCTTGCGGAACGTATTGATTGATGGCTTAAATATTCATATTCCAGCCTTTTTCCTCGTTATCATTGGTGGTATTTTAATGACTACCACTGCATTTATCGGCTATAAGGCAATCGAAAAATTAAGCCTTTTGGCTGTACCGCTGCTGGCAATCTTATTGATTAGCTCGCTGGTTAAAGTAGTGAGCGGGCAATCATTTGCGAAAATAGCTCAGGCACCAATTATTGGTGATCCTTTAACATTTGGCTCGGCGGTATCGTTGATCATTGGATCGCTGGCGATTGGAGCCATTATCGGACCGGATATATCACGGTATGCACGATCAACAAAAGATGCGGTCATCTCGTCGTTTGTTGGATATTTTATCGGATTTAGTATTGTATTAATTATTGCCGCCATCCTGGCTAAGGCGACCACCAAGGTAGATATCGTGGAGATTATGCTTGGTCTTGGCTGGGGAACGGCAGCACTGCTTATTTTGATACTGGCACAGTGGACTACAAATGATAACAATTTGTACTCATCGGCATTAGGATTTTCAACGATTTTTCCGAAAATACCTAAATCAGTCCTCACGATTTCAGCAGGGGTCATTGGTACAGGGATGGCATTAGCAGGAATTTACGATAATTTTATTCCGTTTTTGAATTTCCTGAGTGCGTTTATTCCTCCTGTAGGCGGGATTTACGTAGCTGATTTCATTATAAATCACAGAAAATATAACTTTACAAAGCTAGCGGAAATTAAAAATGTGGAAATTACCAGTGTGCTTATTTGGATAATTGCTGTGGTGATTGCTTTCATGACAACAGCTGTCCCAACTGGATTTGGCTGGTTTACCATAACCGGTGCATCGGGATTTGATGCTTTCTTAGTTGCGTTTGTGTTACAGCTTATCGCAGGGAAATTGGTTAGCAAATCCAGGGCAGAAAAATTAGTCTCGCAATCACAGGTTAAAGGAGGAAATGCTTCATGAGATTAATTGGTAAACAAGAGATAGAAGATATTGCAATTGGTGCTGCTCTTTTAGGAACAGGGGGTGGCGGTGACCCTTATATTGGGAAACTAATGGCGCTTCAGGCAATTGAAGATAATGGACCAGTTAAAGTATTGTCGGTTGACGAAGTACCTGATGATGCCTTAATTGTTCCTTCTGCATCAATGGGGGCGCCAACTGTCATGGTCGAAAAGGTGCCAAGCGGAGAAGAAGCTATTGGTGCTTTTCAATCCTTGGAGACATACCTTGGGAAAAAGATTTTTGCAACCATGCCGATTGAAGCTGGCGGCGTTAACTCCATGCTACCTTTTGCGTTAGCGGCAAGGCTGGGACTGCCGGTCGTTGATGCGGACGGGATGGGACGAGCATTTCCTGAACTGCAGATGGTGACCTTTTATTTGGAAGGTGTTTCAGCTACGCCAATGGTTCTTGCTGATGAAAAAGGGAATCATTCCTTGCTTAATACGGTTAACAATGTATGGGCAGAACGGATTGCCCGTAGTGCGACAATTGAAATGGGAGGATCGGTGATGCTGTCGATTTATCCAATGAATGGGCAAACCGTCAAGCGAAGCGGTATTCCTGATACACTCTTGTTAGAGGAAAGAATCGGGCGATCAATTCGCGAGGCCAAGCAGCGAAACGAAGACCCAATTGCGGAAGTGTTAAAGCTGACCAATGGCTATAAATTGTTCAAAGGTAAAGTTACGGACATTGATCGTAAAACGGAAACAGGGTTTGCCCGTGGGGTTGCAACGATTGAAGGTATGGAAGCATATCAACACGAAGAGCTGTATTTACGATTCCAAAATGAGCATCTTTTAGCCGAAACAAAGGAGAAAGTTTTATGCATGACGCCAGACTTAATTGCAGTTCTTGATTCTGATACGGGAATGCCGATTACGACAGAAGGATTGCGATATGGAGCCCGCTGTGTTGTAGTTGGCCTGCCTTGTCATCCTAAATGGCGGACGACAAAAGGGATCGAAACAACCGGCCCGCGCTATTTCGGGTATGATGTAGATTACACACCAGTTGAAAAGCTTGCAGATAAGGAGGAAGCATAATGCCAAGTTATCGCATTGGAATCGATGTAGGCGGAACACATACAGATGCTGTCATCTTGGATGAAGCGTATAACGTTATAGCAGAAACGAAAGCACCTACAACTGAAGATGTTAGCAGCGGAATTTATCAGGCATTGAAGGAAGTGGTAGCTGCTTCCCGCGTACCGGTTGAGGAGATTAATTACGCGATGTTAGGTACAACCCATTGCACCAATGCCATTGTGGAACGGAAGCGGCTTAATAAAGTTGCCGTCATTCGGATCGGTGCACCAGCGACATTATCCGTTAAGCCCCTGATTGGTGTACCGGAGGACCTGAAGGCTATTTTAGGAAAATACATGTATATTGTTCGCGGGGGTCATGAATTTGACGGACGTGAAATAACCGAACTTGATGAAAAGCAGCTATATCGAATAGCCAATGAATTAAAGGGGAAAGTCGATTCTATTGCTATTACATCAGTTTTTTCACCCGTTTCCAATCAACATGAACAACGTGCTGCTGAGATAATCCAAAAGGTGCTTGGCGAAGATGTGGCGGTTTCCTTATCAAGTGAAATTGGCAATGTCGGGCTATTGGAACGTGAAAATGCAACGATCTTAAATGCAGCAGTTGTGGAAGTGGCAAGAACAACAGCAAACGGATTTATCAATGCACTAAAGGAAGAAAATATAGATGCGAAGGTTTTCTTTGGCCAAAATGATGGTACACTCATGTCGGTGGAATACACGGTTCGCTATCCAATTCTAACAATTGCTTGTGGACCGACAAATAGTTTGCGGGGAGCGTCTTATTTATCGAATATATCAGATGCCTTAGTCATTGATGTCGGTGGGACCACGACAGATATTGGTGTCTTAGCGAATGCCTTCCCGCGTCAATCATCATTAGCGGTTGAAATCGGCGGGGTACGCACCAATTTTCGGATGCCGGATATCATGTCTGTCGGACTTGGTGGTGGAACAATTATTCAAGTTCAGGACGACCAAACATTCCAGATTGGACCAAGCAGTGTTGGTCACCAGCTTTCTGAAAAGGCACTTATTTTTGGCGGGGATATGTTAACGGCAACAGATGTGATTGTCGGATTAGGAAAAGCTGAGCTAGGGGATCCATCAAAGGTTGCGCATTTGGACATGACACTGTTAGAGCGTATCTACTCCAAAATGGTGCATATGGTGGAAGAGGCACTGGATAAAATGAAAACAAGTGCTGAGCCTGTACCAGTTATTTTAGTTGGTGGAGGGAGCATTTTACTTCCAGATACGTTAAAAGGCGCTTCGGAAGTCATTTGCCCAGCTAACTTTGGCGTTGCAAATGCGATTGGTTCTGCTATTTCACAGGTCAGTGGTCAAATCGAGAAAATTTTTGCAATAGATGAGCTTGGTCGGAAAGAAACCATTGAGGCTGCTAAAGAAATGGCCCGTAATGAAGCAATTGTAGCAGGTGCTGATCCTGATGATCTTGTGATTGTTGACCTGGAAGATATTCCGCTTGCCTACTTGCCGGGAAATGCAACAAGGATTCGTGTTAAGGCGGCAGGGGCATTGAAAAAATGACGTTGAAGTAATGAATGAAAGGTTGGTTGGCGCCCTGTTATTTCTTGAAATGGAGATAACGGGGCTTGGTTTTGGAATGAAGAAAATAGATAAGCACTTGTCTTTGGTGAAATGTTCTGATATATTAATTTTAGAAATAACTCCCCTTGTTCCTGCCTCATACCCTCGCAAAGGATGTGCTATCATGTTACCCCCAACGCTGATAAAAGAAAAACCCCACGGCTACACGAAGCATGACCAACTATTCAAACAGTTAATTCACACATTTTTCGACGATTTTTTAGAAGCCTTTTTTCCCGACGTTCACCAAAACATTGATTTTCAATCCATTAAACCATTTTCTGAGGAAGTTTATACAGATTTAGTGCAAGGAAAAACACGAAGACTGGATATTGTGGTGGAAACCAAACTGAAAGGAACGGATACAGTTATTATCATTCACATTGAACCGCAGAATAGTAAGCAAGACGACTTTCATGAGCGAATGTTCCATTATTTTAGTTTGTTATATAATAAATATAGGAAGCCCATTATTCCAATTGCTGTTTTCAGTTATGAGGAAAAGTGGGAAAGAAACCTATACACGATGGAATTCCCTTTCTTTCATGTATTATCATTTCATTACATGACACTACATTTACGTAAAAGGGATTGGAAAAATTACATTAGATCGAATAACCCAGTTGTCGCTGCATTGCTTAGTAAAATGGATTACAAAGATAACGAAAAAGTACAGGTGAAAGTTGAATTCCTTAAAATGATGGCCAGGATGGAATTGGATCCGGCGCGGCAAAGGCTAATATACGGCTTTTTCGAAACGTATTTAAAATTAAACGAAGAGCAGGAGGAAGCGGTAATGGAAGAGATCAAACAACTGGATAACGCTGATAAGATTATGGAGCTGCCGATTTCGTATGAGGAGCGGGGAATTGCCAAAGGAAAGGAAATCGGAGAGAAGGTTGGTAAGGAGATTGGTAGAGAAATTGGCAAGCAGATCGGTATCAAGGAAGTAGCCCTTGAAATGTTAAGGAAAGAGATGCCAATTGAATTAATTGCGGAAGTAACCCATTTGAAAAAAGAAGAGATTGAGCGATTGCGTGAAACGTTGTAGTATCTTGTTTAAGCATATATTAGATGAATAAATAAACTTACACACTTTATTTGACAAACCCTGACCATGTCGCAACCGTATGACACCTTTGACAGGGAATACTGGCTGACAAGCTCTATACCATCCATAAAAGGGACTCCCAGATTTACTGTGGAGTCTCTTTAATTAGAAGTTTAACACTTCTGCCGATAATCATCCTCTATTTGCTTTCCCCAGCCGCCTAACAACCATCTCTTTCATATTTTGAAACACCAGCATCATCATCCTCCAGTTGTACATGAAAAATAAGAGTATCCCTAAACAAATGCTTATCGCGATTCCGACCCAGTCAAAGATAAATGGGACAATAATTGCAGCCGCCATTACTGGCAGCAATATCAGCATATCGCGATAATTGATGCGGATAGTAAAATAGCTGCCAGCAAAATACACCCTCATCAACCACATCACTAAAAAGGCCAAAAAAGTAGAAATCGCTACTGCATATAACCCGATATACTGGATTAGCAGCAAATTGACGAGCACATTCACAATAGCACCGACTAGCGACGATACGAAAATGAGATTCGTTTTTCTGGCTCCATGATAGCCTGCTCCCCAAAACTGGGAAAAGGAACTTACCAGCGTTGCGAGCAACAAAATGCCGATATATTTCCATGAACTGTAAAAGTCACCCGCAATAAAGAGTGCCAGAACAGGTTTTGTCAGTAGCGTTAGGCAAATGACTGCAGTTGTCATCAAACGGAAAAAGTGTCGGAAAACCTTGGAGTAGTATTCATTTTTGTCAGCTGATTCGAACTCTACGATAGCACTATCCTTCCAGGCAAGTGAAAACACTGAGCTTACCATTAGCAGGACAGCGGGAATTTTATTGGCGATCGCATAAATGCCGTTATCATCCATCCCCAAAAAGATCGTTATAAAATACCTGTCCGACATCGTCATCACCCACCAGCTGGCCGCGCCTGGTATGATCGGGATTGAGTAAACAAGAAAGGATTTAACAAGCTTTTTGGAATAAGCCTTCAGAGAAAGATAACGACCGAAGCCCATAGCAATCCAGGCCATAACCACAACACATATCCCGGCTATAATGGCTGAGTAAAAAAACGCCTCAAGTCGCAAATCCAGGATGAGGATGAAAATAAGATTTAACGTTACCGTGATGGCAGTTTGCACGATGCCGATAAGGGCAAAAAGCTTATTAAAGCCCAACCCTCTTGCACATTGCTGCATAAAACTGGTGAAAACCGAAACATCAATAAATGCAAGTGCTTCCCAGCCGTAGGGGACAGAAATAAAAACGAACAGGAATACAGTGAGAACATTAAAAATCAGCAGATTGCGGAGGATGGTGACCGCACCTGATGTGATAATGCTTTGTTTCGCTGCTTTCGCGTTCTCTTCAAGCAACCACCGGTAAACTGCTGCAACTAATTCAAATGTAATAAATGGTGCCAGCAATGTCGCTGTTGTTACAACGATGTCCCACAAGCCGTATTCGGCCGTGGTGAAATAATGGGTATACAACGGCAGCATCAAAAAGACCAATATTTTTGAGCCGAAATTAGCTACCGAGTAAAGTAATGTATCCTTTAACAATTTCGTTCCATTTGCCATGCTACGTCTTTCCTTTTAAGATAGAAGATTTTTTAAGAGTAACGTAATTAAAATCGGAATTCGCACGCTAAGCCAAGGAGCTCGCGCATTGGGTCAAGAAACTCGAATGATCAGTCTTTCCGGTCGATGCTTGCGTTCTCGTGTTGAAGTTCCAGCTCTCCAGTCGATGCTTGCGTTCTCCGGTTGATGTTCCAGTTCACGGGTTGAAGTTCCAGCTCACCGGCTGAAGTTTCCGTTCACCGGCTGAAGTTCCTGCTCATCGGTCGAAGTTTCCCGCTCACCGGTCGAAGTTTCCTGATCTCCGGCTGAAGATCCTGCTCACGGGCTGAAGTTTCCTGATCTCCGGTTGAAGTTCCAGCTCACCGGCTGAAGTTTCCGTTCACCGGCTGAAGTTTCCAGCTCACGGGCTGAAGTTCTCGCTCACCGGCCGAAGTTTCTGCTCACGGGCTGAAGTTCCTGCTCACCGGCCGAAGATCCCGCTCTCCGGCTGAAATTTCCTGCTCACCGGCTGAAGTT
>BMJD01000003.1:78490-165932 GCA_014642895.1 Lentibacillus populi
CTCACCGGCCGAAGTTTCTGCTCACGGGCTGAAGTTCCTGCTCACCGGCCGAAGATCCCGCTCTCCGGCTGAAATTTCCTGCTCACCGGCTGAAGTTCCTGCTCTTCGGTCGAAGTTGCCAGCTCACCTGCTGATGTTCCCGCTCTCCGGTCAGAAATCCAGTGCGACAAATTGGAACTCGCGTGATCATCTCAAATCCCGCGTGATCAGGCCTGGGCAATAACCTTGAGTCCGTTCTATATTGTTACCCTATCCTATTATCCTGAGTTTCGTCAGTACCTTCTTAACCGAGAATTTAAACAGGTAGTACGGTGTCAGCATGACGGATGCAGCGGGAATTTTATAGTTATAGCGCTTCATTTCCTGGTGAATCTCCCTGGAATATTGCTCACTTTTGAGTGTTGCTAAAACTTGTGCAATATAGCCAGTTTTTCTGTCCTGGTATTTTTTAAAATCAAACACCTTTTCATACAGCTGCAGTTTTCCCATTACATCAAAGGTCAGCATGGTACGCAGACATTTTTCACACGTCGAGCAATTTGCTGCATCCCCGTTCGTGCATACATTCAAATAGCGGTAGGTCGGTTCATAATTGGCAACTATCTTTGTCTTCTCGACCCGGGAATAGCTTGAACCGGTTGAAAAAAATGTTAACGATTCCGTCGATAGCATATTCAGCGTCAAAATATCATAGGATGCCCCAATTGTCGGGCTTAATTCGAAGTGCTGGAACTGTCTGCCTGATGAATAATAGTAATAACGGAATAACTTCTGCAAGGCGAGTATGCAAGCGGCATTTCGGATTGTATGGGACGGCACGTAATCCATGTTGAGCACTTCACTTATGTTGGAATCGATGGGGATCATGTCCATTTCTTTCTCGTTACAGAACGGTGTTACCAATTTTAGTCTTTCCTGAAAAAGGGTTCTGGCATCCTCACCGCCAAAGTCACCATTTGAGCCGGCGTTATGGAACGTAAAATGTGTCAATTTTAACGATTCCGGGCATTCATCCATGAGGTGCTCATAGGCGGTGCAAAACGAATCAACACCTGCAGAAAAGCCGGTCCCGACCGCACCGATCGTTTTGATTGGAGCACTTTCCAACCCATTATGGATAATCGATATTTGGGTTAATTGAGGCATGGCAATGGTTAGTGCCTTTATTAAATAGTTCGTCAGCGTGTAATAGAGACGCTCTGAAATAGGAAAATGGAGTTTAATATCATGTCCCTGTTTCATGGCGAGCAGCAGCAGTCCTACCAAAAAAGCGTCCCCTCTTTCGTACGTCAGGTAATCCTTGTATTGCTTTGGCACGGAGAACCAGACAAAATCCTTTTTATCACCTATTTCGAGTAAAGCACGAATGATCCCCATATCCTTATCTGTGAGAACTTCAGGTTTGTGAATGATAAGCAAGCGCGTCTCCTCTTTCTAATCCTTCTTTAAATAATGATCGAGCACCTCGAAGTGTTTTTCCGCACATTTTACTTGGTTCGTAACATCCATCATGTTTGTTTGCATACTCGCAAAAACAGCTTCAGCTTTAAGCATTTGGATTGTGCTGAAATCTGTATAAGCCCCAGTAAATCCCGCATCCTGCATTACATTGGTCATTTTATTGCTGTAAACAATTGGGAATACTCTCTTTTTCATGACCCAGCCGAGAATCATAGCATGAAACCTTGAGGCAACTATGAAACTGGATGTTGCTAGCAGGTTTAGTGTTTCATCGATATTAGATCGATAAAAATGCTTCGTAATCCTGTTTTTATAGCCTGGCGGGATTTGTCCCATAATCATCTCCACAGCCTCGTCATCCTTTTCCATTTCACAAAAAGCCATCAGGGTGACCTGATATCCCTTCTCTATGAAAAAGATCGCGATTTCTGTCATCTTCTGATAATAAATGGCGTCGCAACCAGCTAAATGTTTCCGGATGGATGGCTTGATGACCGATAGGACAACTCCCTTTTCCTGCTTGGCTGTAGCAGGTTCTTTTAGTTGAAAAATAATATCATCTGCCATCCGTACTTGCGGTAAATCGCTGAAAAGGTCATAGGAGTAGTTTTCACGAAAACAGATGTCGGTATAAGTACGAAAAAGTTCTTTATATTCCTTAAAGAACGCTTTGTCAGAAAAAGGCCCAAAGTTTGCTCCTAATAGAAAAAAAGGCTTGTCCTTCAGCTGCATTGTTTTGTTATGGTTTAGTTCCTCTCGCCAATTTTCTCCTTGGATGAACAGGGAACCCCCGATTTGGATGGCCATAGTACATGATTTAGCGATTAGCCGGCGTGTAAAACTGTAAATATGAAAGCGGCGGAAAAGAAGATTTAGTCCTTTTAATATTAATTTGTCACTGGGAATAATCCGAATATTTGCCAGTTCTTTAAAAGTTTGTTTATAGCCGCTCGGTGCGTAAAGCATGAATGTTGTGTCCGGATAACGTTCGCATAAAATTTTTATAAATAAATCATCACCTAAATTAAATTGTGTGTAGGCGTAAATCATTACCTTTTTCATGTTAATCATTCCTCATTCTTGGGGCTCGCCCCTATCTAACATGATTGCACAAAATGAACATGTTTAGACATGAAAGGTGTTGAAAACGAATGATCGATACCTATAATAGATGTCAGAATAGTTTTGGATGAGAAAATGGAAGGGGTGACGGATACCAGGAAATGTTAACTGGAGAAGCTGGAAGTCAGGAGAAAAACTTACACAGGAATAGTTCCAAGAAGAAGTGAGAGAGAAGTTCACATTCTTGGAGGAGTTTCAGAAGGAAGAAAAAAAGAAATTTGAAACTCAGAAAAAATTTCAGACAGAAGTAAGAAAGAGGTTTGAATCTTAGGTCATCAGGCTTACATCACGTGAGGAGGGACAAGATAAAAATATGCTTTACTTGTCACCGTAAGTGCTAGCGAACCACTAGACAGAACAGAAGCACTTGCGAAACGAATGCGGAATGTGGAATACGACATATCACAAATAAAACGCAGAACAGGGATTTAAAATAATGGCACTTGGCGAATATCCCAGTGTTTTTTAAAAAAAGAACTTCATTTGTTCAAGAAGACAAATTCATCCGCTTCAGCAAATAAAATAGTGGGTGCAGTCGCTGATGGAGCATATTTTTTACCGCAAAAAACAGATATATTCCGTTTACTGATTTGCGCTCAATCATACTTCCGACCAGCCGGGATTGCAGCGTATCCGAAAAATGGGCATGCTTCACATTATCAGCAGAAATGATGGTCGCGATCGCAGCTTTTTTCTGCCTTGGTGTCAGGCTGCTATGCTGGTGAAACAAATTGTTAAGACCATTCACAATTCCATTGGCTTGAATGATCGCCAGAAAATAATGATTATCACCCGTGTAGCAATTCTTTCTCTGCAAAAAATCCTGTACACGTCCAATTAATACTTGTTGATTTTCCATTAAATCCTCTTTAAAAACCTTTGTCAGCGAGTTATGGTTCATGCAATAGTTGTACAATGTGTCACGAATGATGTGAATCTGGTCACAAACATTAAGGTAAGCGAGATTAAACAAAAGATCCTCACCCATGGTAAAATGCTTGTCAAAGCGAATATTGTAATCGTTGATAACGGCTGCATCATACAGTTTATTACAAGGTGAGGGGAGCAGGATGTTTTTATAAAGCTCACCGACATGCTTTAAAAAGGCAGCATTTGCATAAACGCCGGGAATCGATGGGATTATCGCCGATGTCATTCTTCTATGCATCATTTTATACCCACAAATAACAAGCTGAACCTCATTTTTCATAGCTTCTACAAGGCGGGCGGTCATTGTCGAATCAATGCAATCATCGCCATCAACAAACTGGATATAGTCGCCACTTGCAGCTGCAATGCCAGTATTACGGGCAACGGATGGACCAGCGTTTTGCTGATGGATCACCTGAACACGGCGATCCCATTTTGCGTAACGATCACAAATGACCCCGCTGTCATCGGTCGAGCCATCATTGACCAGAATCACCTCAATCAGCTGGTGCGTTTGATTTAAAATACTGCTGATGCATCTGCTGAGGTATTTCTCTGCGTTATATACGGGTACGATAATACTTACTAAATTAGGTAACGCCATCTTTGTTCACCTCAACATTTTCCATTCCTAATCCTAAAATACAAATAGTTACATATGATATCACGGACGGCGCGAATAGCACATGACCAGCCAAAAAGGCAATCCCTAGACATAACCCAAGTGTTAATAGCAAGAGGAATTTACGTATATTCAACGGGAAAATTCCTTTTAGCAGCTGGGTTATCAGATAAATAAGCGGCATAACCAATAAAATGCTGCCAATTACCCCATACCCGAAAAAAAGGTCAAAAAAGTCCATTTCAATCAACTTGGGAGCCTCGGTGTAGTCACCGGCATATCCCAGCCCGAATAATTTTCGGGTGTTGGTCGCTTCCGTATAATCTGTTTTTGTTTGCTGTAAATAGATATCCCGAGAGCTTAAAATCTTCCCGGCCAATCCACTTGTCCTATTTGGATCTGCAACTTTTTCTGTATGCTCGACATCCGTGACGTAATCCATTTGCTTGGTATTGGAAAAAATCGGCGATAATGGAATGCAACATACGAACAAGACAACAATGCTGAGAAAGAGTAAGGCACTTTTCTCCCTTACTATACGGAATCGAAAGGTAAACAACACATACAAAACACCTGCCAAAACGATGAACAAGCCCCCAAAAAAAGCAGTTTTTGTCCCGATCATCGGTACCATACTCACCATCAAAATGAAGGCGAGCCATGTACGGAATCTCTGCTCATACCAAAGGTAAACAAGACTTAAGCCAAGCAATACAATAACAATCACACTTAATTCATTTGCTGAGAAAAACCAGCCGGAAAACCCGACGCTTCCATGCCGATAGCTGTCGATGCTTGTCCCTGTCATAATGGCCAGCCAATAGCTAATCCCAACGATAAGGCTAACGACTGCAGCGGACTGGTAAAGGAGTGCTTTGTTTATTATTCTTTGCTGTAAAAGAATGATTGATGCATGAATCATGACAAGATAATAACTTGTTTTGATTGCAAAATTAATTTCCTGAAAATAGGCTACAGGTGTTTTTTGTAAACCATTAACGATCAGCATCAGTAAAATTGGCGCATACGAAACAGCAAATGGTAAAATCATCGCCCGTTTGTAACGGAATAAATAACGAAAAATATAGACAACTAATCCTGCCATAATCAGCGCTCGGGATAATGATCCGATGGTTATTGCCATGCCATAGTAGCTTGATATGGAAGTAATGATGTCAATTATTGGTTGCAGCACGATAAGGAAAAAAATAAATTTATCCCGCTTGGTTTTGGTAATCTCCATTGTGTTATGTCCTTTCATTTTTACCATCATACACCACAATTATAGTCATTTGCCGATCAAATATTCACTGCTATTATAATTTCCGCTTAGTCTGGGTATATTGATTTACTACATCAAGTAAGTACAAAAGCACACTGACTGCTACATCTGGACATGGCTGATTAGCACATCCAAATTTTTCTAATAAATCCGCTTGGAGATAGTTTACTGTCAGGCGTCGGAAAAAGGGAGTGAATAGGAAGGAATGAAAATATTACATTTAAACGCAGGAAACGAAACTGGTGGCGGTATGCACCATATTCTTGGGTTATTGAAAGAATTTAACCGGGACGAATTTATTTTAGGCGTTCTGGAAAAGGGAGAAATGCTGAAACAGGCGGAGAGACTAGGGATTCAGACGGTATACTTTTCCAATCGTGTAAAACTTAGTATCCCGCTCATACATAAAATAGCCAGCTATATTAAACGGGAACGGATTGGCCTTGTTCATACACACGGACCACGCGCGAATGTGTACGCGAAAGTTCTAAAAAAAATGGCACCCTTTCATTGGATTGTAACCGTACATAGTGACCCGACCCACGACTTCATGGGCAAGGGGATGTATGGGGATTTTTTGTGCCGGCTTCATTTAAATGCTATCAGGAATGCAGACCGAATCATCGCTATTTCCGAGCCTTTTCGCACGAATCTTCATGGCGTCGGGGTAGAAAATAATAAAATTGTCACCGCATTAAATGGGATTGATTTCCGGAAAAAAGCGGACAAGCCACATGTAAGAAATGATTTTGGCTTTGGTGAACATGATTTTTTGTTTTTAATGGCAGCAAGGCTTGAACCGGTAAAGGGTCATCAAATAGCTTTGGAGGCTTTTTCCGAAATTATCAAAGGACATAACGGCTGTCACCTGCTGCTTGCCGGGGACGGGACGCTTACGGACACATTAAAACGGGCGGCACGGGATTTGGGTGTCGAAAAAAATGTCCATTTCCTCGGCCACCGCCACGATATTGATAAATTTTACGGAATGGCAGATATCACCATGCTCACCTCATTCAGTGAAAGTTTTCCATTAGTATTATTGGAGTCTGCCAGGGCCAAAACACCGGTCATCGCAACAGATGTCGGCGGGGTTTCCGAATTGCTATGCGACAAATCATTAGGCTGGAAAACAAGCCCGGGTAATGTTCGAGAACTGACAAGTGCAATGGAAGAGGCGATAATTTTTCGCAACAAGGGTATGTTAAAAAGGATGGGAGAAAAACTCGAGTCCCACGCTTCAAGCAAATTTTCGTTGGAGATTTTTGCTGAAAACGTTTATAATGTATACTTAAGTATGGATAAAGTAAATTTAAATGTAAAAAGCGAATGGAATTGATTGATGCGCCCGAGTGGAGTGCGCGATACAATATCGATCGGGTACTATATAAAATCGATCCAGCAGGGCTCATTTTTAATCGAGCGAGAAGCAAAGACGATTGAGCGTCGCAAAAACGATTGAACAGGGGGCAAAGTCGATCGAGAGCAGTGTGAAATCGCTTGAACCGGATGGATTTTCGAGCGAGTGCATCGCAAAAACGATCGAGCTTGGAACAAAGTCGATCGATAGCGGGATAAAATCGATCGAGTACCAGGAAACTCGTTTAACATTTAGTATGTGCAACACGAACAATGCTTTTATCGATAATTACAAAATTCCAACATCATAATTATAAGTGTGTGTTGAAAAAGTCGCCGCTTATCTTTGGTGACTTTTGAACATTCTCTATAAGTAAAAAGAGTCTATGTTAAAATAGACAATTGAGGTGGGCTAAGTGATAAAAATTGTAGTATTAGCCTTTTTAACATTGTTAATTTCGTTAATGATAACGCCGTTTCTGATAAAAATTTCGTTAAAATTTAATGCAACAGATAAACCGAACCATCGAAAAGTTCATGCAACCCCAATTCCAACTTTGGGCGGGCTGGCAATTTATTTTAGTTTTCTCATTGGCTTAGTCATTTTACAACCGGAAAACGACTATCATCTTGCAATCATCTGTGGTGGATTTATTATTATCGTACTCGGTTGTTTAGACGATCTATTTGACTTATCGCCCAAGGTAAAATTTATTACCCAAATTATCGTTGCGGTTCTGGTCGTTTTCTGTGGTGGATTGCAGGTTGAATTTATTAATTTACCGTTTGGCGGACAAATCGAATTTGGCTTTTTAAGCTCCGTTGTGACGATTTTTTGGATAGTCGGAATTACCAATGCGATTAACCTGATTGACGGGTTGGACGGGCTGGCTGCAGGAGTATCATCGATTGCATTATTTACGATCGCTGGTATGGCTGTTATTATGGGAGACGTTTATGTTGCAACCATGGCTTTGATCCTGTTTTTTAGCACGGTTGGATTTTTACGCTATAATTTTTATCCCGCAAAAATATTCATGGGGGATACGGGGGCGCTTTTTTTAGGGTATATGATTTCGGTGTTGGCGCTTCTCGGCTTTAAAAATGTAACCATTATTTCGTTTATCATTCCAATCTTTATCTTGGGAGTGCCAATTTCCGATACACTCATTGCGATGGTTAGAAGGTATATTAATAATCAGCCACTGTCGAGTCCGGACAGCTCGCATTTGCATCATCGCCTAGTCAAGTCAGGCTTCACCCACAAGCAGACTGTCCTGATCATATACGCGCTAAGTGCGATGTTCAGTGTAGCCGCTATATTATTTTCCATGACAACGGTTTGGGGATCACTGCTGATCTTCACGATATCATTACTGGCAGTACAATTTTTAATTGAAAATCTGGAATTAATCAATGCGGAATATAAGCCATTAACCAATTTTGTAAAAGGCTTGCGACATAAATAGCAGCGGAGGTTCCGCTGCTATTTATGTCGCTGGTTGTTGTAATTGGCGATCTTCCTTTTCGATTTTTGTCAAGGGAATAGATGCCCATGCTTCAGGAATTGTCTACCCGTGTTCAAAAGTCGAGCGGATCGAGCTAAGGAATTGTGCGCTCATGTTACAAAGACAGGCGCTCAAGCACATAACAGCGCGTACCAGAAAACAACAACCGCTACCCTCCCACAAAAAAAGCCGCCAGCCATACGGCCAGCAGCTTCTCCAATCTAATATGAAGTTGTTGTCGGGCTCTCGGTAGTACCGGTTTCCGCCGTACTATTGTCAGCTTCACTAGCTGTTGTGCTTGTATTATCTGCCAAATCCAATTGATTTTTCAGAATTTGCTTCGTCTCTTCAAGCGCTACTTCATCCAATTGATAATAATACGTGCTACCTGGCTGGTAATCATGACCTTCTAATGTTAGTGACTCAATGTTTAAATTTTTTCCGCTTGTGCCATAGGAAATAAAACTTTTCATTTCATCAAATGTCATGTTGGTTGTCATGTTTTTTCCGACTGCTTCAATGATGTTATCAAATTTTAAAATGGAATCCATCGATACAGCCTTCTTCATAACTGCTTTAATTACTTCCTGTTGCCGTTTCCCTCGCTCAATATCATTATCTTGTTTTCGTGTTCTGGCAAAAGCTAGTGCCTCTTCGCCATTTAATACCTGCTCACCAGGTGATAATTGAATGGCACCAGCCTTGTCCTTGGAATCTTGTTCACTCATTTCATAAGGAACATCAACGGTTACGCCATCAACTGCATTAACTACATCGATAAATGCTTCAAAGTTCACTTTGACATAATAATCGACCGGAATGTCCAATAAATTTTCAACTGTATCAATCGTTGCTCTCGGCCCACCGTACGCATGGGCATGGTTGATTTTTGTTTCATACCCGACCTCCGGAACGTAAACATAAGAATCACGTGGAATACTCAGCAGCTTGACACTCTTATCATCCTTGTTCAGTGTGGCAAGCATCAAGGAGTCTGTCCGTGAATCATCGTTATCTTTATTGTTCCTGACATCACTGGCATCAACACCCATAATCAGAACGGATACATTATCGACATCTGGATCCACTATTGTCTCACGCAAATCTGATTTTTCCCGTCCATCATTCTTATAGGAATCAGAGAATACCGAATCAGCTTTAATATATAAGTAAGTAGCATAGGTTGCAACAGCAAAAAAGGCGACTAAAACCGGCACCAATATGAAAACAACGCGCTTTTTCAGCTTGCGTTTCTTCGTTCTCCGGACACGACGTGTATTGTTATACATTAAAATTCCCCTTTTATGCAAAATACCTTACAATTAGTATTATGCTAATTTGATTATCTATATTGCAAAAAAATCAGTTGGAAAAACCTGACTATAAATGATATCATAATTTCGAGTAACATTTACATAATAACTGAAAAACTAACATTAATTTTACTAGAAAAATGCCCAGTAGTAAATTAAAATTTGATTACAATTTTGTAAGAATTGTTTAGACAGTTGGAAAATTGGTATATGTATAGCCGTTTCAGCTGATATAAGATTTATTTCATCTGAGTTCTTTTAGAAAGGTTGCAAATAATGACGAAAGCTAATGATTCTGTAACAATTATGGACATTCCTTTTTTAAATACGACAAAAGATGACTTTCTGCACCAATACCTTTTTCCAAGGCTAGCTGATCAAAAAAAAAGTTTTGTTGTAACAGCAAATCCGGAAATTGTCATGCGTGCAAAAGAAGACACAACATATAAAGAAATTATTCAATCCGCAAATTATGTTATCCCTGACGGATCTGGAATACTGATGGCGGCAAAATATAAAAACGAGCCACTTCAGGAACGAATACCTGGCTACGACCTTATGCTGGATTTGCTTAAACATGCTGAAGAAAAGGGTTATAGCTGCTATTTCCTCGGGGCAAAGGAATCGGTTAACGAAAAAGTTGTAAAAGAAGTAAATAGGCAATACCCTGGACTGAAAATCGCCGGTCATCACCACGGCTTTTTCGCTATCGATGACCCGGAAATGGCTGCAACAGTGAAGACCGCAAATCCCGATCTGATTTTCGTTGCGCTGGGAGTTCCCCGGCAGGAAATGTGGATTGCGAAGCATAAGGATCAATTCGCAAAGGGTCTATTTATTGGTATAGGCGGCAGCTTCGATATCATAGCAGGAGAGACAAAACGTGCTCCACAGTTATGGATTAACTTAAATTTAGAGTGGCTGTACCGCCTTATTAAACAACCCACACGTTTTAAGCGTATTTTGAAAGTGTTTGAATTTATGGGGCGGGTTATTTTAAGACGGGATTAATAAAGGGTCTCCCGTTAAGCGAAAGTAATAAAGCGGCGGGAGGCTGACCTTTGGATTGAACAAGGATTTATTCTGGCATACTCTAATGAATGTTCATGGGAATCCCCTTAATCCCTTATTTTCCTGAATTTTTGGAATGATATTTTTGTGAGCAGTATGATATACGATCGGCGACTTTTCGCTTTCGATCGGCGACATTCCGGTTTCGATCGGCGGGATTTCGCTTTTGATCAGCGTTTTTTCGCTTTTGATCGGCGACATTCCGGATTCGATCGGCGGCTTTTCGCTTTCGATCAGCGATTTTTCGCTTTCGATCGGCGGGATTTCGCTTTCGATCGGCGGGATTTCGCTTTTGATCAGCGTTTTTTCGCTTTTGATCGGCGACATTCCGGATTCGATCGGCGGCTTTTCGCTTTTGATCAGCGTTTTTTCGCTTTCGATCAGCGGTTTTCTGCTTTTGATCAGCGACTTCCCACTTTTGATCGGTGACTTCATGGGAATTCATCACCACCCTTGGAATGTAAAAGTTCGTTTGTTGCATTTTTATCCTCGACTGCACCAATTAAATCGACTTCTTCAACAATTTCTTGTTCATTATCATTCATAAGCTTTGAAGACAAGGTCTTAAGTTTTACAAATTGATTGGGATACATTTCACGAACAGAAGACCACTTCATTTATATCATGCCTCCTGCTTTTTTATCTTATTTTAATTTTTACTGGTACTCGGCTGAATGATAGTATTCGGCGAAATTCTGGATTTAGCACTTCCTATAAAGAACCTGTTGTATCTATTATCGTCTATGCTCCACCACAAGTGTCATCATTGCAAAATTAATTTTTAAATTCCCATGCCCCCCTTTCCCCTTTCCAGACGATTGTAATGGTGAAAGGAGGGGATGAACATGGCAGTAGCAGAAATGTACAAATCCACTTTGCAGCTCGTTTTGGACGATGGTGTGGATGAGTTGACAGGGAAGCCGATTTATAAAACGAAAAGCTTCAATAATGTCAAGACCGAGGCAACGGCTGATCAGCTTTATACGATCGCACAAGCCTTTGCCGGACTGCAGGAGCGCCCGCTTTACGATATTGAGCGAAAAGACAGCTCTGAGATCAGGCAGGCATAATGCTATACCCGGTGCAAGCACCATTGCTTCCTGACCGCGTCATACGCAGTCAAGCATCAAAAAAATTGGAATAGAAGGGAGGGAAGACTTTTGAAAAAGCTTGAACTGAAATTTTTAAATGAGGACGGGAAAACCGTTACCTACTCATTAGAAAAACCAGCTGAACCGGTTGATCCAGCAGCTGTCAAAAGTGCGATGGACGAGATCCTGACGGAAAACATTTTCACAACTTCCGGTGGTGACATTGTTTCCATCAAAGGTGCACGAATTGTTGATCGTGAAGTGACGGAGATTGAGTTGGGATAAGGATGGGGAACGGATCCTGGGAAATCTGGGTATGTTCTCTTCTAATAAAACAAGATCAGCGCGCGCAAATGGGATGCGTGCTGGTCTTTTTCAGGTTAAAGCGTAAAGTCGTATTGCAAGGGTCTTCTATATCTGCTCGTACAGAATAAGTACTGCCTATGCCATTATTAAATAATGTCAACAACACATTTGCCAAATCGCCTTTAAGATTAGCTTGATGATGGCCTTGTAAGCGCTGTAAAATTAAATCAGGAATCATTATTGGAAAATCATAATTGAAAAGGGGGATTTTTATTATGGCAAATAAAGGCATTCGTGCGAAGCTACAGCACTTTGGCAGTTATTTGAGTGGGATGATAATGCCGAATATAGGCGCTTTTATCGCCTGGGGTATTATCACGGCATTATTCATTCCAGATGGTTATTGGCCAAACGAGGATTTGGCAGCATTAGTAGACCCAATGAAATTTTACTTGTTGCCACTCTTGATTGGGTTTACCGGTGGACGATTGGTGCATGATGTACGTGGCGGGGTGGTAGGTGCTATTGCTACGATGGGGGTTATCGTAGGAGCAGACATCCCCATGTTTCTGGGAGCCATGATCATGGGACCGCTAGCTGGATATTGCATGAAAAAGATCGATGACGTATTACAGGATAAAATCAAGTCGGGTTTCGAAATGCTTTATAACAATTTTTCTGCCGGTATTTTAGGGGCGATTTTGGCAGGTATTTCTGTCAAATTGATTGGGCCAGTCGTTGCAGGTTTGAATAATATATTGGCTTCAGGGGTAGAAGCAATCATTAATGCAGGCTTACTGCCGCTGGCAAATATCATTATTGAACCAGCCAAGATTTTATTTTTAAATAATGCCATTAATCATGGAATCTTAAGTCCAATTGGAGTCGAGCAAGTGGGCGATGCAGGGAAATCTATACTATTCCTGTTGGAAGCAAACCCCGGCCCAGGGTTGGGCATCCTGCTGGCATTCGCAATTTTTGGCAAAGGGATGTCAAAAAGCTCCGCACCTGGTGCAGCGGTCATTCATTTTTTGGGTGGGATACATGAGATTTATTTCCCATATGTCCTAATAAAACCCACCTTACTACTAGCAGCTATTGGCGGTGGTATAAGTGGTGTATTCACCCTAAACGTCTTTAACGCGGGATTAGTAGCACCAGCATCACCAGGAAGTATTCTTGCTGTAATGGCAATGACACCACAAGGAAATTATATCGGTGTGATCCTTGGTGTGCTTGTAGCAACAGTCGTTTCCTTCTTAATTGCATCGTTTATTTTGAAAACAAGCAAGTCAAGTGGCGAGGAAGATTTATCAGCTGCTACGGGTAAAATGGAAGAAATGAAAGGCAAGAAAAGTTCTGTTGCCGATGCTCTTACCCAAGACGAAGAGGCTGTAAAAAAGCGTTCAGATGAAGTTCATAAAATTATTTTCGCCTGTGATGCAGGAATGGGTTCAAGTGCAATGGGTGCCTCATTATTGAAGAAAAAATTTAAAGAGGCTAATATTGATGTGGCAGTTACGAATACATCGATTAACCAACTGCCAGATGATGCAGACATCGTCATAACGCATCAAGACTTAACGGATCGAGCCAAGGCTAAATTATCAAGTGCCGAGCATGTGTCGGTAGAAAACTTCCTGAATAGCCCTAAATATGATGAGTTGGTGGATCGACTTAAAGATAACGTAACGGAAGATGGCCCAAAAGTCACCAAATGATAGGTGGTGAACTTTGGAGTTAGCAATAAATGATTCTTCTGTTAAACCGCCTGTGACAATTGCTAACACAGAAGTAAGCACGTTCTGTGCAAGCCTAGTAGACGGGTGCTATTCCGCATCAACTTTCAAAAATCAGGTTCGGCCACTTTTGAGCATACGCTAATAATATGGCTGCAGGAGGTGAACAGTTTGTATATTACGGGGCGGGAACGCAAGATAATCGAATATATATTACATGCACAAGCAGCTGTTACAGTGAAAGAAATTGCTGATGATCTGAACGTCAGTGAGCGAACCATCCATCGTGATTTGAAAAATATTGAAAGAATAATTTTTGAACACAATTTAGAATTACAAAAGAAGGCAGGGGTTGGCCTCCGTGTCATTGGGGATGAGAACGATAAACAGCAATTGGAATTAACCCTTTCCAATGCAGCAACAGCCGATTTTACACCAGATGAACGGCAGGCAATCATTTTATCAACACTTCTTGAAGCAACCGAACCAATCAAACTGTTCACCCTTGCTAATGAATTAAAGGTAACAATTGCAACAATAAGCAATGACTTGGATCAATTGGAAAATGAGTTAGCCGGCTTCGACCTATCCGTCATCAGAAGAAGAGGGTATGGCGTGAAGGTGGAAGGTGATGAGACGAATAAACGTGCTGCTATAAGCAAGCTGATTACTAAGTATATGGATCCTTTTGAATATGTGTCTCTTTTAAAAGAGACTATCCAAAAGAAATCGAAGCAGCAATTAAATACGATTTCAAGGCGACTGTTAGGATTAGTTAATCTGGAGACGTTACACACAATTGAGGATAGAGTAGAACAAGTTAGGGACGAACTACCACATGAATTGGCTGATAACGCCTATATTGGTCTGGTTGTTCATCTAGCATTAGCGATTGAACGACTGAAAAAGGGAGACAAAATAAAGTTTGATACGACGTTTATGAGACAAATCCAGGAAACAAAAGAATATGAAATTGCCAAAGAGGTTGTTCAGGATCTGGAAATAGCGCTATCCATGGATATTCCGGAGGATGAAATCGGCTATATTACGATGCACCTGATGGGAGCCAAACTGCGTGTTGATCACAATTATATAATTGAAGATTCGAGCTTGGATATTGCCTTGCAATCTAAAGAATTAATTCAGTATGTTAATTCTCAGATAAATGCTGATTTGGCAGCGGATAATTCTTTGCTTAATGGGCTAGTTGCTCACTTAAAACCGACCATTTATCGGCTAAAACAAGGAATGAATATCAATAACCCAATAATGGATGAAATTAAAAGCGAATATAGGGAACTTTTTCAAGTTATTCAGGATGGTATCAAGCGAACGTTTCCGGATCTGCAATTTCCAGACGATGAAATTGGGTATCTCGTGCTTCATTTTGCAGCCGCACTACTAGATGGGAAAGAGGAAGTAGCATTACGCGCCTTAATTATCTGTTCCAGCGGGATCGGCACAGCAAAAATTCTCGCTACAAAATTAACACAGCGGTTTCCGGAAATTAAACAGGTGGAAAATAAATCGCTGTTCGACCTGAATCATCTTGATCCTGATAAGTACGATATTGTTGTGTCAACGATCCCGTTAAAAGGATTTGCTGGTGATTATATCCTTGCATCACCAATTTTATCGCAAGCAGAAGTTCATCGTATCAAAAAGGTCATTCAGCAAAAAAAGATTTCGTACAAAACGAAGGGGAATCAGTCAAAATCAAAGCGGGAGGAAAAACAAATTTCGGCTTTTATTCCCAAGTTGGAAGGTATGCAGCATTATTCAAAAATTATTTTGGATTTGCTCGAGGTATTTATTGTAAAGAAAATTTCCGGACGAAGATCATTATCTTCTATTTTACATTTGATTTGTAAGGAACTAGCTGACAGGCGGCTGCTAAAAAATGAAGAAAATGTCGCCGAAAGATTGTTAGAAAGGGATAAGGCAAGTGGATTAGGGATTCCCGGTACATCGCTTGCCCTTTATCATACGCGGTCAAAGGCGATTGAGCGGCCAAGCTTTACTATTTACCGGCTGCAGCATGCGCTAACCGTAAGAGGGATGGACGGAGACAGAATGGAGATGGGCACATTAGTACTGATGCTTGCTCCAGAAGCTGCCATGCAGGAAGTATTAGAGGTGCTTAGCTATTTAAGCAGTTTACTCATACAGGGAGAGGAAAGTGTGAAGATGTTTGAGTCAGGGAACGAGATGCAAATCAAACAATTTTTGTCCCAGCAATTTCAAACTTTTTTACAAGAAAAAAATCTATGGTAGGGAGTGCAGCTAGACATGACAAAAGAAATTTTAAGCAAAGATAATATTCAGCTAAACGTAACATTGCGCGATAAGGAAGAAGCAATCCGTTATACCGGAGATATCCTGGTGAGAAATGGATATGTGGAAGCATCCTATGTGGAAAAAATGCTAGAAAGAGAAGAAATGACATCTACTTTTATGGGTAACCATGTCGCCATCCCGCACGGTACAGAAGATGCCAAGGAAGCTGTTTTGGCAACAGGCCTTAGCGTGGTAACGGTTCCTGACGGAGTCGATTTTGGTGGAGGAAATATGGTAAAGGTTCTTATCGGTATTGCCGGAAAAGGGGATGAGCATTTAGACGTCCTCTCCAGCATTGCCATTGTCTGCTCAGAAGAGGAGAATATTCAGCAAATAGTCGATGCCCAATCGAAGGAAGACATTCTGAATCTATTCAATGGGGTGAATTAAATGTTAGCTGTACACTTTGGCGCAGGAAATATTGGCCGGGGTTTTATTGGGTCCCTCCTTTACCAGGCAAATTATCATACAATTTTTGTTGATGTAAACGATGAAGTGATTCAAAAGCTGAACGAAAAGCAGCAGTACAATGTCCGATTGGCTGCTGAAACTAGCAAAACATTAACCGTGAAAAATGTATCGGGAATTAATAGTATTAGTAACCCAAATAAAGTTATCCAGGCTATCGTGGAAGCTGATATTGTAACAACCGCTGTAGGACCAAACATTTTACCAGTTATTTCAGAGCTTGTTGCGGAAGGATTGCGTGAACGGCTGAAATCTAGTAAAAAGCCATTAAACATTATTGCTTGTGAAAACATGATTGGCGGAAGTTCGCTACTAAAGGAAAAAGTAATGGAACATGTAACGAAAGAAGAGTTTATTACGTTTGATACAATGTTTGGGTTTCCGAATGCTGCTGTTGACAGAATTGTACCGAACCAGAGTCATCACGACCTATTGGAGGTTTCTGTAGAGCCGTATTATGAGTGGGTCGTGGAAGAAACAGCAATCAAAGGAGAAAAGCCGTCAATTGAAGGGATTACGTATGTTTCCGACTTAACACCATACATTGAGCGAAAATTGTTTACCGTTAATACTGGTCATACGGTACCGGCATACGTAGGTCGTTATTTGGGGTATACAACCATCAATGATGCGATGAATGACAAAACTGTTCAGGAAATCATTCGAGGGGCATTAACAGAATCTGGGGAAGCGCTTATCCAAGCGTACCAATTTGACAGAGAAAAACACCAGGCATATGTTGATAAAATTATCGAGCGATTTATGAACCCATATATTTCTGATGAGGTTACTAGAGTAGGACGGGGGCCGATTCGCAAATTGGGACCACAGGATCGCTTGATTCGTCCGGCGACGATGTATATGGATGTCACCGGAAAAGCCCCACGCTATCTGGCAAAAACGATTGCGGCCGTTCTGGAGTATCATAATGAAACCGATGAAGAAGCGGTTAAATTACAGCAAATGATTACGAATAAGGGATATGAAAAAACAGTACAATTGGTGTCTGAATTGGATGTAGATCATCGATTAATTCCAGTAGTTATGAAGCAATTGGAGGAAATGAAGGCTTTGACAGGGTAATAGTTCGCGTAATGATTAGCAATTCAATAGAAAATCGCTGGCCCTCACATTTGTGTGGGTCATTGCTTGTGTTTCATCAGTTCTAAAGTTTTTGAACAATTATTCTGTTCTTCTGCCAATCCGGCAACCAGCTATGGTAAACTATAATTAGCAACTACATAGGTATTGTGGGCGGTTGGCCATCGTTCCTTGTCCCTTAAGTCATGTGTAAGCTTAGGGAAAGGAGGTGGTAGGATGACGGCATATCAAGCATTAAGTTTGGCGTTGCAGTTTGGATTGCTCCAAATTACAGCACTCACTTTTATTGTTACGATTGTCGTTTATTTAATTAAAAAAAAGTAATCGCCCCGACCAAGGTTAGCGATTACTTCTTTAGATAATACATTTTAACAGCTGGCCAACTGCACTTAATGCAGTTTGTAGTTGCCGGAACCGGATAGTTAGCGCTATTCGGTTCCTTATTCTATTTTTATTGTAATTCTATTTAATTATACTGTCAATTTTTTGTGCGTTGGTTCAAGTATCTCGTTCCCCTTATTATTACCCCATCAGTTTACAGATACTTCCGATTTCATTGCCATAAACACGTACGTATTGTTAAAACTCTTTATAAGTAGCAGGATCTTGATTGTTAATTCTGCCATCTGGGCGATTATCCAAACTTATCAATTCGCAAGGGAAGTACACTAAACTTATGTGAATAGATTATTCAGCAGTTTATGAACCCGTATATTTCCTATCAGGTTACCAGAGTAGGGCGAGCACCAGTATGTAAACTAGGACCAAAAGATCGACTGATTCGCCCAGCCAGTATGTATATGAAGGTCACCAAAATGGCTCCATTCCATCTTGCGAAAACAATAGCGACCGCCCTGGAATACCATAATGAACAGGATGAAGAAGCGGTTAAGCTGCTGCAAATGATTGTAGAAAAAGGATATAGCAAACATTACAAACTGTTTCCGGGTTTGATGCTAATCATCCGTTAATTTCGGTTGTTTTGAAGGAATTGGAAGAGATGAATGATTAGAAAGGAATAGTGTAGTGAGGCTCCATTCAATTGAAAATTTATGTCCACACATTTGTGTGATCCTTTAGTTAATGAATCGTTTAAAAGAGCTTCGAACTAGCCTACCAATCCTGCAAAAGTTATGATAAATTATAAGTAGCAACTACATAGGTATTGTGGGCGGTTGGCCATCGTTCCTTGTCCCTTAAGCCATGTGTAAGCTTAGGGAAAGGAGGTGGTAGGATGACGGCATATCAAGCATTAAGTTTGGCGTTGCAGTTTGGATTGCTCCAAATTACAACACTAACTTTTATTGTTACGATTGTCGTTTATCTGACAAAAAAGAAGTAATCGCCCCCAACCCAAGGCCGGCAATTACTTCTTCAGAAAAAACATATTGAAACTCTGGCCAACTGCACTTAATGCAGTTTGTAGTTGTCGGAACCGGGTAGTTCGCGCTACCTTGGTTCCCTTATTCTAAGTATATTATAAAATTTATTTATTATACTGTCAATTTTTTGTGCATTCGTTAAAATATCACGTTCCCTTTGGTATACCCCATCAGTTTAACATGATACTTCTGATTTCGTTGCCCATCAAATTCGTAAAAATAAACACGCACTCATTGTTAAAATTCCTCATAAGTTGCAGGATCTTGATTGTTAATTCTGCCATCTGGGCGAGTTAATGCCGCGATTGCATTGATTTCTGTTTCATTTAGAGAGAAATCAAAAATTGATATATTTTCAAGTTGCCGTTCAGGAGATGAAGATTTAGGAATTGGGATTGCCCCTAGTTGGTAATGCCAACGTAAAATAATTTGTGAAATCGTCTTGTTATGATAGCTGGCAATTCTTCCAATTGTTTCATTTTGTAAAACCGCATTTGCCCGAGCTAATGGACTCCAGGATTCTGTTATAATGTTGTTCTCCTCGTGCCATATTCTTTGTTGTTCCTGGTTGAAAAATGGGTGTAATTCTATTTGGTTGATGCTCGGCTTCGTACCAGTTTCCTTTTCTAACCGCTCGATATGTTCAGGAAGGAAATTACAAACACCGATTGAACGAATCAATCCCCACTTTTTTGCATCAATTAATGCTTGCCAAGCTTCTACGTAGTGATTTTGTTCTGGATTGGGCCAATGAATAAGATACAAATCATAATAATCCAGATTCGCGCGATATAGGGATTCTTGAATGGTAGTGACAGCTTTATCATACGCATGATAACGACCTGGTAATTTGGATGTAATCCTTAATTCTTCCCTTGGAACAGAACTGCGGCGAACGGCTTCGCCTACCGTTCCTTCGTTTTCATAATTATAAGCAGTATCAATCAGGCGATAACCTGCATCAATTGCACTAGTTATGGCATTGGCCCCTTCATTTCCATTAAGTTTGTATGTACCAAAACCTATAACGGGCAAAGTAACGCCATCATTAAGTGTGATCTCTGGAATTGATATACTCATAACGATCCACTCCTTTCCATAATACTTTTACATTACCACTTACAGGAATAGAGATCCAAATATTTGATCTACTGTTTCCGGGGAGACAATGATTATTATTTGGATAAGTAATTCTATTGGATTGGGGAAATGAGAAGCAGTATCATTTGCAGTAGTAGCACAATAATACTAGCTTGCATGACGCTCCTCGTGATAAAAGAAATCAGTTCAATAAGAATATTGCTGGTAAATGAAACATAGGGTAAACCAAATTCCTTTAATGATAAGGTGGTATCACAAGGATATGGACTTCCCCAATTTCAAAGATCAAGCGTTTCTTAAGCAGCATATTGTCGATACCGTTAACTTTTATGCCCCGCGTTGTATTGATGCTGAGACAGGAGGTTATATAAACTGCTTTCTGGATAATGGGACAATTTGTGATAAAAAAACGAAGCATCTTGTTGGGCAATCCAGGTTTATTTATATTTTCTCCATTGCAGCTATGATCAGCGATTCATCCTGCTATAAACAGATGGCAGAATGGGGGTTAAAATTTTTACAGCATCAACAGTGGGATCCGAAAAACGGTGGATATTATTGGGTACTTAAGATGCTCAAGGTTGAGGATTCCAGCAAACAGGCCTATGGTCATGCCTTTGTCCTAATAGCTGTAGCCACCGCTTATAAAGCAGGCATTAGTTATGCAGGAGGAATAATTGCGGAGGTTTATGACATACTGGAACGCCATTTTTGGAGAGAACAGGATGGGCTGTATGTAGATGAAATCTCGAAAGACTGGCAAACCGTATCTTCGTATCGTGGACAAAATGCGAATATGCATTTGTGTGAAGCGATGTTGACGGCATATGAGGCTACAGGTGAAGCGCGTTATTTGCAGCGAGCCTATCGTATTGCCTATTCCGTTATATTCAAACTGCTCCCGCAATCAGGTTATTTGATTTGGGAACATTACGATGAGGACTGGAAAATTGACTGGAACTATAATAAAGGAAATACAAAAGATGAATTCCGTCCGTATGGATATATTTTCGGGCATTCGATCGAATGGAGTAAACTGCTTCAACGCCTGGAGAAGCATTTATATGAGCCATGGATGTTTCCCCATGCAAAATTGTTATTTGATCAGGCTGTCCATAAAGGAATTGATTACAAGAATGGAGGAATTTTCTACAGCATGGCACCAGCAGGCGAGATCATTGATTCGGATAAAGTCTATTGGGTGATAGCAGAGGCAATTGGAGCTTCTGCCCTGTTTGCTGCAAAAACAGATGATCCAACCTATTGGGAGTTTTACGACCAAATTTTTGCATACAGCTGGGAATTTCTGATTGATCAAAAAAGAGGGGGCTGGTATCAAATGCTGAACAGGAACAATCAAAAATACAGCAATATCAAAAGCCCTCCTCCAAAAACCGATTATCATCCTGTCACGAATTGCGTTACCGCTTTACGGGCTTTTTATGATAGTGATGGTGTTAATAAACAGGCTTGAAAAGAAAATTTATTTTTTCAGGAGTGTGTGGACATCACAGGAAACGTGGATATCCGAAGTAGTGTCCCTGATTGGTGCCAGGAGAATTTCGTCCTTATTTGGACTAATTTGGTGGCGGAGAATGAGTCTCCACTGAATGAATGCTACTTCAGGAAGAAACAAATTGCCCTCCGTTGACATGAATTGTCTGTCCGGTTATATAGGAACCATCATCTGATGCGAGCAGGACATAGACCGGAGCAAGCTCAAACGGCTGCCCCGCTCTTTTCATTGGTACGTCGGCTCCAAACGATTTGACCATTTCTGGTGTAAATGTAGCTGGAATAAGCGGCGTCCAAATCGGGCCGGGGGCAACGGCATTGACTCGGATACCTTGTTCAACAACATTTTTGGCCAGTGCCCTTGTATAACTGACGATCGCTCCTTTTGTAGAAGAATAATCGATTAAATTTTCACGTCCGATATATGCATTTACCGATGTGGTATTAACAATACTGCTTCCCGCAGGCATATGGGGGAGGGCAGCTTTTGTCAAATGGAAAAATGATAAGATATTCGTTTGAAACGAAGCTTGCAGCTGTTCTGCACTGATATCCAGCAAGCTGTCTCTGATAAACTGAACGGCATGATTGTTAACAAGAACATCTATTTTTCCAAATAAATCAGCAGTAACATTGACCACATGCTGGCAGACCTCTTCCTTCCTTAAATCACCTGGTATTAACACACAGCGTCTTCCGAGTTGCTCAATCGCCTGCTTCGTTTCTACAGCATCCTGGTGCTCATCAAGGTAGGAAATGACAATATTGGCTCCTTCCTTGGCGAACGCTACTGCCACTGCTCTTCCGATACCACTGTCCCCGCCGCTGATGATCGCCACTTTATCTTTTAACTTGCCTGTTCCAATATAGTTTGGATTATCATAAATCGGGCGAGGCTCCATCAAATATTCAAATCCCGGCTGCCGGTATTGTTGTTGTGGTGGAAAGGTTACAGGAACCTTTTCACACTTTTGTTCATACCCATAATAAGGATATTTCGGATACATGCTGGATCCCCTCTCAGTCACTTTATTAGATATGTATTATGTATATGCTGCCTAACTAAACAGGTGAATGCCTAAACGGATTGGACCATGCTGCCTGATTTTCCTGGAGCAACTGATAAATAGGCCCAAATTTACTGAGCCGGAGCAGAATCATCACTTTTGATACTTTCACTTTTATAAGGCTTGTCGTCAACCTAATTAGAAGAAGTCATCACTCCGACTCTAGTCACGATTCAGCTGGTCACTTGTTTTAGTGGCCAACTGACTTATTCAGTTTGCAGCTATTGGTGGCGAATAATTAGCACTATTCGGGATCCTATCAATAATTTTTTCCGGATTAAAGTCCCCGACTTGAGTCTATTCGAAACTTAATGCCTATCCAAATTGAGTTAAAAATAGTCATTTATACCCCTTTCGAACAGGGCAAAAATACCATATAATGAGTAGATGGCTGGTAAAATATTCTTGCCGGACGTGATGACCTAGAGGTGACGCAAATGGAAATGTTATATGTTATCGATGATCAAATCTCTACCCTTCAAAGCTCCATTTACTCCACGAATCAACAGCTTATTCAAAAACGGGATGACTTAGAACGGTTGAAAACTTTATTTGGACAGCTTGAGGACTATCAGGAAGAATTCAAGGTAAATCAAAAGTACTGTTGTGACCCGGAACTCTCCGTACATACTTGGAATGGACAATTGGCAACGCAATTCCATTTATTTCGCATCGAGGAAATCCAAACAAGCTATCAATCCATATCGGAATACCAATTAGACGGGATGATTATGCAAATAGCTGATAAAATTGCAGAAATAAAAGCAACGATCGGTGATTTGCAAAGTGACTATGCAGCTAAAAATGCAAACTTAAGTGATTTGAAAGCGCAGCGGCGAGAGGAGATGGCGAAATAATGAGTGAAGAGATCAAACTTATTTTTGAGGATGTAGAAAATACACTAGCTGAATTGAGAGCTTCTGTTCAATCGTTAAAGCCAACATCTGTGGTTGCGATTACCGATAATCAGCTTGCTACAGCAGATAAGTTGAACATGATTAATCAAACGCTTGATCAAGTAATAACGTCCTATAAAACCTTATTGTTAAACAATGAGGAAGCGACAATAAATTCAGTGAAAGCATTAAAGGATACGGAAGAAAAGGCGGCAAGTGCAATCCAACTGCTAGAATGAGGCAGAAAGCGGTGAGAGTAAACCATGAAGCGTTTAGATAAGTGGAAGCTTAATGAGGGAATTGATGCTACGTTATTATGGGATCAGATCCATGATGTTCAGGAGTCAGTAAACGAAATATTATTAATCTGAACGAATCTAAAAGGAAAACTGGAAATGCAATTTGCTCATTTATAATGAAGATAAATATATCAATGAAAAATAGCTTTCACCTTAATCTACATAGCTGAAAAGGAATTGTTATTCCAATGAGTGACAATTGTGTGCAATTGGCTCGTCCTGTCGAAAATAACCCCGATTATACTCGAAAATGAATAATGAGCAAATGATAATAATATCTATTTCCCGGGAAATATCGACATATATTTTCATGTGTCAGGGTTACCTTTTAAAATGGATGTAAGCAATAGAAAACATTAATCAAGTGGAATGCGAGGGTTTGCCAAATTTAACGGATTTTTAACTTATCGTTCATGGAATGAAGAATGGATACCGCAGCTCGTTTGACGTATTTGAATGTACAACGTAACTTAAAACGCCTAATCTAAACATGGCAGATTAGGCGTTTTATCTTTTTGCACTTTAAGAAATTTCTGCTTTGTTAAAGGATTAAAGTATAAGAAAAACGTGACTTGTCACCAAATCTTTAGCGACAAGTGACATTTTTCTAATATTCAATGAGCGGATGTTGTTTAGCTCAAACACTTAGGCAACTTAATCAAGTGTTTTGGGGAATCAACTTAAGAACTGGTTGATTCTCCACCATCCACATGCAATACTTGCCCCGTTACCAGTTGTGAGTCATCTGAAGCGAGATAGACAAATGTCGGGGCTAATTCAAATGGTTGGCCGATACGGTTGAATAGGTTGTTCCCATGCAGGGCATTTTCATCAGATGAGAAGCTCGCAGGGATAAGTGGTGTCCATATTCTTCCCGGTGCAATGGCATTTACCCGAATCCCTTGACCCGCGAGACTTTTGGCAAGTGATCGTGTCCACCCGACAATCGCCCCTTTTGTTGCCGAATAATCAATTAATAAGGGTTCCCCTGCATAAGTAACCACGGATGTTGTGCCAATGATTGAGCTTCCTGGTTTTAAATGTGGTAAAGCAGCTTTGGTAGTATAAAAGTGAGCGTAAATATTTACTTTGAATGTGTCATCAAATTGCTCATCTGTAATGTCCAGCAGACTATTTTGCTGAAATTGAATGCCTACATGATTACAAAGAATATCCAGCCCGCCAAATGTCTGAACTGTTTGTTTGACAATGGTTTTACATTGTTGCTTTTCTCTTAAATCTCCTGGTAATAGGAGACAGCGTTGACCAAGTTCTTCTATCCTATTCTTGGTTCGTTCTGCATCATCGTGTTCATCCAAATAAGCAATAGCTACATTTGCTCCTTCTTTTGCAAACGCAATTGCCGCTGCTGCTCCCATTCCACTGTCTCCACCAGTTATCAAAGCTACCTTATTTTTCAGCTTCCCGCTGCCTTTGTAGTTAGGATTTTCAATAATTGGTTTTGGAACCATCAGGTCTTCGTGGCCTGGCTGTTTTAGCTGGCGTTGTTCAGGGTTAGCTAATGGAACCTCTTGATAGCGCGTTATCTTTCCGTAATTCGGATAGAGCGGATATGGTTTTGTTTGTTTATTTTCCTCAAACCATTTTTGGTATGCTCGTATTTCTCGTAATTCACTCTCTGTTGGCATTTGCTCATTATTGTTACTAGGGTCGTCTTGTTGATACAAACGTATAACCTCCCTCTGATGTTTATCCTATGTAATGTATGATTAGGCGATCGTCTATGTGCGTGTCTGGATATATTGCAACGATGGACTTGCTCCAAAGCCTCTAGCCTTACGTAGAATGCTAAATAGGGAGGTGTCACAATTGCGTATTGAATTTAACCCTAAGGTAAAGTGGCTGTTAGTTGACCAATCAGATGAAAAAGTAAAAATGAATTATCTCCAACATAGCTGGTTGATGCCTGTTATTGTAAAGAGACCGCCATACTATACGAATCCGCGTTACGAGCCCTATTATCCGCTTGTTAAGAGATGAGGCTGTTCAAACTATAAAATAGATTGAGAGGGACACAAGCTGTACAGCGTAGTTACAAAAAAGGGCCGAAATCGAAATCCGATTTCGGCTCTGTTTATCCGGACCCTGAAAAGATACTAGAGCAGCTTCAAGTAGGTGGGCCAGGGGAATTAAAGAAAGAAGGGTATGTACTTGCCTCCAGCCAAAATAGACATAAGCAAAATTGTACTTGCTGGAAAGGATAAAGCGGGAACCTACTATGCTGCGCAAACGTTTAAACAATTTTTGATTTATTGTTGGATTCGATCGGCGGCTTTTCGTTTTCGATCGGCGGCTTTTCGTTTTCGATCAGCGGCTTTTCGTTTTCGATCAGCGGCTTTTCCCTTTCGATCGGCGGATTTTTGGATTCGATCGGCGGCTTTTCGTTTTCGATCAGCGACTTTTTGGATTCGATCAGCGGCTTTTCGCTTTTGATCGGCGGCTTTTCGTTTTCGATCAGCGGTTTTTCGCGTTTGATCAGCGGCTTTTCGCTTTTGATCGGCGACTTCTCGCTTCGATCAGCGACTTCCCGGTTTCAATGGGCGATTTCTCTCTTTCGGTCAACCGAAATAACAGACCAGTACTAATCAGGCCCATCACAGCCATCATGATGGTCAGCACAATTGGTGGAAGCCAGCTGCTAATAATGAGAAAAACTCCGGCTGTACTGACCCCAAGGAAGACAGCAATCGTATATATTGCCATATAGGAACTGCGTTTATGATTAGGAACAGTATTCGCAAGCATCGTTTGTTGGATAGGTGCATACATCATTTCCCCGATAGATGCGATAACCATTGCAATCATTAACAGGAATGGGAAAGTACTATAACTGATGATGGTGTAGCCGATAAAAAAGAGACACAGTCCGGTTAACAAAACAAATTGCTCATTCCAACGCTTTATTATCCTCGCAATTAGCATGGTACAAAAAACTACGATTAATGTATTTGTCGTTTTCAGCATACCGACTAGATTCATGCCATCGACTTGCAGAGAAAACAGTGGCAGAAGCTGCACCGGTTCATTAATTTTGTTGACTAGTCGTACACCAATGTAGTTGGTTAGTTGTTCCTCAACAGATACGATGAGTAAAGCCGCAATCGTAAATGTGAAAAAGAATTTGTGAGCGAGTACGTTTTTATATGTTTGCAGTATTTGCAGGGGCTGTTTTTTTCCTTGTAAACCATTTTTCATTACAGCTTTTTCTGTTATAGGGATGTATGTTTCCTGTATATAGAAAAAGGTAATCAGAAGAGAAATCAGCGTACAAAGCGCCACACCTATAAAAAGGTAAAAATGATAGTTATGAAATAGGAATGCACCAATCATACTTCCAATAGCTGCAGCCATATTTCTTAGCCAGTAAGCATACGTATAGATCATTTTTCTATTATCTGGCTGGCTCACATCAACAATTAATGCTTGATATACAGGGGTAGCAGCTCCTGTACTAAATTGGATAAAAATAAACAGGCTAAAGGTGATATATGGAGATGTATGCCAAGGTGAATTAACAGAAGCAGCACCAATAAATCCAATAAAGATAATGAATTCCGCTAACAAAATCACACGTTTACGACCGATTTGATCAGAAATATAACCTCCTAGTATGGAACCGCACACATTAGCGGCCATTACAACGAGAAACAGAAAACCTGTAATGAATGTTCCTAACTGATCGGAAAAAAGATAATTATAAAAGGGATGACGGACATGGTGGCCATCGTGGTTAGAAATTGCAATAACAACCGGATTCGAATGACTGGAAGAAAACGGAATATGTTCATATTATCCTCCTAAAATATGATTGATCAATCAATCGCTTGTAAAGTAAAAGATTAGACCTACTAGTTGATAGGTCCAAAAAGCTGAAGAGCAGGTGATATATATTGATCCCATATTTTACTGTAACGGGTATCTGTATTATTCAAACGAATGCCGATCAGCAGGCTCGTATAGAGAGTAGCGACAGGCATGGTATCCTGTTTCATCAAAACCCCTTTATGTTGTCCGTTTTTGATTAGACAACTGATTTTCTCCCTTAATTGATCGTGGAACTGATCGAGCTGTTCAAACGCTGCAGGATAACGATGAGGTTGACCGACGACTTGCGCAACGAGTGTTAAATAACTTTTTACTCCAGCGAACAATTGAATATGTTTCGTTACCATCTCTTGTAATTCAACTAGTGGATCTTCCGCATCAGTATTGAAATCCAATACTTGTTCCGAAAAGGTCCCCAGTGGCTCGACAACGGAAGCTAAAAAGAGCTGTTCCTTATCCTTAAAGTATGTGAACACATTTCCAAAGCTCACCTCAGCAGATTCTGCAATTTTTTTAATCGTCGTTCCTTCATACCCTTCCGATGCAAAAAGGGTAATTGCACTATCAAGGATTTTCTGCCGTTTTTTTATCATATTTAATCGCTGTTCTTCAGATAATGGCATCGTTATGTCTCCTTATATTGATGAATGATTAATCAATCGTTAATAGAAGAATAGCAAAAAAGGAGCTGGATGTAAAGCTGTTTTTGCCCAAAATGCAGCTCGTTTTAGGACAGGGATATTTTCAATAAGCGATGGGAGCCCTAAAACAGGGCCCAGATAGGGGTACATAGGGGCTAGGAGGTAACCTTTGAGGTAAAGTCGGTGGTTTAACTGATTCGTGAGTCACACTCTTGTCTGACTCAATGTTTTACAATGTAATCATTTTCTCGCCTTATTATCTTTGGTTTCTAGAGCACATCAAGTTTTTCAAACGTTTGCACTAATTAGACTATAAACTTATCAATGGTTATGATAAAATTAATATAGCAACTACATAGGTATTGTGGGCGGTTGGCCATCGTTCCTTGTCCCTTAAGCCACGTGAAAGCTTAAGGAAGGGAGGTGGCAGGATGACGACATATGAAGCATTAAGTTTGGCGTTGCAGTTTAGTTTACTCCAAATTGCAACACTAACTTTTATTGTTACTATTGTCGTTTATCTAATCAAAAAGAAGTAATCGCCCACCACCCCAGGTCGCGATTACTTCAGTAGATAGGCAACATGTTTCAGCGGCCAACTGCACTTAATGCAGTTTGTAGTTGCCAGAACCGGGTAGTTAACGCTACCTTGGTTCCGTATTCTAAGTATAGTATAAAATTTATTTATTATACTGTCAATTTTTGTTCCTCGTTTAAAATATTGAGCCCCCTTAATACGACCGCATCAGTTTCAGATGATATCACCGGTTCCGCAGTCCAACAAATTTGCAAAATAAACGCCTTACCATGTCCCCAATACATGTATTCCATCAGAAATATTTAATGCTTGGCTGTGACCAACTGTACTTGTTTCAGGTGGGCCGCCGTATTCCCCCCCCGATGTGTTTAGTTTCTGGGCGGTGTTATGGAAAAGTTACATCCAGCTGTATGAATATATCCGTTTTTACATCCGAATCAGCATTTTCATTAACGGAAATCCCGGTAGTTGTAGCAGAGAGGGGACAACCTCAAGGAAACCTTCATTAGCAGGCTTCCCGGATTTACATTTGGGAAACCAATCTATTAAATTTGGCATTATATCCTCACTTTCTTTTCAGTATGTTAAAATAATAGGATAGTACATGTCATAAATAGGGGTGAAAAGCAAATTGGAAACGTATCCTGTTTCATGTAAATAAAGAACTTTTCGATCTCCAGGCAATGGAAATGGATGATACGCTAATTCACTTTTTTCGTGAAACCCAGATTGCAGACGAAGCATTTACGATGGAAAATGATCAGGGACTAAGGAGAAAGTTTACTATTGACTGGGATGAAAAGCTGCTGCAGGGGAGAGGAATCAAGGGATTTTTTGCATCTTACACCGAAGAATTTTTACTCGTTGTCCATACAGAAGATAACCGCATCGTTGTTTGCCGGCAAGACGATTCATTGCCAGTAGATGCAGAGAACACCCTGCATCATAAGGAGCGGGCACAACAGGTGATGGAATCACTATCAAGTTTTAGCAATAACGCGGAAAAATGGTTTCAATTATACCAAATCGCTGAACAGTATCGGGTGCAGCCAAGTGAAAACGAATTGCTTTGTTTGCCATATGTCCGAGAATTGGAAACATTTGATTATCAGGTGAAAACGGTTAAATCAGTGCTGAGCCGGTTTAAAGGGCGCGTGATGTTAAGTGATGAGGTTGGTCTGGGCAAAACCGTTGAAGCAGGTATGGCAATGCTGGAATATGTTATGCGTGGTCTGGCGCGGCGAATACTGATTCTTGTCCCACCATCCCTTGTCGGCCAATGGGAGAATGAGATGAAAAGGAAATTCAATCAGGATTTTGTCCGGGCAGATCACCCTGATTTTAAAAAGCACGGTCAAAACGCGTGGGCACATTACTCGAAAGTCATTGCTTCGATTGATACAGCAAAACGTAAAAACAATCGCGAATCCATTTTCAAGGAACAGTACGATTTAATTATTGTGGACGAGGCCCATCACTTAAAAAACCGGACAACCCAAAAATGGCAGTTCGTCAACGGAATCAACAAAAAATATATTTTCCTTTTAACAGCTACGCCAGTGCAAAATCATTTGGAGGAATTGTATAATCTGATCACCCTGTTAAAACCTGGGCAATTACGAACGTACAGCTATTTCAAGAAAAATTTTGTCGAAAGCAAAGACGGAATTGAAGCAAAGAATGTTGATAAATTGAAAGGTCTGCTGGCGGACGTCATGATTCGCAATAAGCGCAGTAATGTGGATGTTACTTTTACCAAACGGACAGCTTACACACGAACCATTGACATGACAAACGATGAAAAGGCCTTGTATAACAACCTTAGTCTATTTGTTCGGGAACGTTATCATGTAAAACATCCGGTCTTGAACAGGTTTCAGCTAAAACGTCTGCAGGAACAGATCGGCAGCTCCATTACGTCTGTTGTCCCTTCGTTAGAACGCCTGAGTGTGAATGAGAAGCTAACCGAATTTGAGCGGAAAGCCATGAAACGGTTTCTGGATGAGGCAAAAACGATTGCGGAAAATACTTCAGGTTCCCGTACAAAGGTGGATGAACTTGTCTCCATTTTAACCGAATTTAATGATAAAATGATTGTTTTTACCAAATTTGCTGCTACACAAAAGTATATTAGCAACGTACTCAAGGACCGCGGCTTTCAAGTTGCTGAATTTCACGGGGCGATGCGTAGAAAAGAAAAGGAAGAACAAGTAACCTGGTTTAAGGAGGAAGCGGATGTATTGGTGAGTACCGAAGTTGGCGGCGAAGGGAGAAATCTGCAATTTTGTCATGGAATGATTAACTATGATCTTCCCTGGAATCCGATGGCCATTGAACAACGAATCGGGAGAATACACCGGATTGGCCAGGAAAACGATGTTGTTGTTTATAACCTTGCTGCCAAAGATACGATTGAATATTATATTCTGGATTTACTGGATCGCAAAATTAACATGTTTGAACTGGTTGTCGGTGAGGTTGATGCCATTCTGGGAGATCTGGAGGAAAAGGAGGACTTTTCCGAGCTTGTGATGAAGGCCTGGGTTGATTCGCAAACAAAAGCAGATGTGGAAGCAGAATTGGATCAACTTGGAGAAGTCATGTTAAAAAACAAACAAAAACTGGCGAAGCAAAAACATCTGGATGATCGATTATTTTAACCTGATGGAGGTGTAGTGATGCAGTTGCAGCAGTTTGTTACAGAAGTAGTCGAGCAATTGGGCGGGATCGTTATTCCTGTGGAGTATGGATTGTGCCAGGTACTCATCCCTGAAGCGTACGCGCCGTACTTTCAACATAAAACAGAATTGCAGCTTTCCTTTGATTATGAGGTTGCCCAAGAGAATCCGGATTCAGAATTTGTGACGTTTGGGAGCTACATCCTGGAGCAGCTACTCGAATTGATCCATCAGCAAACCGTCAGTACAATGCGATTTGCTGAAGTGGACCGTCTGGAATTGGGAAATGCATTGAAAAAAATAAGGGATTTTCTAAAGGAAGACCCAGGCAAACTTACGATTATGGAGGAAAGACCTGTTATGGGTGTGTGGGCAGTTTTTCAATACAATGTTGCCTACGTAGCCGATGAAAAAACGGAATCCTCCAGACAGGTTTGGGTAAATTTGTTAACGAATCGTATAAGCCATACAATGAAACGGGAACAAAGCCGGATTATGTATCAGCATGAACCTGTTTATACCTACCCACTTCCTGTATCCATTGATGTTCCCCAAGCATTTTCAATGGCGACTGCACATGTAAAAAAGTTGAGCGAACAACAGAAAAGTGATCCAACGAGAATGGCTGCTATGGATAAGGATATTAATCGAATAACCACTTATTATCGAGAACTTGTTGCAGAAAATGAAAGACGAGCTGACAGGAAAGGAATAAGTGAAGAAAAAAGAAGAGAGTATCTTGAAAAAACGGAGGCCATTAAACTTGAAAGAGACAAGCAATTACAGGAGATTCGCAATAAGTACAATGGGCAAATAGAAATCAACATCGATAATGGGATACTCTATTTTGTACCGATACTGGAATACCGTTTATTGCTTGAGCACAGGGGTGATGCGTCTGAACGAATACTCTATTATAATCCGGTAACCAAGCAGTTTTTCAGTAGACAGGACGAAACGAGTGAAACAGCTGTGCCTTCCCTGTAGACTGGTGAAGTGTGGCGTGAGTGTACAGACAGCCCGCACACTTACACATCAACCTCATGGCAAGATCATAATGACTGAACACTATGGTCAATCGTTAATAAAAACTGTATACCTGCAAAGAAATATTATATAATGGGTATAGGATGAAAAATTGTGTTAACAAAATGCTTACAATTTAAGCCATTATTCAAAGGTCAGTGGAGGGAAAAGCATGGTTTTACCACAAGAAAACAAATTGACTTATGCTGAATACCTGAAATTGGATAACGATATACAATATGAAGTAATTGATGGCCATATATATGACATGGCGCCATCACCAAACGTGAAACATCAATCCATTGCAATGGAGCTTGCCACTGAATTTAACATGTTTTTTAGGAATCAATCATGCAGGGTAATTAGTGAGATTGATGTTTGTCTTTGGGGAAAAAAGGATCCTTCTGAAGTAAACGAATGGGTTAAACCGGATATTGTGATTGTATGTGACAAAGAAAAAATCATGAAGAATCATATTGCGGGAGCACCAGAATTGATCGTGGAAATTCTATCGAAGTCAACTGCAAAAATGGATAAAATGATTAAGTTTAACTGCTATCAAAAAGCAGGTGTGAATGAATACTGGATTGTTGATCCTGCACATGAGACTGTTGACGTTTATGTATTGGAGAATGAGTACTACAAACATGTTGGCACGTTTACAAATGATGAAGTGATCAACGTTACGAGCTTTGAAAATCTCTCCATCAATTTAAAACATGTTTTTAGGGAAGATTTTTAGCCCGAGAAGTGATTTCGGTTGGATAAACATTAATCAGTAGCCAAACAAGGTCACTTATATGTACGGAAGGGTAAACAGATATTAGAGAAAAAGAGCACAACAGGCTGGAGTAACCAACTAAAGGCTGAAATAGAGAACAAAACTTGATGAGGTTTTTTGCATAGAAAGCATGATCCAATGTAATACAGAACTCTGGACAAAGTGGATTATCAGCTGAAAATTAAAACCAAAAATCGCATAATAATAAGGATTTTTTTTAACCCATGCCAGAGAAGTTTTTTATAGTTACCTTAAAAAGTATTTGTTCCGATAGTCAATTAAATCGTTCCTCCATAAATTCAACTTGTAACTATAAAAAACTTTTTTGGATGTCCTCAGTCCTGTAATATAGAATTGGATCATGTCCTTCTTCACCATTTTTAGTCAGATAAACTGGCTCACCTGATTCCTTGCAAAGCGAAGATATCTCATTATAGTTATTACGAAGCAGATGGTTTGATATTTATCATGCACAACAAACCTCCATATGATTATTATATCTATATTTTACTATGATTATGTAGTCAAAATGTTGCGGACTCCTGTAGAAGGGTATGTATAAAAGATCCCCATCCAATTTTAAAACATCTGGATGGGGAAATTGAGAAAAATGGCTGCTATTGACCTACTTCACCAACCCCAATTCCTTCAACCCATTAAATATCCCCGATTCCTCAACCGAAGTTGTCCTCCGGTTTGCATATTTAAACAGCTCAGGAGATGCGTTTCCCATGGCAAACCCAACGCCTGCAACTTGCAGCATTTCCTTATCGTTCATTCCATCCCCGAAGGCAATCGCATTTTCAGCCGGGATGTTCAGGCGTTTGAGTACCTGCTTGATCGCTTCCCCTTTGTTTACGGCTTTACGAATGATGTCATAGCAATGTTTAACGCCCTCAATGTTAACCTGTGAAAGATGGATATCTGCTTCAATTTCGTAAAGTGGTACTTCAGCCGGTTGCATATTGATAACCGTGCCACCTAGGACATGGTCAACTATATCGAGGGAAAAGGCTTCATTTTCCTTCATTTGGAATTTCTCAATAAACTGCTGCACTTCCGGTGTTTCAAAGGTTGTGAAATAATTTTTTTCATTTGTATATAGCACGAGTTCATTTCTGTTACTTTCTGCAACTTTCAGGAACTCTGTCACTGTATTAGTGTCCAAAGGTTCATTAATAATGGATTCATTTTGATATATTGCATGTGCGCCATTATATCCAATGAATGAATTAACACCAAGCTCTTCAGCCAGTTCAGCAATCTCATGAATCGGCCGACCCGTTGCAAGGAAAACTTCAATACCCTTTTCCTTTAACTGGGCAATCGCATCCTTCGTTGATGGGCTGTAGGTATGATCTGGTTTTAGTATGGTTCCGTCGATGTCGAGGAATAGTACGTTGTATGGCATGGTTGTCTCCTTCTGTAGGTAATTATTGATATTAAAAATGATTGTATCATATTTTGGATGGAATTTGGTGGTTGGAGGTCTGACAGGGATCCTCCAGTACAACGAAAAAGACGTTCCTTATTATCAGCAGCTTTTACACCGCGCAGTTTAAAAAATTGGGAACCCCGTATTGGGCGGATAGCAACTGAACTTGTCGATGATATAGAAGAAAATTCTACTGTTGATATCCTTCATCGTGTGAGGGAGAATGATATTATCCCCTTTAAGTAGACAGGAAAGAGAAAGCCTATTACTGTTTACTTGAAGGGGAATTTCTATGGGGGAATTGCTAACTTTATAGCGTTAGTACATCCAGCTTTTTAACATATTTGTCATCTCAACGTGGTCAAACATTTACCATCGATATAGTCTTTTACTCCTCCTATCCATTCATTTTTTTACCAACTTTTTCAAAAATCCTGAACTTATAGGGTCCAAGCTTGATAGGCGATTCTCCGATTTCAATTGGACTTTTCTTAAACACGTTTCCTGAAAAAATACGTTCATCAAACTTACCTGAAAGCCCAAATGATCCTGTCACTTGCTTAGGGCTATTATTAACCGCAACTATGACATGGTTGCTCTTATTATATTTTTCAAAAACAATCGTATTTTTTGCATCGTCTACATCCAGAAAGCGAAAACTTCCCCCATTAGCGTAAACGGGATGCGACTTCCGCAAGGCAATTAGTGCTTTTACAAACTGGAAAAGATCATGATTTTGCCCATCCTCTTCCCAAATCATGCATGCGCGGCACCCTGGATCTTGTCCTCCCGCCATACCGATTTCATCTCCATAATAGATACAAGGCGTACCAATAAAAGTTAATTGGAAGAGGTATAGTAATCTTACACGGTCTACGTTTCCGTCAGCCAACGTTAAAATGCGTGGCGTGTCATGACTATCAAGCAGGTTAAACGCCACCTCATTCACATTGGCAGGGTACATGTGTAATACTTCCGTTATGGAGTTGGCAAATGTACTAGCCTTCATTTCCTGTTTCGCAAAAAAGTCAATCGCTCCATTTGTAAACGGATAGTTCATAACAGCGTCAAACTGATCACCTAAAAGCCAGGGCATTGCGTCATGCCAAATTTCACCCAAAATATAGGCATCCGGTTTAACCGATTTAACAACCTTGCGAAATTCGCGCCAAAATGCATGATCGACTTCATTGGCTACGTCCAAACGCCACCCATCAATATCGAATTCTTCTATCCAATAACGGCCAACATCCAACAAGTATTGCTTTACTTCAGGATTTTCCGTGTTCAGCTTTGGCATTGAACTAACAAAACCGAATGTATCATAGTTAGGCGCGGGATTGGTTTTGACAGGAAAATCCCATAGGTGGAACCATTTTTTATAACGGGACTTCTCCTGATTTTCAAGCACATCCTGAAATGGTGGAAAATAATAGCCGCTATGATTGAATACAGCATCAAGCATGACTCGAATTCCCCGTTTGTGACATGCCTTGACTAATCGTCGGAATGTTTCCTTGTCCCCAAACTGCGGATCAATTTCCATATAATCGATTGTGTCATACTTATGGTTTGAGTGTGCCTTGAAAATAGGGGTAAAGTAAATCCCGTTTATCCCTAAGTTGACCAAATGATCAAGATGGTCCATTACACCTTGGAAATCACCACCGAAAAAGTTGGTCGGTGTTGGTTTGACCTCGCCCCATGGTAATGTGCCTTTTGGGTCGTTGGAAGGATCTCCATTTGCAAAGCGTTCCGGGAAAATTTGATACCAGATCGTGTCTTTAACCCAGGATGGAGCGTTGAATACGTCTGCTTTGTTTAGGTATGGGAAGCAGAAATAGTTTGAAATCTCACTAGGTGGGTCAGAGAAAATTCCACGCTCAGTATAAAAACACGTTTCGACATTATCTGTACAACGGAAAGCATAACGCGTTCTATGAAATTGTGGTTTAACCTCAGTCGACCAATAATCATGTAAACTGGTTGAACCCGATTTTTTCATGTTTCTTGTATTCGTTTGCCATTGCTCATTTTTCCATTCATAAGGGTCACCAAAAACAAGTTCAACAGATTTCATGTCATCTTTCTTCGCTTTCAAAACAATATGAAGGGTATTATCATCGTAAGCGTATGCAAAATTATTTTTTGGACGGTGGAAAATTGCTTCTTTTATCATTTATAAGAACTCCTTTCGTAATAAAATAGCGCAAACGATTTCATGAAAAGGTTGTTTAAAAAACATGTCATCATTCCTCCTGTTTATTAAATTTAGCTTCAATCCTCTCTTCAAAAAACAACCCCAGCTTTTATCATAAAAAGCCGGGGTTGTTTGAATACAAATCATTGCCCTCTAATTGTGAATAATGATAAATCTTGTTGTTATAACTATTAATATATAACATAATATGCAATTGTCAATAGGATTCTAGACTTGAAATAATGTTTTCAAAAAAAATAAAGAAAACGCTTGCAGTAAATATGAAATAACTGTAGAATAATAATAAACCTAATGCAAACGTTTGCACATACAATTTTGTCATAATCAGTTCCTATTTTGTTTGAGGTTAGGTTATATCATCAAAAAGGGGAGAAATTTAATGAAGAAGAAGAAGGGCATGCTTTTATTAGCGTTAGTATTATTACTAACCTTACTTGCGGCGTGTGCACCGAATCGTGAAGACAGGACCAACGCGAATACTGATGAGGGTAAAACAGAGAAGACCGAAAAACCAGAAGAACTGACTATCTGGGCAAATGATGAGGAGAAGCAACTGGAAGCAATCAAAAAAATTGCGGCTGATTATGAGGAAAAAGAGGGAATTAAAGTTAATGTTGTAGCGAAGGCAATGCTGGACCAATTGCAAGAGTTGTCTCTTGCGGGTCCGGAGGGCAAAGGCCCTGATTTATTTTTTCAACCACATGACCAAACAGGGAATATTGTAGCACAAGGGCTTGCAGAACCTCTTGATTTATCGGATGAGGAAACAAATGGATATAGCAAGGCTGCTATTGAGGCTGTTACTTATAATTTTGATGGAAAGACCGATATATATGGAATTCCTGCAGTTATTGAAACGTATGGAATTTTTTACAATAAAGATATTGTTTCCAAAGCCCCGAAAACAATTGATGATTTATTGGCGATTCTTGAGGAAAATACGGACGCTTCAAACGAACAATATGGCTTTTTAATGAAACCTAATGATCTTTATTTTGCTTTTCCTTTTTTTAAGAATTATGGTAGCTATATTTTTGGGGGAGACACCGGAGAATATAATACGGATGATATTGGTTTGAATAATGAGGGCTCTGTTGAAGGTGGTAAGTTATTCCAATCATTTTTTGGTGGGGATAAAATACCTGCATCAACAACTGTAGACGTAGTCGATGGGTTATTTACAGAAGGAAAGGTAGGAGCAGTCATTAATGGGCCGTGGAGTATCGCATCATATAAAGAAGCTCTTGGCGACAGTGTTGGATTTGCGCCATTTCCAACAATTAACGGCGAACCTGGTCAGACATTGGTAGGGGTAAAATCATGGTTTGTTTCCTATTACTCTGAAGATAAAGATTGGGCAAAAGAATTAGCGTTGTTTATGACAAATGAAGAAAATCTTTCCTATTATTTTGAAGTAGCTGGGGAACTTCCTCCGAATACAAATGCTTTGGAATCTATTGATGACCCAATATATTCTGCTTTTGCTGAACAAATAAAACATGGGGTACCAATGCCAAGTACACCGCAAATGTCTCAAGTCTGGGAGCCAATGAATAATGCGTTACAGTTCCTGGCCGAGGGAGAGGAAGTTCAATCAGTGTTGGATGAGGCTGTTCAACAAATGGAGGATAATATTGCGGCTAGCGGTTCAGGTCAATAGGGGGTAGATGGGGAGGAGTATCTTCTTCCCATTATTTTCTTCTATCTACTAAACTAAGGGGGTGTTGGCGTTGACTGTACCAACCGAAGAAGATTCAAATAGAAAAAGGTTAAATATAAAGGATGTCAGAAAACATAGTCCTAAATTAGCTATGTTCCTATCGATTTTATTTGCTGGTTTAGGTCAATTGTACAACCGTAGATTTTTAAAGGGGGCTATATTTCTTTTAATTGAGGTTTCATTTCTTGTAACTTTGCTAGACTCAATAAATTTTGGATTATGGGGTTTGCGTACACTTGGTACGATTCCAGGAACTGACCATTCCATTCGTTTACTAGTATTTGGGGTTCTTGCTTTAATTGCTGTTTTCTTTGCAATCAGTTTATATGTATTTAATGTAATTGATGCGAGGAATCAGGCACGTAAAATTCAAAACGGATGGAAACCCTTGAAATTTAAAGAAACTGTAAAAGAAGCTTATGATAATGCTTTTCCTTATTTAATGACGTTTCCTGGTTTATTTTTAATGATTTTTGTAGTTATATTTCCCTTGTTATTTTCTGTTTTACTAGCATTTACCAACTATAATTTATATCACTCTCCACCTCGTAATCTGGTTGATTGGGTTGGATTTGATAATTTTGTTGACTTGGTTACTGTTCCAATTTGGCAAGATACGTTTATTAGCGTTTTTGCTTGGACGGTTGTTTGGACCGTTGTGGCGACAACATTGCAAATTGCCTTGGGGTTGTTCCTTGCTTTAATTGTAAACGATCCCAGAATCAAATTTAAAAAATTAATTCGTACAATCTTGATATTACCATGGGCGGTTCCGGCATTTGTTACAATTTTGATATTCTCGGCTATGTTTAATGATGACTTTGGTGCGATCAATCGAGATATTATTATCCCGCTTTTTGGTGGAGAAGGTTTCCCTTGGTTAAGTGACCCTGCATATGCGCGAATAGCTATTATTATGATTCAAACATGGTTGGGATTTCCTTTTATATTTGCATTATTTACCGGTGTTTTACAAAGTATTTCAAAAGACTGGTACGAAGCTGCAGACGTAGATGGCGGTTCACGGTTTCAAAAGTTTCGTCATATTACGTTTCCACATGTAATGTTTGCAACGGCCCCATTATTAATTATGCAATACGCACAAAACTTTAATAACTTTAATATCATTTACTTATTCAATGAAGGGGGACCACCAGTAAGAGGACAAAATGCGGGTGGAACGGATATTCTTATTTCGTGGGTTTATAAACTGACTTTTGACACAAATAATTATGCCATGGCAGCGGTTATATCGTTGATTATGGGGTTAATTGTTTCCGGATTTGCTTTTTATCAGTTTAAGAAAACGAGATCGTTCAAGGAAGAGGGTGAAATCTAATGAATCAAAAAATGAAGTCCAAACTTGAAGTGACGGTACTTTATGTCATATTGGCTATTGTTGCTGTAATTATATTCTATCCTTTGGTATGGACTATTGGTATGTCCTTCAACCAGGGAACAAGCCTATACTCTTCCTCGCTAATACCAAAAGCCTTTTCATTAGATCACTATAAATGGTTGTTTAGTGAAGCCAGTGATTATTTATTATGGTATAAAAATTCGCTTATTGTGTCTGTAGCTGTAGCGATCGGTAGTGTTATTATAACTTCGCTTGTCGCCTATGCATTTTCCAGATATAAATTTGTAGGGAGAAAGAATGGACTATATGTCTTTTTACTCTTACAAATGTTTCCGGTCATGATGGCAATGGTCGCATTGTATATTTTTTTGAATATGCTTGGCTTACTAGATACACTGACAGGATTAATATTTATATATTTAGGTGGACAGATACCGTTTAATGCGTGGTTGGTGAAAGGATACTTTGACACAATTCCACGTGAGTTGGACCAGGCAGCAAGAATAGATGGTGCAGGACATTTAAGGGTTTTCTGGAGTATAATGCTTCCACTTGCCAAGCCGATTTTGGCAGTAGTTGCTTTATTTAACTTTATGATGCCATTATTTGACTTTCTTCTACCATCAATTGTCCTTTCAAGCCCAGAAAATTATACCTTGGCAGTAGGACTTTATAATTTCATTAATGATCAATTTGCAAATAATTTCACTAGATTTGCTGCGGGGTCAATATTAATAGCAGTTCCTATTGCAGCTGTTTATTTATATTTACAGAGATATTTAATCTCCGGCTTGACTGCTGGGGGATCAAAAGGATAAAACATATCATTTGATAATTATTTTTTGATGGAGGTACATCAATGCTTGAAGACACTAGCTTTGCAATTCACCCGGGAAAAGAAAAAGATGCCGAAAATGGACCTTATTACGATATTGGGAAACTATTAGATCACAAAAAGATAGACAACACCTATTTCTTTAATTGTGAAAACGGCAAAGTAGCTATCCGATTTTATACGGATATTATTGTACAAGTAGTCATGAATCCAACTGATGAACCAAAAATGGAAGGATCAAGGGCTGTCATTGCTTTGCCTGAAAATGTTGCTGTTGAAGAGCAGCAAAATGAAGCGCATTTGACATTAAAAACAGACAAGTTGGAGGTTGTCATAAAAAAATCGCCGTTTCGAATAACGATTAATGACCATGATGGCCGTGAATTAGTGGCAGAAACGGATCGAGGAATGGGCTTCAAAAAGGGTGGGGAAGTCATAGCATATAAAGTCATGCATGATAACGATCATTTTTATGGTTTTGGTGAGAAATCTGGCCATTTGGATAAGCGTGGGGAAAAGTATGAAATGTGGAATACGGATGTCTATGCACCTCATAATCCGGAAACAGATCCCTTATATGAGTCGATTCCCTATTTCATGACATTGCGTGAAGGACGTGCCCATGGTGTGTTTTTCGATAATACATTTCGAACCGTTTTCGATATGAAATCGGAGGAAAATAATTATTCTTTTTGGGCAGAAGGTGGGCAACTTGATTACTATGTTTTTGCTGGACCTGAACCGAAGACTGTATTAGAGCAATACACACACCTGACAGGTAGAATGCCACTGCCGCCGAAATGGGCATTAGGATACCACCAGTCGCGTTATAGCTATGAATCAGAAGCAGAAGTACGAGAGCTTGCGAAAACATTCATCGAGCATGGTATCCCGCTGGATGCTATCCACCTGGACATCCATTACATGAACGGATATCGGGTGTTCACCTTTGACTCGGAACGCTTCCCAACCCCGGAAAAATTAATTGCGGATCTGCGTGAGATGGGAATTCGGATTATTCCGATTGTGGATTCAGGTGTAAAGAAGGATCCTGAATATCACATTTATCAAGAAGGTGTTAACGAGGATCTTTTCTGTAAATATATTGAAGGTGCTATTTATTTTGGAGATGTGTGGCCTGGCACAAGTGCATTTCCTGACTTTACGGATGACAAAGTACGCAAATGGTGGGGCGATAAACATCAATTTTATACAGATTTGGGTATAGAGGGAATCTGGAATGACATGAACGAACCTGCTGTATTCAATGAAACAAAAACAATGAACGTGGCAGTAATGCACCGCAATGACGGGAATCCAGCCACACACCGTGAACTTCATAATATTTATGGATTCTTAATGGAGGAAGCGACTTATGAGGGGATGAAGGATCAGCTTGAAGGCAAACGTCCATTTCTATTGACCCGTGCAGGATATGCAGGTGTCCAGCGCTATGCAGCTGTCTGGACAGGGGATAACCGGAGCTTTTGGGAGCATTTGCAAATGTCACTTCCCATGGTCATGAACCTTGGACTGTCCGGGGTTCCTTTGGCCGGCCCTGATGTTGGCGGATTTGCCCATGATACCAATGCAGAACTGCTTACACGTTGGACACAGGTAGGCGCATTTACACCGTTTTTCCGGAATCATTCGGCGCTCGGGTTTAAATATCAGGAACCATGGCAATTTGGTGAAATATATGAAACGATGATGAAAAAATATATTCGGATGCGTTATGAGTGGATGCCCCAGCTGTATTCCTTGTTTTATCAAGCTAGCAAGACAGGCATTCCAGTCATGCGTCCATTGATGCTTGAGTTTCCGGATGATGAAAAAACTTATAATTTGAACGATCAATTTATGATTGGCGATAATGTCATTGTTGCACCAATTTTGGCACCTTCCATTACAGACCGGGCTGTTTATTTACCCGAGGGAGAGTGGGTTGAATTATTTACTGATGTTACGTATGAAGGAAAGCTAACACATTTAATTCATGCCGAGCTGGATCATATGCCGATCTTTGTAAAGAGAGGATCAGCTCTGATGCAGACAGATTGGACGTCAAATACAAATAAAACACCAAAAACGATGACAATGCATGTGTATGCGAGTGATTCCGATGAAAGCTATCGTTTTACATTCTATGATGATGATGGGGAGACATTCGAATACCAAGAGGATGGGTTTCTGGAGCTTGACATTGAATTAAAGTCAAGTGCAGATTCTGTTGTGATAAATGTATTGCAGCAAAATGGTGTATTTTTACCGGTATATAAAGAAATAAATGTAAATATAGCAGGACTGATGGAAGGACAACGTGTTATAATTAACGGTGAAACCAGCGGAGAAAAACACGTTATTCCATTAAAATAGACGATGTAGAGGGCTGATAGCAAAGTGGTAACAATTAAAGATGTAGCAAAAGCAAGTGGAGTATCCCCCTCTACGGTCTCAAGAGTTATTGCCGACAATCCGAGAATAAGTGCGGATACAAAGAAAAAGGTACGTAAGGTCATGAAGAAACTTGGCTATCACACGAATATAAATGCAAGGAATCTTGTCGTTAAATCTACAAAGGCAATCGGGGTTATTATGCCTTCTTCAACAAATAAAGCGTTGCAAAATCCATTTTTCCCTGAGATTCTTCGCGGGATTGGTTCGGTTATTCATAAAATGCAATATTCGATGTCACTATCAACCGGGGAGACGGAAGATGAGATCTTTGAAGAGGTAAAGCGAATGGTGTATGGCAGTTATGTTGATGGTGTCATTTTGCTCTATTCCCGGGTCGATGACAGTGTCACGAATTTCTTATATGAACAGGATTTTCCGTTTGTCATTGTAGGGAAACCGCATGAATATGTGAACGAAATCACCCATGTGGACAATGATAATTTTCGGGCTGGAAAGGAAATTACCGAATATTTGGTTGCAAAAGGGCATCAAAAAATTGCTTTTATCGGGGGAGCAAGCGACCTGTTTGTAACGATGGATCGGCAAGCAGGATACGAATCAGCTTTAACAGAGGCAGGTATCGGGAATTGCGAGGAATACAAAATTCATACGGAGTTTCTGGAATCAGGTGGCCGGGGAGCAGTTGAAAGCTTGTTTGCACTAAATAGCCCGCCAACTGGGATCGTCGTCAGTGATGATTTGATCAGTCTTGGGGTGTTAAGCATGCTTGAAGACTCTGGGTATCACATTCCAGAGGATATTTCACTCGTTAGTTTTAACAATGTTTATTTGTCCGAAATAACAAGACCACCTTTGACAACAGTAGATGTGCAAATTTACAAGCTTGGAGCACAGTCGGCAAAGGCGCTGATTGAAAAGACATTGAATAAGAATGAGCCTGCAAAGCGGATTATTATCCCGCATCGGATTGTTTATCGGGATTCGGTGAGTGAACGTTGAAAGAAACTGTCCATCAAGGTCATGAAAACTGCCCTTGGAGGACAGTTTTTTCGTTCGTACTTCTATATTCAATTTTTATTAACAAATCCCTGAAAAACAAGATACTTATATTCAACATTTATGTCAAATGGTGAACTTTTGCTATTTTGTCGTAAACTTTCGCGATTTCTTGCCGAACTTTTGCTTTTTGATGTCGAACTTTGGCTAATTCATGTCGAACTTTCGCCTTTTTGACAAATCCACAACAAAATAGCCATTCCAACATAGCGGAACAGCTTTATGATTGCGATTTTTTGTTTTATGGGAACCCTCACAGAATGCTGTTTCGGTCCCTCTTTACCTCCTACAGTTCAATCCTGCACAGATAACATGAAATTGAATTTAGTGACCGCAATTTGTTATTATTAATATAACAATTAGCTGAGGAATGATCGAATGAGTCTGTATGAACAAATTTACAATTATATACTTGACAAAATCAAAGCAGGTGAGATGAAGCGGGGAGATAAAATCCCTACAGAGTATGAATTGGCGAAGCTATTTCGCGTAAGTAGAATCACTTCTAAAAAAGCACTGGATATGCTTTCGCAGAATAATATAATTGAACGCTTCCAGGGAAGAGGGTCGTTTGTTTCCAGTACGCTGCCTGATTTTAGCACTATTTCTGCGAAGCGGGAATATTTGGATACGGAAAGGGATAATTTAATTGGATTGATCATACCCGATTTTATGGATACTTATGGTTTAGAGTTAGTAAAGGCAATTGAGAGGAGCTGCTCAGACCACCAATACAATCTTGTACTAAAGCGGACGTTGGGATTGGAAGAAGAAGAGAAGAAGGCAATCAATTCCTGTCTAAATATGGGAGTTAAAGGAATTATTGTACTGCCGGTACAGGGTACGCACTATAATAATGAACTGCTTCGGCTTGTAGTGGAGGAATATCCGTTAGTTCTTATCGACCGTTATTTAAAAGGAATACCTGCAAGTTCTGTTTCTATTGATAATAAGAAGGCAATGCGGGAGTTAACTGGTTTAGTATTGGAAAGTGGTCATCGGAATATAGCCTTTATTTCTCCATCCATTGAAGGTACATCTTCTGTAGAGGAACGTTTTATAGGATTTCAGGCAGCTTTTTCGGAAAAAGGAGAGCCGTTAAACCCAGATTATATTTTAACGGAAATGAAAAGTACAATGCCTGTAAATGTGCATGGTGACAAGCAAAAGGGCTATGAAACGGAGGATTGTGATAAGTTAATCCGGTTTATTGAACACAATCCAACGATCACAGCTTATATTTGCAGTGAATACGAAATAGCTGTTATGTTGTATAAAGTTCTTGGAACGCTGGGCAAAAAAGTTCCAAAGGATATATCGATTGTTTGTTTTGACTCACCTAATACATATTTGGACCATCCTTTTTTTACACACATTAGTCAGGATCAGGATGCTATGGGACGAAATGCAGTGGAATTATTAATGAAGCAATTAGCAGGAGAGAACGAGCCTTTCGATTGTAAAGTTAACTTTCGTTTAGAGAAGGGGCAGTCAATGAAAACAATTGAATTGGAAAAACAGGAGTAATCATGTTTTTAAAAAGAGGATGTTCAAAAAGTCACCAATTGATAAGCAGATGAATTGGCGAGCTTCATTGATTTTCCACCCCCGATGTACTTAAGTGATAAGGCGGTTTTCTACTAAAACCGCCTACGTCCTGCAGGCAACGAGAAGTTAACACCTTCTGTACCAAGTCCGATGCTGGAGATCTATGCTGCCTAAAGCCTTCAAGACTCAGATTCGGCAACCTTTTGAACACGCACTAAAAGATAAGAATATGGAACCATTAAACTGGAGTTACCTGTACAGGGTCATCTCCTTTTTTATTTGCTTATTTATCCGAAAATGGCGGCAAATAAAAATATATTGGTATTAATAATTTGGATTGTTAATATAATGATATATCAAAACAGGCTATTTTACAGCATTAATCTCTCATTAAAAATTCCAAAATTGCTACTATTTACAACGAAATAGTTGTGTATCAATAAAAAGAAAGGGGGATAGAAGGTTTGAAAATATCCTAATACAAGGGGGAGAAACATTGTTCCTAAAGAGTGGAAGGTTAAGAAAAAACGTATTGGTTATTGTTCTTATGTTAGCACTTGCATTAGGGGCGTGTTCCAATAATGGACAGTCCGGGGAAGCAAAATCGGAAAAAGATGGAGTAACTACTGTTACGTTTTGGCATGAAAATACAGGTGTTGGAGAAGAAGCGATTAAGGCTGTAGTAGATGCCTTTAATAAAAAACACGAAGACATAAAGGTGAAACCGGTCTACACTGCTGCAGACGAATCACAAAATGAAAAGCTGCTGGCAGCGGTCGCGGGAGGCAACCCACCCGATGTGTCATGGTTTGACCGTTTTAAAGTCGGCTCATGGGCTGAGCAGGGTGCCTTGACAGATCTTACGGAGTACGCAAAGCAAGATGGCGTTACCAAGGATAACTATTATCCATTTGCTTGGAACGAGGCAAATTATCAGGGAAAGCTTTATGCGATGCCGGTTGATACAGATGCACGCATGTTGTTTTACAATAAAGATGCATTCAAAGATGCGGGTTTAGATCCTGACAAGCCTCCGAAAACCATAGCAGAACTCGAAGAAGCAGCTGAAAAACTAACCATTAAGGAAGGAAGCAGGTTTAAACGAATTGGTTTTATTCCATGGTACAACCAAGGTTGGCTTTATTCCTGGGGCTGGGCATTCGGGGGAGATTTTTATAATGAAGAAGAAGGCAACGTAACGCTTGATGATCCGAAAATAGTTGAATCTCTTGAATGGATGACCGAATTTGCAAAGAAATATGATGTAGAAGATATCACCGGTTTTACTGATTCAAGCGGTTCTGGAGCAATGGATCCATTCCTTACCGGCCAGCTCGCGATGCATATTGGAGGAAACTGGAGTATTTCGGGTTACTTGAAGTATAAACCGGATTTAAATTATGGGGTTGCTCCGATACCAACTCCAACAGGGGATAATTTCACTTCCTGGTCTGGTGGTATGGCAGTTGTTATTCCGAAAGGTGCTAAGCATCCCGATGAAGCGTGGGAGTTCGTTAAGTTCTTTGGCTCTGAAGAAGGTCAGGAAATATATAATGATATTTATAAAACGTTATCTGTAATGGATTCAGTTAATGAAAAACTTGGATATAAAGACGATCCTATTTTTAGTGAATTTGTCAAAATTCTTCCTAAATCACATAACCGTCCAGTGCTGCCTGAGGGTGAATTATTATGGAATGAATTGGCCAATGCGGTGGACAATGCTATACACGGAAACGGAGAACCAAAAGAATTGCTGAAATCAACAAGTGATCTGGTAAACGCGGAGCTCGAATAACTAAAGTAGATATAGGGAGAGGGAAGTAGTCGCTTCTCCCTTCTTGATAAAAAGGGGAGGGTAAATTGAAATCGATAGCAAATAAAAGAAAGGCGGCTCGTACTGCAAAAACCAATAACATAAATAATGGGGCAACAGGGTGGTTGTTTGCAGCACCATGGATTATTGGCCTGTTTTTGTTCTATATCCTGCCATTGGTCGTGTCGATATTTTTCAGTTTTACATCTTATTCTATTCTGCAGCCTGGTGAATTTATTGGGTTTCAGAACTACAAGGAATTAATAAATGACGAATTATTTTTTAAATCGATTTATAATACCGTTTACTTTGCTGTTATCTTCGTCCCTCTAAGTATTATTTTTGGTGTCGCCCTAGCAATGTTATTGAATATCAAAATCAAAGGTATGACGATATACCGAACTATTTTCTTTCTGCCGACTTTGGTTCCGCACGTGGCGATCGCCGTACTTTGGATGTGGATGTTAAACCCGGGCTTTGGTCTTGTAAATGGGTTCCTTGACATGATCGGTATAAAAGGACCAGCTTGGCTTGGGAGTGAGGAGTGGTCGAAACCTTCCCTTATTTTTATGTCTCTATGGGGAATTGGGCAAGCTATCGTAATTTATCTAGCAGGTTTGGGCGATATTTCTGATGAATATTATGAAGCAGCTGAAGTGGATGGGGCAAATTGGTTCCAAAAAACGTTTCATATTACCCTGCCGCTCTTGACTCCGGTCATCTTTTTCAACCTTGTCATGGGTGTCATCGGAGCATTTCAACAGTTTACCCTTCCTTACACACTTACACAAGGACAGGGTAAGCCCGCAAACTCGTTAACGTTTTATGTGATGTACTTATATGATAATGGATTTAAATACTTCAAGATGGGTTATGCCTCCGCGATGGCCTGGATCCTGTTTGTGGTTATTATGATCTTAACGATACTTATATTCTGGTCTTCCAAGCGCTGGGTACATTATCAAGGTAAATAAAAGGAGGGAATTCAATGAATCCGGAGCATGCAAAGAAAATAAAATTTACAGCGGCACATGTTTGCTTAATGATAGCTTCTCTGTTTTTCTTAATCCCGTTTATCTGGATGGTTTCAACATCGCTGAAGCCTATTGAACAGGTTTTTACATTTCCGCCTGAGTGGATTCCCAGACCATTTCATTGGAAGAATTATAGCGAGGCGATTGAATACATTCCTTTTTGGAAGTATTTGATTAATACGTCCGTCATTACCATCTTAAGCACGATTGGTGTGGTTCTAACCTGTCCACTTGTGGCTTACAGTTTTGCCAAATTGCGGTGGAAGGGCAGAAATATTGTTTTTGCAATCACGTTGGCTGTTATGATGATTCCCGCCCAAGTTACCATGATTCCCCTATTTTTGTTATTTAATAAATTAGGGTGGGTGGGTACTCCATTACCGCTAATTGTGCCGCAATTTTTCGGGGTACCATTTTACATATTTTTGCTGCGTCAGTTTTTTATGGGTCTGCCGGACTCTCTCAGAGAAGCTGCGAAGATGGACGGAGCAAGTGAACTTCGGGTTTACTGGCAGATTATGCTTCCATTGGCGAAACCAGCAATTCTGGCAGTTGGATTGTTCCAGTTAATGGCGAGCTGGACTGATTTCCTCGGTCCTTTGCTGTATCTGACAAATGAAGATTCCTATACACTATCTTTAGCCTTGCAGCAGTTCCAGAATAAGCAGGGATCCGAGTGGAGTCTAATGATGGCTGTGTCTACACTAATGACTTTACCAATTATCATTCTGTTCTTCTTCCTGCAAAAAACATTTATTAAGGGAATCACATTTAGTGGGATTAAAGGGTAGATAAATAAACTTTTAAACTAGAAAAAATAGTATAATTAAAATGAGAGGATAAGAAAAGAGGGGTATAGTGTTTCAAACTGAAAAAAAACTTGCAGCAAGAATAACCGAGTTACAAGCCTATCGATATAGGGGCAAAATAGCAATACCATCTTTCCAATTTCAACTTGATGAACAGGGGGATGCTGGAGCTTCACCTGCAACAACAGGAGAATGGTCCACATTAAAAAAAGGAGAGCAATGGACAGGAAGAGATTTATATGCATGGCTTAAGGCAAAAGTTAACCTCCCGGAGGAGTGGAAATCAAAAGAGATTGTCGGGGTTTTTGATTTCGGAAGTACTGACGGTGGAACGAATTCTGGCTTTGAGTCCTTATTATATGTCAATCAGTCACCTTATCAGGGGGTTGACGGCAATCATAAAGAAGTATTTCTTGCCAATGAACTTGCTGGAACCTCGGTTCAACTTATGTTTCGTTTATGGTCGGGGTTGGAAGGAGGGGGACAGCCTCAGAAGCAGGTGCATACATTTAAGCAGGCTTTTATATCCTGGCTTGATAAAAGTACGGATGATTTGTATTACACAGGTAAAGCCGCCCTCCAGACAATTGAAATGCTGGATACGATGAATCCAGCTCGCGAAGATATACTGATCGCCTTAAACCGAGCCTTTAATCAAGTGGACTGGGTATCACCCGGATCGGAGGCGTTTTACCAATCAATTGCAGCTGCACAGAAATATTTGCATAAAAGCATACAGAAGCTGGAAAAACATCATCCGGTTACTGTTCATGCGGTTGGCCATACACATATCGACGTTGCCTGGCTGTGGCGTCTGCAGCATACACGTGAGAAGGCGGCCCGTTCGTTTTCAACGGTACTTCGCCTAATGGAAAAATACCCGGAATACCTTTTTCAACAGGCACAGCCACAACTCTATGACTTTATTAAACAGGATTATCCGGAGCTCTACTGCGAGATCCAACAACGCGTGAAGGAAGGTCGTTGGGAGCCTGATGGCGGAATGTGGCTGGAACCGGACTGTAATCTGCCGTCAGGGGAATCATTTATCCGGCAGCTGTTGCACGGTACCCGGTTTTTTCGGAAGGAATTTGGTGTTGAATGCACGTATCTTTGGCTGCCAGACGTATTCGGTTATAGCTGGGCGCTGCCGCAGATTTTAAAAAAATCAGGTATCAAATCGTTTGTGACAACTAAAATCAGCTGGAATCAATATAACCGAATGCCGCATGATGTCTTTACATGGCGTGGAATAGATGGATCAGAGATTCTGACTTACTTTATCACTACTCCTTACCCTGGGCGAAAAGGCTGGGGAGCAGATTATAATGCAGAGATAACAGCAGAAACGATGGTTGGAGCGTGGGAAGCATTCAGAGATAAAGGAGTTACCAAAGAGATCATGGTGACATATGGTCATGGTGACGGTGGTGGAGGAGTCACCAGAGATATGCTGGAAATGAGGCGCAGACTGAATGACATGCCTGGTATTCCGAATGTCGTACCAGCTAAAGCAGTTGACTATTTAAAAAACCTTCATACAAATGTGGAAGAAACGGATGGTTATGTTCATTTATGGGATGGTGAGCTTTATCTGGAATTTCACCGCGGAACCTATACATCACAAGCGAATAATAAGAAATATAATCGCAAGCTGGAGCTTTTGTATAAAGAGGTAGAGTTGTTAAGTGTCTTGGCGAGTGCCGTCAAAAATGACTGGACGAAGTATCCTCAGGAACAATTAAATCAGGGCTGGAAAATAATTCTGCGGAATCAGTTTCATGATATTCTGCCTGGTTCCGCCATTAAAGAAGTTTATGAAGATAGCCAACTGGAATATAAGGAAGCAGAAAAAATTGCTTTATCTGTAAAAGCCAATAGTGATAGCAGGGACTATACTAGTGAGGAGGCGATTTCTTTTAACGTCATCAATCAATCTTCATGGAAACGAAATTCTTTGGTGTCCATCCCGGTGAGGCCAGGACTGGAAAACGGATTGTGGTTTGATCATCAGATGACGCCACTGCATGCAGAAAAAACTGGCGATGAATGGCTGGTTCAAGTAAAGGTTCCCTCCTTGGGCATTACAAGAATTACGTTTGATTCGGCTCTGAAGGAAGGCGGAAAAGATAAAGAGTCCCCATTCGTCATTGGCAAAAACGCCATTAAAACGCCTTTTTATGAAATAGAATGGAATGAAGCAGGACATCTGACGAAGATTTTTGATATTGCAAATGACCGGGAAGTATTGAAGGAAAACCAATCAGGCAATGTTTTACAGATTTTTGAAGATAAACCATTAAGATGGGATGCCTGGGAAATTGATCTTTTTTATCAAGAGAAGATGAAGGAAATAAAAAATGTAAAATCGATAAAGGTGCTGGAATCGAATTCTATTCGTGCTGTTGTCCAGTTTACCTGGGAATATAATAATTCTTTCTTTAAACAAAAAATGATCGTTTATGCGAATAAGCGCCGAATCGATTTTGCTACCAATATTCAATGGCATGAGGTACATCATTTGCTTAAAGTAGCTTTCCCTGTGGAAATTCGCTCAACGGAAGCTACGTTCGATATTCAATTTGGGAATGTAAAACGTCCTACACACTGGAATACGAGCTGGGATCTTGCAAAGTTTGAAACAGTTGGTCACCAGTGGGCTGATTTATCGGAGCAAGGCTATGGCGTAAGTTTGCTAAATGATTGCAAATACGGCTACGACATTAAGGACTCTACCATACGGCTTACACTAATGAAGGGCGCGACATATCCGGATTATACCCAGGATCAAGGAGAGCATGAATTCACGTATTCTTTACTGCCGCATAATGGCACTTGGATAGAGGGGGCTACTGTGAAGGAAGCCTACGATTTAAATCAGCCATTATCATCGATTCCGGGTGATTTAGATTATGATAGTTTAAGTCTTTTCACGGTTTCAGCAGACTATGTCATGGTGGACGCGGTAAAAAAAGCAGAGGACAGCAGCAAAGTGGTCATTCGGCTTCATGAATTTACCGGAAGAAGAGGACCTGTAACCATATCATCCGACCTAGTTATCAAGAGCTGGCAGGAATGCAATTTAATGGAGGAGCCCCAGGGTGAAGTATTTCATGAAAAAGCTATGAGATTTGATATAAAACCATACGAAATCAAAACGTTTCTTGTTGATTTAAGGAATGGCCAAGTATGATGATAGCTGTTTGACTGCATGACTTGTTTTTATGCTTCATTGCGGTTAACGGGAAAATAGGTGCCACGAAAGGAGGGGAGAGTAGCGGCGGGAGATTCCTGTTCCAAATGACTCAGGTGAATGTCAAGAGTCTATATATTATACGAGGAGGAAGCTGCGTGAAAAAATTTGTCGTAGGTCTGGTTTGTGCAGGTGTTTTGGTAAGTGGCGTTTTTGGAGGCTATTCTGGCGTGCATGCAGAAGAGGCATCCTCTATGGAGAAAGAGACCAACAACTCGTCAAGTTCAACCCTGTATGATAAAAGAGGGTATACACTGGTTGTTATTAAAGGAGTAGATGATCCGGCCATTGATCCAATCATTGATGAATTTGTAGATCTTTACTTCAAGGTTTATCCGAAGCTGGTTAAAAAGTATGCCATTAATCCCTGGGAACACAGTAGAAAAGTAACACTTGAATTTGATCCGGAGTATGATGGGGTGGCCTACGCAGACAATGGGAAAATTGTAGTTAGTACAAATTGGATACTTGAAAATCCCGATGATGTGGCGCTTTTCACTCATGAATTGACCCATCTTGCCCAAGCTTATCCAACTTATAATGATCAGACAGTGTGGATTACAGAAGGTATTGCCGATTATGCCAGATACGTCTATGGGCCACATAATGGAAATTGGCGGTTACCTGAAGAAGTCAAGGATACAGATAACTATGACAGCGGCTATCGTGTAACTGCCAGATTTTTGCTTTGGATTACCCAAAACAAGAATCATTTTGCTGTAGATATCATCAACCGGGCACTTCAATACGATATATTTGATCTGAGACTTTTTAAGACCATAACTGGTAAATCTGTGGAGGATCTTTGGGAAGAGTATCGCGAAAACCCGGATGTGAGAACAGATTATTAGAGGGGACTTTTCATCGGGTGAGCAAGCGTCCGCTTTGATGGATTGCAGGCAGGTTACGAATTAGCTTTAGTAGATGCAGAGATTAATAATTATGAGGAATAGAAAAATTCATGCGGAATTTCTTGGATTAGGTGGCGGAGGGGCCGGTTGAAGATCTGTTTGCGCTAACCGGGATCGTCTTTAATAATGATTTGGTCCATCTTGGGATTTAAGAATGCATGAAGATTCCGGGTATCAATTTCCGGAGGATATTTTACTCGTTAGTTTTATCAATGTTTATCTGTCAAAAATAACAAGACCACCTTTGACAACGGTAGATGTGCAAATTTACGAGCTTTGAGTACAGTCGGCAAAGGCGTTGAATAAAAATGGGCCGGCAAAGCGGATTCCTATCCAGCGTTTGATTATTTATCGGGGACTCCGTGAGTGAACGTTGAAAGAGACTGTCCACCAAGGTTATAAAAACTGGCCTTGGGGGCAGTTCTTTTTAAAGGACAGGAACCGTCACGGATCAACCCGCGAAGCCGCCATCTATTATGAAAATGGCTCCTAACTCCCTCGCCTGGAAATTTGGCGCTTGCTTGTGATCCATACTAATTATTTTGACTCTTCATCTACCATCGACATTGCTAGTTTGGCTGCTGTGTCCAACTCTTTAATGGATAAATAATATTGATATGTTTCTTTTGAATAAAATCGTGCCGTAAAAAGATCGCCATTTTCTTTGAGATGCGGAATCAATTCGTGATGTAAATAATCGTAATAGAGAGGCTTTTGGTCTTCCAACAGAAAGGTGAGCAGTTGAAAATAAAGCTTATTGGTTTCGTTGTCTTCGGAAAGAGACATACCTTCTTTAATTAGATGGGACCATTTCACTGTTTCCTTAGCGGTAATAGGGTCGTTTTGCAACAACCGGCTATGGACTTGACCGATTAACGAACGAACGTAGAGACCTGTATTCTCTATTTTTACAGATAGCTCCTTCGCTTCTTCATAGATGGTTTGGGCCATTTCAAAATCTTTTTTCTTGAAATACGTAAAAGCAAGGTTATTGGAAATAATACATTGTTCGAAATAATCTCCATAAATGTCACATGTTTGGATCAACTTCCGGTATCCTTCAACTGCTTCATCAAAATTATAGATTCCATTCGTTTCCATATGGAGAAGTAGTAGGCTTTCCGTATCCATAATCCGCTTATAATTATTTGTTTGTTTGAAATAATCAAGAGCCTTATTAGCGTAGAAAAGGGTCTTGCCCTGATTATTAATGAAATAAGAATTACAGGCAACGTGATAGTAAAATTCATGATTGGAATATTCATTGGCATCGATATTCATTAAATGTTCTAAAGCTTTAGGATAATGTCCTTTCAAGCCTTCTTCTATCCCCTTGACGTGTTCCTTCATATTGCATTCAAATTTTTGTAAAGTCGGATATTTTTCATCTAATTCCGCCATGACATTGTTGAAATTATCCATATTCCCGACTCTCAGATAATATCGACACCAAAGAAGGAGAAAAAATGGTCGAAAAACGTCCATATGAATAAAAGGACTATTAGTCAATTTATCTAGTTTGGTTTTGAAGGTTTCCATCTGATGCTTCACGATCATCTCATGCAACTGATGCAGTTCATTGTTCACATTTTTGAATCGCTCGATTTCTTCTTCCGCTCGGATCCCGAGGCGCTCACATAATAAATTAGTAGTGACCTCAGAAAACTTTGTGGTATCCTTTTCAATTTTACTTAAATGAGCAACAGAACAAATCCCTTTTCCAAGTTCCTCCTGAGTCCAACCTTTCCGTTTGCGATAATATTTGATGATGGTTCCTATTTTCAACGTTCCTTACCCCCAATAAGAAAATGTCCAGACAGTATACTGTGTCTTTTGACCTGCTAATATTGCCCAAACCTAAAAACGCAAGTTAACTTGGTCATATCACGTGTGAATTTTGGACAAAATCAGACGGTTTACATGAGAATGCAATCCGAAAGGAGATCAGTAGTCCAATATCACATCTTTATGTTTCTTTAGAACCGAAAAATTTGCCCAAATTAGAAGCCTTGAATTAATTATAAACTTATAGATAAAATAGTAAAGACAAAATGTTCCTCATTTTTACAAAAATTTTATAAAAAGCCAGATGAGTGTATGACTTATCTTCAGCATAAGTCTTTTTGTGAATAACAGAAAACTATCAATCTTGTAAACAACAAATTTATGTTGGTATTCTGTCGTTTCATGTTTTTTAAATTAAGGGGGGTGAGTAATTACACAGCACGTCAGTCACAAAACCGAAGTAAACATTATCAACGTAACAAAAATCGAAAGGAGACAGGAAATTTGAAAATCAGAAAAAGTAAGTTTACTAGATTGCTCAGTGTTATCACAGCAATCATATTGCTGTTTTCGTGCGGTTGGCCGGGCCTTGGACAGGTCAAGGCGCAATCAGATTCGGACGCTTCCACATCTCTGCATAAATCACAGCCGCAATCGAAAACCAAAATCAGCAAAGACCTCAAAGGAAAATTCAAAAAGAAAGACCAACTCACATTTCTAGTCAAGTTCAAAGAACAAGTGGACACAAAAAAAGTCGCCGATGAGGCAGTTAATAAGGCTAAAAAAAATAGTCTTAGTATGGCAAAAACAGAATTGAAAAAGCGTACTGCCGTCGTTTCTGCATTGCGTGCCAAGTCACTGGACACACAAGCGACTGTTAAACAATTTTTACAGAAACAGAAAAAAGCAGGTAATATAAAAAGCTTCGATTCGTTCTACATCGTCAACACGATGGCGGTGACCGGGACGAAGGAAGTTGCAGAGGAACTCGCAAAATTCGGGGAGATCGAAAAAATTCTCCCGAACCGGACGAGACATCTTATCGAAGGAAACCACACAAAAACTAAAGAGAAAGCGCTTGCTCAGTCCAAGGTAGAAACCTCGGATGACAATACAGTTGAACCAAATATTGAACATATCGGTGCTCCGCAAGTATGGAAAATGGGCATCGACGGAACGGGAACCGTTGTCGCCAGCATTGACACAGGCGTACAATGGGATCATCCAGCATTAAAAGAGAAATACCGTGGTTATGATCCGGACAACTCGGATCAGCCAAACAATGAATTCAACTGGTTTGATGCTACAGGGGGAGATCAGGACGCACCGTACGATGATAACAGCCACGGGACACATTCGACGGGAACCATAGTTGGATCTGAAGCGGATGGATCCAATCAGATCGGGGTAGCCCCCGGAGCCAAATGGATCGCAGCCAAAGCTTTTGGTGCTAAAGGTACCGGTTTGGATACCGATATCCTGGCAGCCGGGGAATGGATGCTAGCTCCGAAAGATGCAAACGGCAACCCGCACCCGGAAAAAGCGCCTGACATTGTCAATAACTCTTGGGGCGGTGGTGCCGGTTTGGATGAGCTCTACCGTCCTATGGTGAAAAGCTGGCGTGCGGCAGGCATCTTTCCCGTTTTCGCTGCAGGGAACGTTGACCTAGACAACCCGGGTGGCCCCGGATCTGTTGCTTCCCCTGGTAATTTTCCAGAATCATTTGCAGTTGGAGCAACCAACAATAACGATGAATTGGCCAGCTTCTCCCTGCAAGGCCCTTCACCGTATGACGAAATCAAACCGGAGGTCGTTGCACCGGGCGTAGGCATACGTTCATCTATACCGGGAGCCGACTATGGTGGCAAAAACGGTACCTCGATGGCAGCACCCGCGGTTTCTGGAACGGTTGCGCTTCTGTTGCAGGCCAATGCTTCCCTGAAGGTGGACGAAGTCGAAGACATTTTATTAAATACGGCAAAACCGTTAACCGATAACGATTTCCCTAATTCACCAAACAACGGTTATGGTCATGGTTTGATTCAGGCCTTTCATGCCGTTTCGTCAGTAGTTTCTGGACTTGGGACGGTTGAAGGTACTGTCAGTCAAGAGGGTGAGGACAATGAACCTCCTACCTACCAACATGAGGCGCCGGATCAATCCTATGCGGGCATTGACATCCCGCTTGAAATGAGCGCACAGGATAATGTCGTTGTCAAAGGTGTCAAGCTGCAGTATCGCAGTTCCAAAAATGATGAATGGCAAACGACTAAGGCCGAGCTCGTGGACGGTAACTATAAAGACGGCGTTTATGATGCCATCATCCCAGGAGATTCGGTGGGAGAACCGTCCGTTGAATACAGGTGGACAATCGCCGACTACGGCGGGAACGATGTCACCACCGATATTTATAAAGTGGATGTCAAACCCGGGATTACGACCGGTTACAGCACGGATTTTGAAACCCCGCCCGTCGGTTGGACCTCCTATGGAATTAGCAATTATTGGGAGTGGGGCAAGCCGACATCTGGTCCCGGCAAAGCTTTTTCCGGAGATAATGTGTATGCTACAAACTTGGACGGTGGCACCAGTAACATGAGCACAGCGACCCTGGAGATGCCGCCGATTGACCTGCCGGGCGGCGAATCCTATCTCCGGTTCAAACAATGGTATAGTTTTTATATGGCCGGTGATGTTGCAGTTTCTCGTGGATATATATTAATTTCCACAGACCAGGAAAATTGGACAAGATTAGGGGAGTTCGGTGGAGACGGGGAAAGCGATGGTTGGGTGGACGGCGAATTTAGTTTATCCAAATATGCCGGTCAGCGCGTGTATATTGCCTTCCAATATGCAAGCCTCGGCAATATGGATAAACCTGGCTGGTATTTGGATGATGTCAAACTGAGCGATACACCGCTGCACCAGGACGAAGAACCACCAACCTATGACCAGCAAACCCCTTCAAAAGCCTATGCCGGAATGAAACTGCCCTTAACGATCGACGTTCAGGACAATTACTCCGTCGAGCAAGTTGAACTTCAATATCGTGGCGCCGACAGCAGTGACTGGCAAAGCGTACAAGCGGAACTTGTGGAAGGAGATAAATCCGATGGCACCTATTCCGTAACGATCCCGGGTGAGGATGTTAACGAACCGTCCATTACCTATAGGTGGCATCTCGTTGATTACGGTGGAAATGAAGTAACCAGTGACACTTATGAGGTACCAGTGGGAACTCCGGTGACAATCGGATACAGCACGGATTTTGAATCCGATCCCGGATGGATATCCTACGGAAACAACAATTCCTGGGAGCGCGGAACACCAACCTCCGGGCCGGAGCATGCAATTTCCGGAGATAACGTCTATGCAACCAACCTTGATGGGGATTACCCTGATGGCAGCGATGCTTACCTGGAGATGCCGCCCTTGGAATTGCCGGACGGAAATGCTTACTTGCAGTTCAAACACTGGTATAAATTTACAGACTATGACTATACGCGTGATTTTGGTGAAGTTCTCGTCTCCACCGATCAGGAAAATTGGGAACCCCTTGCCCGCTTTAACACATATGGTTCTATCTGGCAGTACGTTGAAGCTGATCTGTCTGATTACGCAGGAAAAACCGTTTACGTCGCCTTCCATATTGAAAGCGATGAAACTGGCGGCCATGAACCCGGCTGGTATTTGGATGACGTTACATTAAGCGACACATCGATTTTTAGATCAAATCAGGCCCATCTAGGTGTGATGCCTCATCACCAAAACAGCCAGGCATTGAAGAAAATCAAAGCGGAAAAAACATTGGAAAAAGCCAAAAGCAGTAAGAAGACCTTGAAAAAGTCGAAGAAACTGAACAAAAAGTCGGTGGATCTGGACAATATGAAGCCGGCTAAGCGGGAAAACGTTAAGACACCTTTTGCTTCACACAAAGCAAGTAAGAATAACAAAACTAGAGAGCACGTTTCCTCACTGCCGCTGAACGCGACGGTTAGTGTTCAGGAAACCGGGATCTTCACCAAAACGGATCCGAGAGACGGCAGTTATTCGATGATCCATCCGGAGGGTACCTACACGCTGGAAGCGGACGCCTATGGATTCCGTTCACAAACGCAATCCGTGGAAATTCCGAAAGACGGCAAAGCAGATGCGAAATTTACCCTGCAGCCTATCCCAAAAGGAACGATCACGGGTAAGGTGACGAACAAATCGACCGGTGAGCCTGTAGCGAATGCCACCGTCATGCTCATGGAAGATCCGGCGATTGCGCCTGTCAAGACGGATGAAAACGGGAATTACTCGTTTACCGCCTATGAAGGGAACTACACGCTCCATGTGTCGGCTCTGAAGTATCACAGTAAAGATGTTGATGTGATGATTAAAGGGGATGAGAGCACTGAGAAGGACGTTCAATTGAAACCGTTTATCGGCACCCCCGGTGAAATCGGCTACGATGATGGAACACCGGAAAACGCACGCGCCTTCAATGAGGCGGGCAACGGCTGGGCTGTGAAGATGTCCCTTCCAGAAGGGCAGGATAGCGCCATGGTTACCGGCGGGAAATTCCTCTTCTGGAATGATCTATTCCCGTCACCGGGAGGAGACAAGTTCAAGGTTGAAATCTGGGATGCAGGCGGTAAAGACGGCGCGCCCGGCAAAAAACTGGCCGGCCCCGTGGACGCCACCGCCATCCGGGATGAAACCCAATGGACGAAGGTCGATTTAAGTGAGCTTGGTGTTATCGTGGACGGCGATTTCTACATGGTTTACATCCAGACAAAGGATGGTGACCAATCCCCGGGTCTTGCAACAGATGAAAACAGTCCTAACGCGGGACGCAGCTGGCAAATGGGGGGTGGGTCATGGTCTCCTTCACCCGCGGATCAAGGGAACTATATGATCCGTGCGCTGGTCAGCTATGAGCTAACACCGCCGGTGATCACATCTCCGAAAGGCAACTCATTCACCAATGATTCAACCATCACGGTGAAAGGGGAAGCCAAAAAGGGAGCTACAGTCGACATCATGAATAACGGAGACAAGGTTGTCACCACGGATACAACGGATGACGGGAAGTTCTCAGCCGACATCACCCTTAAAGACGGTGAAAACGTATTAACAGCCACCGCTTCTACCGATGCCGGAACAACCGAACCGTCGGATACCGTCACAGTGACGCTTGATCAAGACAAACCGAGGATAACGATTGACAGTCCGAAAGACCGTTCGAAGACGAACAAAATGGTTGCTAACGTGAACGGAACGGTTTCCGATAAACATTTGGATTGGGTGAAAGTGAATGGCAAGAAAGCTAACATCGATGAAGACGGATCCTATTCACAGCGGGTTCTGCTCGATAACGGTGAAAATAACATCAAGGTCGTTGCCCAGGACAAGGCAGGCAATAAGACAACGAAAACCGTTACTGTCTTCGCTAAGTCAGACGCACCAGAGATTAGCAATCTCAAACCGGCAGAAGATCAATATCTTAATACGGGTCAATCAGTGATCATTTCAATGGACACAGAGCCCGGGTTGCATCCAACATTTATGATTCACCTGCCGCTAGCCAATCCATCTTCGGCCAAGACAAGTAGCATCAAGGAATTACCGATGATGGAAACAACGCCAGGTCATTATATCGGGGTATGGACGGCTACCTCAATGAAGAATGTAAAAGGTGCTGGAATCGAAGTGATCGTAAAGGATGATTACGGGAATGTGTCCAGAAAAGAGGCCGATGGAGAATTGTTTATTAATGTACCGAAGTCTGATTAGGTTAAAAAGAATCAACACTGTCAACGGGGTTTGACAAAAGTTGTTTTAGGGGCTGTCTTTAAGTCACTTTCTGAACAGCCCCTTTTACCTATTCAATCAAAGGAGGAAGACAATTATGGGGTTAAAGCAAAAACTGGGAATGGGTGTCATGTCTGCGGCACTCGGGATCGCACTTATCGGAGGAGGAACGTACGCATACTTTAGTGATTCGGTTGAAGCCACAAGTACCTTCGCAGCCGGGACGATGGATTTAACGTTCAACCAGCCGACCGGAAACGGTAAGAACGTCATATTTGATCTTGATAACATCAAACCGGGGGACACGCAGCAACAATCGTTCAGTCTTGAGAATAATGGAACGCTTGACTTTTCGAAAGTGCTATTGGATACGGATTATTCGGTCGAAGATGCTAAGGGTGACAATGATGGGGAAGATTTCGGAAAGTATATTAATGTCAAGTTCTTTCTGAATACAACAAAAGGAAAAAGGTTGATTGAAAATACGACGTTGGATCAGCTAGCGAATGGTGATGCCCTGGATGTATTGGGCGGAGAAGGACTTGCTGCAGGCGGTGAACATTATGAGAATTTTTATGTTCAAATTGAATTTGTAGACAACGGCGAGGATCAGAACAAATTCCAGGGTGACTCCTTAACGCTTGACTGGACCTTTACCGCTGAACAAACCACAGGTGATGAAAAATGATATAATAACCCAGTTCTCAAATGTTTATATCAGTAATCGAGATATGGGTGAGGTAACTGACTCCACCCTGACACCAACGCACAAACGGTTCCGTATACGGCGGTTCCAGTTATATCCGACTAAGATAGTTATATCTTGCTGTTAGGCTCTTGTACCCTTGGTGATGCTAGTAGGCATTACCAAGGGTTTTTGTGTAGGGGCGGACTAATGGTATTTCGTCAGTAGCCTTTCAGAGAATTTCCCCATTCACGAGATTCTTGGGCTGAGTCTCTAAGCTGTCTTAGATTCTGTACCATACCTTTTAACATTTTAGGGATGAAACTATTGAAAAAAAAGATGTAGTATAATGGAGGCGGAATATGAGTTGACAATAAAGGCACATACCAGTAAGATATTTGTAATCGATTACATATTTTTGTAGAGAAAGAAGGTGATTTCATGGCGACTATACAGGAAGTAGCCAAAAGAGCGGGCGTTTCTGTTGCGACCGTTTCACGGGTTATCAATAAGCGGAGCAAAGTTTCCATGAAAGCCAGGATTCGGGTGGAACAAGCAATTAAAGAATTGAATTATGAGCCGAGTGTACTTGGACGAAACTTAAGGAACTCTGAAAGCAGGCTATTACTCGTTTTATTGCCAAGTATTTCAAATCCGTTTTATTCCGAAATTATAAATGGAATTGAGGATACCGCTATCGGACAGGGATATAACATTCTTCTTTGTGAGACCGATTCGAACCCAGAGCGGGAGGCAATCTATTTTAATATGATGCGAAACCGATTAGCTGATGGCATTATTTTAATGGATCCCACAGTAAATCAGGAAAACTTGCATGAACTGGCAAGTAAATATCCAGTGGTTCAGTGTAGTGAGTTTGATGAAGATGGAAATATTTCGTATGTAACGATTAATAATCAATTGGCCGCATATCAGGCTGTAAAACATTTGATTAAGCTGGGGAAGCAAAAAATCGCGTTGATCAACTCAGATGAAAAGTTTCTTTATGCACGGGAACGAAGAAGCGGTTATGAGAAGGCATTAAAGGAATTTGCTATCCCGATCGAGGAAAAATGGATTTATAATACGGATAATCTTAGTTTTGAGAGTGGACAACAGGCAATGCGATTCCTGCTGAACCAAGAAGATCGCCCTGCAGCTGTTTTCGCTGTTTCTGACTTATTTGCGATTGGTGCATTGAAAGAGATAAATTCGAATGGGTTACGGGTGCCAGATGATATTGCAGTGATTGGCTTTGATAAAATCAGCTTTTCCAATATGACGTATCCAACATTAACGACTGTTGCACAACCGATGTACCGGATGGGCTGCATTTCAGCAAATATGATTATCAATAAAATAAAAGGTGAAGAAGTGGACAGTTTAATTTTGGACCATGAATTGATCATTCGTGAGTCAACCTAAAGGAAGTGGTAAATTGTATCATTTAAATAACCAAATTGCCGTTGTAACAGGAGTGAGCCATGCACAAGGGATTGGCGCTGCTATTTGTAGGAAACTTGCTGAAAGTGGAGCAGATATCTTTTTTACATATTGGCAGGCGGAGTCCGAATGGCTTAAAGATTTTCAACAGGAAATAAAAATGAAAGGTGTACAGTGTGCCTGTAGTGAAATCGATTTATCCAAGGATACCGCTTCAATTCGATTATTTGATCATGTTACAGAAGTGCTTGGTTTTCCCTCGATTTTAATCAATAATGCTGCACATTCGAAAAGAGACGGTTATAAAAAGCTTGATGCACAACTGCTTGATGACCATTATGCTGTAAACATGAGAGGAACACTTTTGCTTAGTGTTGAGTTTGCACGCCGCTTTGAACAATCCGAATTAAAAAAAGGAAGGATTATTAACATTATATCCGGGCAAGGTCAGGGACCGATGGTGGAGGAACTAGCTTATGGTGCAACAAAAGGTGCGATTTCAGCATTCACACTGTCGTTATCTGCAGAGGTTGCACCATTGGGGATTACGGTGAATGCAGTTAATCCTGCCCAACAGATACCGGGTGGATGTCAGAGGAGCTAAAACAGGAATTATTGCCGAAATTTTTAATGGGGCGAGCTGGAATGCCAGAGGATGCAGCTAAACTTGTTGCGTTTCTTGCTAGTAATGAGGCCGAATGGATTACCGGACAAATTATAAATTCAGAGGGCGGATTTTTGCGGAAATAGCTAATCATTGCCATTCCACGGCATGACAGTTTTTTTGAAAAGTTCCCAAAAATAATCGTTGACATCAAGCAAACATCTTGTATAATATAACCTAAGATGTAATCGATTTCATTTTTTTGTAATATTCATGTTTAGTTTCATCAAAAATGATACAAAATATCAGTTTCTGCCAAGAGGGCGGAAAGGGGGATATATTACGGCATTTAGAGAGGTATTGGTGTTGATGTTATCAACTGTTTAGCAATGTTCCGGAGACGTATGAAAAACTCCGGAAAAATTCACAGTAAATATGTAATCGCTATCATTAACAGTGTACAAAAACTGGAATGACAAGTTCACACATGGAAAATAACCAATACAAGGAGGAATTATCGTGAAAGCTTGGAAGGGTATTTTGGGAAGCCTATCAATTCTTGTGCTTATTGTGTTAATTGCCGCTTGTGGAAATGATGATAAGGCAGCAACTGAAAAAGACGCGGATAAAGGAACGAAAAACGATACAAAAACAGAAGAATCTGACGAAGCGGTGACGATTGTATACGCTCGCGGTGTTGATACGACTCCGGGAACTGAAGCGGTAATAAAGGCATTTGAAGAGTCCCATCCTAATATCAATGTGGAACAGCGAGAGATGCCAGCCGATACGGGACAATCACATGATCAATATGTAACAGCTTTTAGTTCGCAAAGCTCGGAAATTGATGTTTTCAATGCTGATGTTATTTGGCCGGCAGAGTTTGCGCAGGCTAATTATGCGCTTGAGCTTGATCGTTTCATCGAAAAGGATGGCATTGACATGGATGCATATTTTCCGGGGACTGTAGCAGCTGGTAACTTTAACGGGAAACAGTGGGCAATGCCACAGTATACAGATGCCGGTGTATTCTATTATAGAACGGATATTGTTGATGAACCTCCCAAAACGTGGGATGAGCTAATTGAAATGGCAGGGGAATTGAAAGGTGAAGAAGGAACCAAGTTTGGCTACATTATGCAAGCAGCCCAATATGAAGGGCTTATTACAAATGCTATTGAGTTTATTGCATCCTACGGTGGACAGGTTGTAGACGAAGAAAATAATGTTGTCGTAGATAGCCCTGAAACAGTTAAAGCAATTAAGAAAATGAAGGAAGTCGTAAATTCAGATTTTGTTCCAGATAATATTTCCAACTTCCAGGAAATAGAAACAGAAAATGCATGGACTGAAGGAAATTCAGTATTTGCTCGAAACTGGCCATATATGATATCTTCTTCGAATGATGAAGAGCGTTCCGAAGTGGTTGGAAATGTGGAAATGGCCAGACTTCCAGCTGGTGACAAAGGAAGTGCGGCTGCGCTAGGTGGCTGGATGACAATGATCAATCGTTATTCCGAGCATCCTCAAGAAGCGTGGGAATTTGTTAAGTTCATTTCCGGACCAGAAGGACAGAAAATTAGCGCAATAGAAGGTGGGCGGGCGCCGACGTTAAAAAAATTATATGACGATCCGGAAGTGCAGGCAGTAAGTTCATTATTCGCTAATCCAGAGTTTACAGAAGTTTTGCAAACGGCAGTACCTAGACCAGTGTCACCAATATATCCGGAAATTTCGGATATTATGCAAATAGAGCTTTCAAAGGCTCTAGCTGGTGACCAAACTGCGGAAGAGGCAGCGGCAAATATGCAGGAAAAAATGGAAGCTGCAATGCGGGAATAATTGGTCAGAAGAGAAGCAAGATGGGCGGGAACTCTCATCTTGCCTTCCCATTTATCCTAGTTTCAATCCTTACATTGCGAGGAGATTGACAATGAATAAGAGGAAAAGGCGCAAATTTCAACTAAATGAAAAGCAACTTGGATATGCCATGGTTATCCCATCACTTATCTTGGTTTTTGTTGTAGTTCTGTGGCCAGTTGCCCAGTCTTTCTATAACAGTTTGTTTGATTATAGATTAAATGATCCTGCACGTTCCCAGCTTATGCTCGGTGCAACAATAGATTTAGAGCGTTATGTCGATAATCACTATTATATTGACAGCCAACTGGAGGATCTTACAAGTGGCGAAGAGAACGAGGAAATAATAAATACGATCACGTCTATTAAAGAAAGTATCGACCAATACCATGCACAGTTAATAAGTGATGAAGAAATTAATACAAAGGTTGAGAAAATTGACGAGATGCTTGCGAGTTTTACCCCGGTTACGGATGAAGATTTGAAATATGCCAAGATTGATAATGATTTAGCATCCGATTACCGGGAAAAGCTGCATTCTTCTTCGGAGGAACTTACAGCGATAGCTGAATCAGCAGGTGATCAAACGAAAAACCAGAAATTCCAGCAAACTGCTGATTTGCTAGAAGCAACTAGTGGAAATATCTTGGAATCTAACTTCATCGGCTTTACTAATTATGGAAAGTATTTCAAGGATGCACGTATGTGGAATTCTTTATGGAATACAACGGTTTTTACCGTGGTTTCGGTAGCACTTGAATTAGCACTTGGATTAGGCGTGGCGCTGCTGATTAACCGTGCGTTCAAAGGAAGAGGTCTAATAAGAGCTTCCGTCCTTATACCGTGGGCCATACCAACGGCGGTGGCTGCGATGATGTGGGGCTTCTTGTATGATGGCCAATCCGGTATTATAGCGCATTACTTGGAAGTTTTAAACATTATACCAGGTTCTTCCTGGCTGCTATCAACCTCGGGTGGTGGAATGTTTTCTATTATTCTAGCGGATGTTTGGAAAACAACTCCATATATGGCACTGTTGCTTTTAGCAGGATTACAAACAATACCTCATTCTTTATACGAGGCATCAAATGTGGACGGAGCAAATAAATGGCAACAGTTTTGGGGGATTACCCTGCCTTTATTGAAATCCTCCATTCTAGTAGCATTATTGTTTAGAACACTAGATGCTTTTCGTGTTTTCGACCTGATTTATGTGTTAACTGGTGGAGGTCCTGCAAACGCCACCGAATCCATCTCGATTTATGCATATAAAACATTGTTCGCTCAGCAAAATTTTGGGGAAGGCTCCGTACTTTCGGTTATCGTGTTCTTATGTGTAGCTTTGATCAGCTTTATTTACGTCAAACTAATCGGTTCTGATCTCTTTGCAGGTCGTACAAAATGAGGAGGGTACTCAATGAATAAACGAGCAGGGATTGGATTTTATGTATTCTTGGCGGTTTTTGTATTTCTTGTTATGTTTCCGTTTATTTGGGTGTTTTTAACATCGATTAAACCACCTGGTGAAATTTTCTCATCCTTTAAATGGTTTACCAGTAACCCGTCACTTGAATCGTATGATGCTGCATTATCCAACAGGCCGTTACTTCGCTATATGTTAAATAGCTTTGTTGTGTCCTCGTTAACAACCATTTTGGCACTTTTGTTTGCCTCATTCACGGCGTATGCGGTGACAAGGCTGCCGATTAAGGGAAAAGGATTGATACTGGGAATCGTGCTGGCGGCATCGATGTTTCCGCAAATTGCGATTATTTCACCAATGTTTAATTTGGTTACCGACTTGGGATTACGTAATAGTTATCTTGGACTTGTAATTCCATACATTACAATTAGTTTGCCGTTAGCAATTTGGATTTTATCTACATTCTTCCAAAAAATCCCCTTTGAACTGGAGGAATCAGCAAAATTGGATGGGGCAAGTCCCTTTCAAACGTTTCGCAAAGTGGTTTTTCCATTGGCAGCACCTGGCGTATTTACTACGGGGATCCTCGTTTTTATTGCTGCGTGGAACGAGTATTTATTTGCATTAACCATTAATAGTGATGACACGTGGCGGACAGTGCCGGTCGGAATATCCATGTATCAGAGTCAGTATTCGATACCATGGGGTGATATTTCTGCAGCAACCGTAATTGTCACGATTCCCATTGTTATTCTTGTACTATTTTTCCAACGCAGAATTGTGTCTGGTTTGACGTCAGGTTCTGTTAAGGAATAAGAGACTGGTGAAACAGTTTAGTAAGGAGCTGGATAAAGCATTAGCTTTGTTCATATAATTTCTAAAACATAAAAAAAGGGAGAAGAGGATATGTCAACGAACGTAAACGTTGCAATCATTGGCTGCGGCGGGATCGCCAACGGGAAGCATCTACCGAGTTTGAAGAAATTACAACAAGTTAATCTTATCGCATTTTGTGATCGCGATATCGAAAAGGCAAAATTGGCAGCAGCTGAGTATGGGGAAGCGGATGCGGCTGTCTATACGGATTATAAGGAGCTTTTGCAGAATTCATCAATTGATGTTGTTCATGTTTGTACACCGAACAATGCCCATGCTGAAATTTCCATCGCTGCACTGGAAGCGGGAAAGCATGTGATGTGTGAAAAACCAATGGCCAAAACATCACAGGAAGCGAAGGCAATGCTTGACGCTGCTGAAAGAACGGGGAAAAAGTTAACGATTGGTTATCAAAACCGTTTCCGGCAAGACAGTCAATATTTGCATCATGTGTGCAAACGCGGTGATTTAGGTGAGGTATATTATGCCAAAGCACATGCCATTCGCCGGCGTGCTGTTCCAACATGGGGGGTATTTTTGGATGAGGAAAAGCAAGGTGGTGGCCCGTTAATTGATATTGGCACACATGCCCTGGATTTAGCCCTATGGATGATGAATAATTATGAGCCGAAATCGGTTATGGGTACAACGTTTCACAAATTAGGGAAAAAAGCCAATGCCGCAAACGCGTGGGGCTCGTGGGATCCGGAAAAGTTCACCGTGGAGGATTCAGCATTTGGTTTTATTACAATGAAAAATGGTGCGACAATTGTACTGGAATCCAGTTGGGCGCTTAATTCCCTTGATGTTGACGAGGCTAAATGCTCGCTCTCCGGAACAGAGGGTGGAGCAGATATGAAGGATGGATTAAGGATTAATGGCGAGGAATTTGGCAAGCTGTATACGACTAATGTAGAGCTTTCCAATAGTGGTGTAGCTTTTTATGAAGGCGATACCGAGAATGATGCTGATCTGGAGGCGCGCCTGTGGATTGAGAGCATTGTGAACGATACGGAACCGGTTGTTAAACCGAATGAGGCACTGGTCGTGACGCAGATTTTGGAGGCGATTTATGAGTCTGCTAAAACGGGAAAGGCTGTTTATTTCGAATAGCATTATAGCGTATTCCACTGTGATGAAGTAATGTGGTTTACTGTCGATGTATGGCGGGGCACTGTTGATGTTACGCGATTTACTGTTGATATTGCGCAATCCGCTGTTGAAATAATGCGAATTACTGTTGAAGTAAGGCGGATCACTATCGATGTTACGTGATTTACTGTTGATATTGCGCAAATCACTGTCGATGTAATGTAATTCACAAGGATGAGTGGAAAAGTGGGACGAGGAACCTGTCCCCGTGTACCACCAGGAAAGGAGTAATTAAAATTGAATGTGACCGTATGGAATGAATACCGGCATGAAAAAGAAAATGCAACCGTTCAGAACATTTACCCAGATGGAATCCATCAGACCATCGCCGAATTTTTACAGGAAGAGGGGCACCAAGTCAAAACGGCAATTTTGGATGAAGTGGAGCACGGATTGACAGAGGAAGTTTTAGCAGAAACAGACGTCCTAATCTGGTGGGGACATAAGGCGCATGATGAAGTGAAGGAGGAGATCGCGGAAAGGGTAAAACAACGCGTGTTAGCTGGAATGGGATTAATTGTTTTGCATTCTGGCCATTTCTCCAAGGTTTTCAAAAAATTAATGGGTACAACGTGCGATTTAAAATGGCGGGAAGCGGATGACAAAGAACGTCTTTGGGTAGCCGATCCGAGCCACCCGATTACAGCCGGACTTGGCGAGTATATCGAACTAGAAAAGGAAGAAATGTATGGGGAGCATTTTGATATTCCTGCGCCAGATGAAGTGGTGTTTATCAGCTGGTTTGAAGGTGGCGAGGTTTTCCGGAGTGGCACAACATTTAAACGCGGTAACGGAAAAATATTTTACTTCCGTCCAGGGCATGAGACGTACTCGACGTACCACAATCGGGAAATTCAGCAAGTAATCAAAAATGCAGTGAATTGGGTTGCGGGTTCGAATAGAGCAAGGCCGGTGTATGGGAATGCAAAGCCGCTGGAGCAGATAGCTGAAAAAGGATAGATTTTCCTTATCAAACATACAAGGAAGGGAAATTTCCTCCTTGATATAGAATGTTCAGCAGTTTGGAGATGAAAACATGACGAAATTGAAAATGGGAATTATTGGTGCAGGCGGGATAGCACAGGATCGGCATCTTCCCGCATATCGGGGTCTGGGGGATATGGTTGAGGTTATTGCCGTTCAAGATGTGAACAGTGCGCGTGCGAAAGAGGCTGCGGGAAAATTTCAGATTCCCCTGGTATTGGAAGATTATCATGAATTGTTTAGGGAAGTGGATGCAGTTACCATTTGTACACCGAATAAATTCCACGCTGAAATTACCGTTGCTGCCTTGGAAGCAGGTGTGCATGTATTGTGTGAAAAGCCGATGGCGATGACGACAGAGGAATGCAAACAAATGATCGGAGCATCGGAAAAGGCGGGCAAACTCCTGTCGATTGCCTATCATTACAGGCAAACAGACGCAGCCCAGGTTGCCAAGCGCGCGGTCATGGATGGAGATGTTGGTGACCCGCTTGTTGTCAGGGTTCGTGCCATGAGACGGCGGAAGGTTCCAGGCTGGGGTGTGTTTACAAATAAGGAATTACAAGGCGGTGGCAGCTTAATCGATTATGGATGCCATCTATTGGATATGGCGTTATGGCTTTTAGGAAATCCAGTGCCTGTGGAGGTGCTTGGCTCCGCGTATAACCGTTTAAGTAAAACTCCAAATCAGCCTAATGACTGGGGAATCTTTGATCACGAAACATTTGACGTGGATGATCATGTATCGGGATATATTACCTTTCAGAATGGTGTATCGTTATTGCTGGAGTGTTCATGGGCAGCAAATATTAAGGAAGACACCATGCATCTTAGCATATCTGGTTCAGAAGGCGGTCTAAATGTTTATCCGTTCGAGCTTTATCGTCCTAAGCATGGAACATTTCTGACTAGTGAAGCGAAGGCAGAACATAATGAGCAGGAAGCAGGACTCAGGCAGGCAAAGAATTTTGTGGAAAGTTGTTTGGGTAAGGGAGAACAGCTGGTCAGGCCGGAACAGGCAATGCAAGTAAGTCAGCTGATTGAAGCGATTTATCGAAGTAGTGAGACAGGTAAAGGTATAAGACTCGTTTAGAGGGCGCGCGGAGAGTGTGGTTACGCATTCCGCAAAAAGAATGTGAGGAGAGGCAAGGAACCGATCCTTATCGTATTACATAAAAATGGAGGGAAGTAAACGATGAAACTAGGTGTATTTACCGTTCTATTTGCAGGAAAAACATTGGATGACATGCTTGATTATGTTCGTGATTCCGGTCTGCAGGCAGTGGAAATCGGAACAGGAGGCAATCCCGGTACCGATTTTTGTGATGTTGATGCGTTGCTGGTAAGTGAAGAAAAGCGAAAAGAATATTTGGATAAGGTGCACTCACGTGGCCTGACAATCAGTGCGTTCAGCTGTCATGATAATCCGGTTTCTCCAAATGAGGCAGAGGCAAAAAAGGCGCATGATACCTTTGTGAAAACCGTTAAATTGGCAGAACTAATGAATGTTCCGGTTGTCAACACATTTTCCGGAACACCTGGATCTCATGAAGGGTCCAAGTATCCGAACTGGCCGGTTACTCCTTGGCCAACAGCGTATTCCGAAATACTGGAATGGCAATGGGAGAAAAAATTGATTCCGTATTGGAAAGAGCAAGGTCAGTTCGCCAAAGATCATGGTGTTAAGGTTGGGCTGGAACTCCATGCCGGATTTTCCGTACATACCCCATATACGATGCTGAAGCTTCGGGAGGCAACGTGCGATGCAATTGGCGCTAATCTTGATCCAAGTCATTTATGGTGGCAGGGAATTGATCCGGTGGCAGCGATCAAAATTCTTGGAAAGGCAAATGCAATCCACCATTTTCATGCAAAAGACACCTACATTGATCAGGATAATGTCAATATGTATGGACTGACCGATATGCAGCCTTATTCCAATGTGCAAACCCGAGGCTGGACTTTCCGGTCGGTTGGCTATGGTCACAGCACAAAAGAATGGTCCGATATTGTCAGTGCATTGAGGACATATGGATATGATTATGTGATCAGTATTGAACATGAGGATCCGATTATGTCGATTGATGAAGGGTTCAGGCAGGCAGTTAGAAATTTAAAAGCAGTTAATATGGAGGAGAAGCCTGCGGATATGTGGTGGGCTTAGTAGGGCCGAGATAGCCGCGGGCACGTGAGAAGTGTAGAAGTTTTATGGTTCTTTGACGCGAAACCTGGAGTTAAGAAGAAGTCAAATACTTGTACAAAAAATGATATCCACCCCAATAGTATTGCAAATGTTGGGGATTCGGATTATAGTATAGAAACCTAAATAGCTAGGTCATTATTTTTAAAACTATAAAACGATAAAAGTGTGGAATTCTACACAAAAGTGAAACTGTCAATTGCATGCTTAGAAAAGGATGTTACAAAAGAAAAAATAAGAGACTCATGTAAAAATGAGGGTTATACTAAAATGGTAGAAGAAAAGTAGCAACTTGCTTACTTTTCTTCTAATTGTATCATTATTTTTGTTACATAATTATCTTCCCCGCATACACTTACCTCATCAATTACATACTCTTCAAAGCTGTCACCACAAATACGATACCCTTCCTTACTCAAATAAGTTTTCATTTTTTCATAGGTTTCTTGAATCGTCATATAACTTCCTTTATGATAGGCAATCACATATTTTCCGGCTTTTTTGATAAAAGGTTCTGCTAAATCAGGTTGATCCACACGCATATAAAAATGCGAATAATTCCAATAATCTCCTGCATCTACTTGCTCTTGACGGATCAAACCTCCAATAGGATAACCAGTTTCAAGTTCTTCTTGCTTTGTATATTTAATAAATGACATAATTGACCTTGTAAATTCTTTATCGGAACAGTTTTAAAGTATTTTCACTTAATACATAGCATTCTGTTTCCATCTTTTCGATTGTAAACCAATCAAAATTCAATCGTAATGCTTCCTCAATTTGCTTTTTCTTGTTTTGAATAATTTGCTGTGTACGCTGCATTTTCACGATTTTCTTTTTCACTTTCTCTTCTTTTTCCGTTAATAATTCGATGGCTTCTTTAGGGTTTTTGAAATGCAAAAAGTCTTTAATTTCTGCTAAAGATATACAAATTTCTTTCAGCATCTCAATTACACTAAAAACCTCCTCTTGCGTTTTTAAGGAAATTTATGGATAATCAATGCCCATAATATTGAAATAAACCTTTCATGAAAAAAGTGTTAGTAGCTTTCTTGCAATTATGATAAAATGAATGAAGCAATTACATAGGTGTGTGGGCGGTTGGCCATCTTTCCTTGTTCCTTAAGTCACGTGAAACTACTTAAGAAGGGAAGGTGGTAGGATGACGACATACGAAGCATTAAGTTTAGTAGCGCAATTTAGTTTAACGCTTGTAGCTACTTTTACTCTAATTGTAACTATTGTCGTTTATCTCATCAAAAAAAAGTAATCGCCCCCTATCCCAAGGTCAGCGATTACTCCACCTAGATAAAAACATAATTATGTTGGCCAACTGCTTTTCATGCAGTGTGTAGTTGTCGGTACTGAATAGTTAGCGCTACTCGGTACCTTATTCTAAGTATAGTATAAAATTTATTTTTTATACTGTCAATTTTATTTTACAAAAGTTTAAAAAGGGGAAACAATATAATTGCCTCTACATCTGTATTCCTTTTATTTGATCAAGACTGCTTATTCAAGTTTTTCTCTTTATCATTTCCACTTTTCCTTTCTTCTTCATCTCCTAATAGTTCGATCAGCCATTTCGAAAACGAGAAAAACACTTTTTCGAGAATTTATTCGGTTTTGAGCAACAGCACTACACAAAATCAATCGAGGGCCCCGCGAAATCGATCGAGGGCACCCCAAAACCAATCGAGAACACACAAAATCGATTTTGAACCCGGATCGAAAAACTTGTTAAATTATGTAATCCAAATAAATAGTAAATATGTCCCAAACCCTCATTTTTTGGGGGTTTTTTACTTAGTACTATATCACTAATTTATTAAAAAATCCAACAACAAGCAATATTCATAAAAAATATGACAATATTTCTGTTGTGAAAGCGTTTTAACAGGGTTAATCTTAACTTGTATTATCGCACCTTACAAAGGGAGATTCTGGGTATAAAAATATCTCCATTTTTTAAAGGTTGATATGCTCGACTCGCCCATCCGTTTTTCATCTATCAAAAAAGGAGGTTAACATGACAAGTGGCAAAAAAATTTTCTAGAAAAGCATTAACAGTGTTACTGGCATTTCTGCTATTGGTTCCTTTTGCATTCACGAATCTTTCACCGTCAGTTCATGCAGAAGGATCGAAGCAAAACGTACCTGCCGGAGACAAAACAACTGAAATCGTACAACAACAGAAAAACCGCAATGACAAGTCAGAAACTGAGAAACAAGCTAGTAACCAGCATGCAAGGACAAAAACGAAAGCGACACAAAAAAAGGAGGAATCACAAGAAACTGCTGAATCCTCTAATAGTCAAGGAGAAATCACAGACGAGAACCTGGAAGAAGGTGACTTTGAAATTATTCAAGGTGACGGAACACTAACCTATAACGATGATGGATCCGCAACATTTGGTGTTACATCAAATGGGAAAAATAAAATAGTCTACAAAAATATGGAAAAAATCAAGAATGGTATTTTTGAAGCGGACATTACATCGGATACGGACTTGAATCGTTTTGGGGTTATTTATCGTGTTCAAGATCCTTCAGCGTATTCGTACGTGGGAACAGGGGATCAGAACAGTCAGTATTTCCACGAAATCTTCGGCCCGGCAAACAAATGGACTTCGATGACGAAAGGAGCCCCATTAAAAGCGGATCAAACCTATCATCTGCGTGTCAGGTTTATTGATGATTCCGCAACTTTGTACATTAATGACGAGAAAATGGGTTCCTGGACTCAAGCAGGCGGTGTAGATAAAGCAGGTTTACTAGGACTAGAGAAGAGCCGTGGTCCTGCTAACATTACGATCTCTAATGTAAGCATCAAGGAATACAATCCACCAGAGCCGCCAAATAAAGAGCCGGTAGAACAGACGTTAAGCTCGGAGTATATGGATGTCACGATTGATGAGGTATTCCCGCGCATTATCGAATATAATGTTGGCGATCACGTCATGAATGGACAGGAATCGCCTGTTTATGGATTAAAAGTAAATAATATGCTTTACTATCCAGAAGTAAGCTTTGAAAAGGTTAGTGATAGGGAAGCGGTTTATACGTTAAAAGTTAAAGATGAATTTGAGGATCTTGATGCTACCTTTACCGTTTCGCTAAAAGTGGATGATAATAAGGCCATTTACAGCTTTGAGGAAATGAATAACAAAGGGGATGCAGCAATTGAGACGGTTGAATTTGCCGATATGAATTTTATTTCGGTAGATGCCTCGCAAACAGGTGCAAAAGCTAAATTAACCAATCTCAGCGGTGACGTTACTAAACCCGGTGACGTAAACGTGAAGGTTGATTCATCAATGAAGGAAATCGGAACATCAAAGGGGTACTATACCGCCTTCTTGTCGACAGACGATTTGAGTGCAGGGGTATGGTCCAGTTCGGAAGTAGATGGATACCATAACTTGATTGCTAACCGTTACGAAAATGCTAATGGTGACAAGGCAATGGGTATAGCGTCTAGCTCTCTCTATTACCAGCGGGAGTTTATGCCGGAGCCATCGTCCAACAAACCAACGATAAAAATCGCCATCACGGAAGATAGGAACGATGACAAGAAAGTGGACTGGCAGGATGGTGCGATTGCTTATCGGGATATCATGCAGGATATTAAGGGATCCGAAAATGTGAACAATAATGTTGGTATGCGGATTGCGATGAATTTTGGCTCACAGGCCCAGCAGCCATTCCTGAAAACATTGGACAATGTTAAAAAGGTCGCGCTCGCAACGGATGGGTTAGGACAAGCCGTTTTATTGAAAGGGTATGCTAATGAAGGACATGACAGTGCACATCCGGATTATGGTGATGTCGGTGAGCGCATGGGTGGTGCTGTAGACTTAAATACCTTAATTGAAGAAGGACATAAATACAATTCGGAATTTGGTGTCCACATTAATGCGCAAGAAACGTATCCTGAAGCTGATGCCTTTAATGAGGATTTTATCGATGGTCCAAATGATAAAGGATGGGGCTGGCTGGATCAGTCATATACGATTGATAAATTAAAAGATTTGTATTCAGGGACCCGAGCAGAACGACTGGACAAACTGAAAGCTGCCGTGCCAGGACTTGACTTCGTTTACTTGGACGTTTGGTATCAGGATCAATGGGAGTCCGATCGAATTGCTGATCAATTTATCGATAGAGGATGGAGAGTGACGACTGAATTTGGTACGTCTATTCCAAACTACTCCACGTGGCAGCATTGGGCTACTGACAAAAACTATGGTGGAGCATCCAGTAAGGGGATCAATTCCGAAGTACTGCGGTTTATCAGCAACCAGCAAAAAGACTCCTGGGTATTGAATTGGCCGGAAGCGGGGGGAACTGCGGATCATCCATTACTTGGCGGATTTGAATTAGCCGGTTTTGAAGGATGGCAGTCAGATAAGAATTTTGATCATTTTATCCGCATGACATTTGATACCAATCTGCCAACGAAATTTTTGCAAAAATATTATGTGACCAATTGGAAAACAACAGATGGAGATCCAACGAAAACCAATCTGGAAAAGGAAATTAAGTTAAAAGATCCAAGCAACGGCGATCAGGTTGTCGTGACAAGAAAAGATGATTCAAAAGAACGGATCATTACGCTTAACGATAATGTCGTACTTGATGAACACAAGTATCTGATTCCGTGGGTAGAACAGGACTTTGCAACGCCTACACCTGATTCTAGTAAACTATATCACTGGAATTTGGATGGTGGAAAATCAACGTGGACACTTCCAGATGAATACGAAGGTATTACTAGTCTGAAGGTCTACAAGCTAACGGATCAAGGCAGGATCGATATGCAAGAGGTTGACGTAGTAGATAATCAAATTACACTGAACGCCGAAGCAGCAACTCCTTATATTGTCGTTACCGGGGAAGATGATGGTGAAAAGGTCGATGATTGGAGTACAGGTGCCCATGTCTATGATTCCGGGTTTAATACAGGAACCGTTGATGATGACTTCACGAAGGTTAAGGGCGATAAGCAGGCAGTAAGTGTTGTCCGAACCGATCAAACAGGTGATGCCCGGAATTTAAGCAGTGGTGACTATTATTTAAATGTTGCCAGTCCAGCAAAGCAGACGAGCGTAACGAGGACACTTACCGACCTGGAACCAGGCAAGGATTATGTAGCGGAGGTATATGTGGAAAACAACAGTGATGAAAAAGCTTCAATTGCTGTTACAGGCGGTGTCAAGGATGTAAGCAATTATACATTACGCAGCCTGCAAAAGAACTATGTCAAAGCTGATTCGCATGCAACAAATGATGGATATAACAGCAAAATGCAACGAATGCAAGTAAGCTTTACCGCTGAAAGTGACACAGCAAAATTAACGCTTAGCCGTGAAGCGGGAGAAGGAAATACAAAATTTGATGACATCCGAATCGTGCAAAAGTCACTAAATAATTATATCTCACCAAGTGTGTTCGAACAGGATTTTGAAACAGTCGCCCAAGGAATTTACCCATTTGTTATCGGTAACACAGAGGGTGTCGAGGATAATCGAATCCATCTGGCCGAGCTTCATGCTCCGTATACGCAAAAAGGATGGGCGGGTAAAAAGGCAGTGGATGATGTACTTGATGGAAACTGGTCCCTGAAGGTGAATACTGGAAACAGTGGATTGGTATATCGGACAATTCCGCAGCATTTTCACTTTGAACCGGGGGTAACGTACAAGGTGAGCTTTGACTATCAAACAACTGCCAATTCCTACCGGTTTATCGCTGGTAATCAAGCGATTGATGTTCGAAATATCGGTGATGCAAAAGGATTAACAGCAAATGAACTACTTCCTTCATCTACCGATACGAAAACAGCGGAGTTTACGATTACCGGCTCGGAAAATGGACAAACGTATATTGGCCTCTTTAGTGATGGAACGTCGGTCAATATGGATACTGGGGAAGGCACGTTCATGTTGGATAATCTCCGGATCGAACAGGTAGCTCCGGTATCAAGTGTGGCTGACTTGCGTACATTAGTTGATCAATATGATGAATCTGGCGCGTTTGCAAACGATAGCACCGTACATGCTTTAAAAATGCATCTAACCGCAGTTGAACGATTTGAACAAAAAGAGCAAGCAGAAAAGATCGTGAAACACTTGAAAGGGTTTAAACTGCTGCTTGACCATCAACAAGAAAAAGGACTGATAACGGATGAAGCTTATGAGGGTCTTGTGTCTGGTACCAACAGCTTGATTGCAAAATGGCAATAGGTAACGCATCATGCGTTGCCTTTAGCCTGGCAATCATGATCGGCAACAGGGATTAGCAAATCTACTAATATAGCATAAAATACGAAGGAGGAATTTGGATGGGAATTAAAAAGCAATTGGGTATAGGATTCATGTCGGCGGCAGTAGGTATAGCGTTAATTGGTGGTGGAACATATGCGTATTTTAGTGACAGTGAGCAGACAAACAATACATTTGCTGCCGGTACACTGGATTTGTCCGTTGAGCCCACTACCATTATCGATGTTGGGGATCTGAAACCTGGTGATTATGTCATTCGAGATTTTGAACTGCAAAATAATGGTTCACTGGACATTGAAAAAGTTTTTTTGGAAACGGATTATAAGATTGTGGATGCGAAGGGCGACAATACAGATGATTTCGGGAAACATATCGAGGTTGAATTTTTATATAATGCGGACAAGCTTGACGAGGTCATCTACAAGACAACCCTTGCTGAATTGAAGGAGATGACTCCAGAAGCTGTCAATAAGCATATTTTCTATCCAACCCTTGGCGAAAAAGGACTGCAATCCGGTGATCTCGATGATTTGGTTGTCAAATTTAATTTTGTCGATAATGGGGAGGACCAAAACCAATTTCAGGGAGACGCGCTGGAGCTTGAGTGGACGTTTAATGCGGAGCAGGCAACTGGCGGGGAAAAATAATAGATTAATTCGTACTTGGTTAAATTTGTTACAAGATATAAGAGTTGCTAGAATATCCCAATGATTATAAGTTAAGGTGTATAAGAGGGTATACAAGATTTAATGGAGGGATCAGTAATGGGAGCAAAGAATATAAATAAAATTATCATTCTATCATTTGCGTTAACATTCATGCTGCTATGTGGGATCACCTTGAATGCAGCGATTTCCCATGCAGCTAAGGATACGAAAGATAGTTCTCGCACTGACAAGTTAAGCGATCCCCCAACAACGTCTTCGTGGCTAAGTGATTTGGAACCAATTAAAGCCGAAAATGGTTGGGGCCCTGTGGAACTTGATAGCAGTAATGGCGAATCTGGCGAAGGCGATGGTAATATCTTAACATTAAATGGTGTTACGTATGATAAAGGTTTAGGTGTACATGCGCCATCAAAGGTTTCCTATTACCTCGGTGGTAATGCCACCAGATTCATCTCCGATATAGGAGTTGACGATGAAATAAGTGCAAACGGTTCCCAGACCTATGGAACAGTCGAATTTCAAGTTCTGGCAGACGGAGAAAAAGTTTACGAAAGTGGTGTTATGAACCCAACATCGAATACGAAACATATTGATCTCGATATCAAAGGAGTCGATCTATTAGAGCTTGTTGTAACAGACGCAGGTGATCGGACTGCAGGAGATCATGCTGATTGGGCACACGCTAGAATTACGGTAGGCGATGATCCGGGTACTATCCCCGAGCTTAAGCTGAAAGGTGATGATCCGTTAACGATAAATATAGGCGAAGATTACGTTGATCCGGGAGTAAAGGCGTATGATGAGCAAGATGGTGACTTGACAGATCAGGTTGTTGTTGAGCATGACATCAATACATCGATACCAAGACCATACGAGGTTACGTACAGTGTGACGAATAGTTCAGGATTCACCGCTACTGTAAAGCGAAAGGTTTTGGTTGTAGATAATACAGCCAACGAAGGTTTGAACTTAGCGTTTTCGGTTATCAGTGATTTTCAGTTGACAGTAGGTAATTCTGGAAGCTCGGGTCCGAAAATAACAAATGCACTTCAAGATCTTTATAGCATAAATCCAAATAGTGACGCAATGGTCGTTAATGGGGATATGGTTAACGATGGCCGAACTGAGAGTTATGACAAGGTAAATGAGTATATGAACTCCAGTCCGCATCCTGATAATCTTTTCTATACTATCGGTAATCACGAATTCTTCAAGAATGATGGAAATGCACCTTCCATCGCGCGATTTTTGGATTTTGCCGGGGTGGATAACGTTTATTATGAACGAATGGTAAAAGGCTACCCGTTTATTGTACTTGGCTCAGAAAGCTGGGGGCCGGTCGGTTCTCCAACTAAAGATTCAGCCGATCTTAGTGAGAAGCAGCTGCAATGGTTGGAAAAAGCGCTTGAGAAACACGATGATTCGAACAAACCAATTTTTGTCTATCTGCACAATCCATTGCCATATTCGTTTACAGGAACGGATATTGAGTATTATCAACGTAGTATCTTACAGGATAAGCAACTAAGGGAGATTCTTTCCCAATATCCGCAAGTGATTTTTTTCTCCGGCCATACACATCATGATTTGCATATACCTGGCTTGTTTGTGAAAGATGGATTTTATATGGCAACGTCGGGAAGTGTGTACAATACCTATGGGCTAGACGGACATGGGAATGAAATCATCATCGATCATGATGGAAGCCAGGGCTTATATGTGCAGGTTTATGATGATAAAGTTGTAATAAAGGGTCGTGATTTTGCTAAAAAAGAATGGATTGACGAATACCATCATGAAGTTCCCATAGAGGATGCGACAGCACCGGTAGAAAATGCAACCGATTTAAAAAAGCTTGTGGAACAGTATGAAGAAGGTGGAGAGTTCTCCGGTGATAATACAGCGCACATGTTAAAACTTCATATGAAAGCAGTGAAGCGTTACGAAGACCAAGAGAAAGTGGAGAAAATACTTAAGCACTTAAAAGGGTTTGAAAAATTGCTTGATCAGTATAGAGAAAAACAATGGATTTCCGAAAAGGCTTATGACGTACTTAAGTTAAGCACAGAAATGTTGATTAAGAAATGGCAATAGCTTAGTGTAAAACGACCCCTGTGGTAATCAACCTGCCACGGGGGTCTTAACATGTAGTGTTGGCAATTCGTGCAATATTATATGAGATAGCCAAACCGTCTTTCGTAACTTCATTTTTTTGTCTTCTCTATTAATGGAGTAAGGAACGTAAATCACCGTTGCTCAGAAATATGCTACCCACTTATAGACTAGTCCAGAAACACTAAAAAAGCTTGTAGTTAACAGTATTACACAACCTTTTCACCCATAGCCTCACGTTTATGCTAGTGCTAACTATTCATTTTTTAAATAATCAGATTTATACGACGTTATTCGACACCATTTGCAAATGAATTCTATTATACTTCAAGTAGAAATGATGTACATAAAAGGTTTTTACACATCCAAAGAAGGAGTAAAAATTTTTTGGAAAGGAGTGTATTTTTTAACACATTTTGTGATTGGAGGTCGAGAAAGATGACGAAATGGTAAAGAACGTATGATATTGTAAATGCTTCACGTTTTGTAGCTAATTTTAATGCATGTCAAAGGAAGATGAAAATGCCTGACCAGCGAAAAAGCATCACCAAGAGAAAAAGCAGGATTTGGTTACGAAGCCTCACCATTGTGTATTTGATGTTCCTGATTGTCCATGTACTAACCTCTCCAACCAATGCTTACTTCACGGATACAGCGTCATATGATGAAAAATTGCAGATGAAAGACGAATTTAACGGCGGAGACCCGACTGAGCAGCAAACCACGGAATCAACTAATAACAAAGTTGATGAACCAAAAGAAAGTCAAAAGGAAACAGTGGACAAAAAAGATAACCAGCAGGTGACAAAAAATCAGGAACGCCAAGTTGAGAAGGATAATGCAACAAAAGAGTCTCGTAATCTATCTGAACGGACGGATACTCCAGAACAAGAAAAGGCTGAGGAAACAAATGAAAATCCTGACTCATCAGCCAGTAAAACAAATGTAGAAGAAGATCTAGAAACGAACAACTAATATTTAGGGAGGAATTATAGATGGGTTTGAAAAAACAATTAGGTATGGGAATGATGTCAGCGGCACTTGGTTTAACATTGATCGGGGGAGGGACATATGCATATTTCAGTTCAAGTGAGACAACGAATAACACGTTTGCAGCTGGTACGCTTGACCTGGCAGTGGAGCCAACAGCGCTGATCGAAGTGGAAAATTTAAAACCGGGCGATTCGATTATTCGCGACTTTGAGTTGCAAAATAATGGAACATTGGATATCGAAAAAGTGACATTGGATACGAATTACAATGTTACAGATGCTAAAGGGGACAATACAGAGGATTTTGGAAAACATATTGAAGTGGAATTTTTGTATAATGCGGACAAGCTTGATGAGGTTATTTATAAAACAACACTGGATCAGCTGAAAAACATGAGTCCAGAAGCGATCAACGAACATATTTTTTATCCGAATTTTGGAGAAAAGGGTCTTCCGGCAGGCTCCTTGGATGATCTTGTTGTGAAGTTTAATTTTGTGGATAACGGCGAGGATCAAAACCAGTTCCAAGGAGATTCATTGCAACTGGAATGGACGTTTCAGGGTATGCAAACAACCGGAGAGGAAAAGTAATGGTGATGAGAGGGGGAAATTCCTCTCTCTTTTATTCTATTACGCCTGAAACGGAAAGGAGCATAACATAATGAAACTACTTAAGCGATCGATCTATTTAATGATTCTACTAATAATGTTGCTGTCGACACCGGTTTATGCGGCCCAGTCTGGTTTGCCCGCCTTTCCTAAGCCGATTGATCCCGAAAACTTTGAACTTCCAGAGGATATGACATGGGAGGATTATCAGCCGGTTCCTGGCATTGACTGGAATGAAACAGATATTGAGCCGGAAAGAGTTCTTAAAGGTGCGTTAGTGGTTGTGGATTTTCAGGATCGTGATTTTATTTTAAGTCAGGAAGAAGGTACGGAGGTTGCAGGAAATCCGATCGGAATTGGAGCAATACCTAGAGAAGATGTTCCGGAGTTTTGGGAGGATTTCTTAATGGAGCCTCAAGCCCTTAACAATTTTCACTCGATCAACGAATTTTGGCGGGAAAACTCTTTTGGTGAATGGGCGGTGGAAATAGACGCTTTTGGCCCTTATCGAATGGATGGAAAAGAGTTTCAGTATGGACTAAGCAGAGGACATGGGCAACATGAGAATATGCCTCCAGGGTATGAGGTCAAAGATTTACGATCAGAGGCTATGAGTAAGGCAGAGGCAGATATAGAGGCGGCTAGTGAAGAATATGATTTCACATTTGTTTTACATGCAGGTTACGACGAATCAGGGGTTTGGCAGGAATTTGGGGAAATGAAATTCCTGAATCCTGAGGCAGTAACCGATGAATATGGACCCGAAGCCGAGCTTGGCGATTTGCCTAATTGGACAAATACCCGTTATGTTGACTGGACATCTTGGTTAGCAGGGAAAAGTATTTGGTCCAGTGCCGACATACGAAATGGTATTTCCGTTCAAGGTGAAAATGATGGGATGGGTACGTTCGCCCACGAGTTTGGCCATATTATGAGTTTACTAGATAACTATAATAATCCTTATGGAGAGCCGGTATCCCGTTCTTATTCAGGTCCCTGGGAATTAATGAGCCGTGGCAGTTTCAATGGGCCAGGGGGACCGCACACCCGATGGATGGTTATGCCAACATTGGGCAGTTCTGCTCCTTCCCATCATATGTTACGTAACAAGATAAAACAGGGATTTTTATCAGAGGATCAGTACCTGAAGATTGATCGTGATGAACTTGATGAAACTGGACCAGTGTTCGCGGATATTCTGGCACGGGAAATCCCAACCGGAAGTGAGTTTGGGCGAACCGGGCTGTCTGGTATTAATATTACGATGGAAGATTTAACACCAGCAAATTCACTTGAAGATGATTGGCGAGCGGATATGCAACGCGGTGAAAAATGGTATGACAACTACACGGTAGAAGTTGTCGATCGTGTTGGATTTGATTCCTTTACCCCTGATTCCGGTGTTTTGCTGGCCAAAACGAAAGATGAAGAGAGTGCACCAAATATATGGGTAGTAGATTCACATCGGGATGATATTAATAAGGTTGATTTTACCCGTCCAGATGGAACAGAGGCAATGTACTCCAAAGGGGATTACCGCCAGTTAGCTGATGCGTTATTTAAGGCCGGGACCAGCGAGGATGCCGTTAGTGAGTATAAAGATGAGTATAACCGGTTGCATTTCTATATTTTGGATAAAAAATATGACGAGGAAGGTGCGCTATCGTATCGAGTTGCTGTACGTCATATGGATGGTGCGGGAGACTATGCTCGTGGTGTAACCGTTAAGAATAGTACGGATGAACGTGCGACCCCAGGCCGTGTAGCTGTTCATCATTTTAACGTAACTAACACAGGTGAGGCGACGGACCTTATCCGACTTCAAGCGGAAACGGACGCTGGTTGGGAAACGCAGCTGCAGCACAACGTTATTGAAGTAAAAGCTGGAGAGACTGTAACCGTACCTGTATATGTGGAGATTCCGAAAGAAAAAGGTGATCAACCTGCAAAGCTTGTGTTTACAACCGCTTCGGAAACGGATTCCAATCAGACTGCAACGGATACAGATGTTTTATTGAACGATATAAGTACATCTGGATTAAAAATGCTAGTTTCTTATTTTGCAGATACCGAGGAGATAACGGATCCTGATTCTGTACATGCTTTAAACCTTCACTTAACAGCAGTGGGGCAGTTTGAAAAACAAGGTACAAATGAGAAGGTTGTGAAGCACATGAATGGGTTTAAGACCTTACTAAACAAACAGTTGGAAAATGGATTGATTTCAGAGGATGCTGCCAATGCCCTTCATGATTATGCTGACTTTGTAATAACAGAATGGGAGATTGATTAATAGAATTTACAGGCATTAAAAAAGAGAGAACTTACCTCTAGATTTAATAAAACACCCCTCTTTTCGTAAGCAATAAAAGAGGGGTTCTAATATAGGGAGGGGAAACCGTTGAAAAGTAAAAGTCTAGTAACAATCATATTTGGGCTAATTATAGTTTTTACCCTTTTTACCAATCAAAACGGCAAAGCGTATGCCAAAGCAGCGGAGCTGACACCTGGCGATCCCGCAAGTGTACAAATGCTTGAGCAGCCCTTAGCCGATATTGATGATGAAATCGCAGAGGCAATGGCGAATAAGGAAATGCCGGGAGCAGTTGTACTTGTTGCCCGGGATGGGAAAATAGTAAAGCAAAAAGCATACGGCTACGCACTTCGCTATGCTGACTTGGATTTTACGGAAGTTGAGAACCCAGTGAAGATGGAAAGTGATACCATTTTTGATTTAGCTTCTATTAGTAAACTGTTTACCACGACTGCTGCCATGCAGTTGTACGAGGAAGGAAAATTTGAACTTGATGATCCTGTCGCGGAGCATATACCGGCGTTTGCGGAAAACGGGAAGGAAGATGTGACAATCCGTCAGCTTATGACACATACTTCCGGATTCACGGCATGGATTCCGCTTTATAACATGACCGATAACCGGGAGGAAGCACTTGATATTGTTTTAACCTATCCATTGAAGAACGAACCGGGTACCCATTACGAGTACAGTGATCTAAACCTGATTACATTGGGAGCCCTGGTTGAAAAGTGGTCTGGTCAACGTCTGGATGAATATGTCGCGGAAAATATTACGGAACCGCTTGGTATGACGGACACGATGTATAATCCGCCACCATCTTTAATCGACCGTATAGCTGCGACAGCGTACGTTCCTGGCAGGGGAATGGTCCGTGGTGTTGTTCATGACGGCAATGCGCTTGTCCTTGACGGTGTTGCTGGACATGCAGGTGTGTTTTCCAACCCAAATGATATGGCTGTTTTCGGGCAAATGATGTTAAATAAGGGAATCTATCAAGGTACTCGTATTTTGAATAAGGAAACAGTAGACTTAATTACGAAAAACCATATTCCGGAATTTCCTGGTAATGACCATGGCCTTGGTTGGGAGCTTAATCAAGACTGGTTTATGAGTGGTTTAGCTGAACCAACGACAATGGGTCACACAGGGTTTACCGGGACATCTATAGTAGTCAGCCCATCACAAAATTCGATAACCATTTTACTCACGAACCGTGTTCATCCAACAGCTGTGACGCCGTCTACGAATCCAATTCGCCAAGCAGTAGCACAGAAAACAGCGGATGCGATGTATGCGTGGAATGCAGAAACACTACAATCACTTATAACGAGCCTTAAGGGAAAGGGTGAAATAACTGAGGAGACAGCGCATCGCTTGAACATGCATTTAACCGCAGTACACCACTTTGAGGAGAAAAACAAAAAGCAGAAAGTGTTAAAACATATGGAAGGTTTCACGCTGTTGCTGAACAAGCAAAAAGATAATGGAATGATCGACGAAGATACCTATCAGACGCTTAACACGGATGCAGCGTATTTGATTGGGAAGTGGCAATAGACCTTTTTAAAAGGGTGATAACACATTTAGCGCTTTTTACGCTATCGATGTTCGCGTTTCCGGTTACGGGAAACGCGAACATCAACAGTAAAGCCAGGAACATCAACAGTAAAGCCAGGAACATCAACAGTAAAGCCAGGAACATCAACAGTAAAGCCAGGAACATCAACAGTAAAGCCAGGAACATCAACAGTAA
>BMJD01000003.1:166030-201602 GCA_014642895.1 Lentibacillus populi
AAAGCCAGGAACATCAACAGTAAAGCCAGGAACATCAACAGTAAAGCCAGGAACATCAACAGTAAAGCCAGGAACATCAACAGTAAAGCCAGGAACATCAACAGTAAAGCCAGGAACATCAACAGTAAAGCCAGGAACATCAACAGTAAAGCCAGGAACTCGTTGTCTGACAATTATTACGGGAGGTGCTTTGGATGAAAAAATGGACGTTCGTACTTATTTTTATTCTGTTGCTATTACCGCTGAATACGGTATTTGCCAAAATTGACACACAAGAAGGCAGGGAGCTTACAGCCACGGTGGCAACGTACAATTTGCATGCCGGGATTGGAACGGATGGGAAGTATGATCTTGATCGAATCGCGGCAACGATCCGAGATATGGGTGCAGATGTTATTGGCCTGCAGGAAGTTGATGTGCATTGGGGTGACAGGAGCAATAACGAGAATACTATAAAGCTATTGGCAGAAAAATTGGACATGGACTATTTCTTTGCGCCGATTTATGATTTTGATCCAGCAAGTGACGATGAGCCACGGAGGCAATATGGTGTGGCGATCTTGAGTAAATATCCAATTCTAAGCGCAGAAAATCGCGATATCACAAGATTGTCGACACAAGATCCAAATCCGGAACCAAAACCAGCACCAGGATTTTTGGAAGCGCAAATAAATATTAACGGTGCACATGTATGGTTTTATGTGACACATCTGGATTATCGAGGAGATCCGAGTGTTCGGGAAATGCAAGTTCAGGACATGCTTGATGTGATGAGCGAGCATCAATACAATATTTTGGTTGGTGACATGAACGCTGCTCCTGATGCTGAAGAGCTGCAACCGCTGTTTCACTGGTTTAATGATGCATGGGCTATGACCGAAAGTGGTGATGGATATACGTATCCGGCAGTATCACCGGTAAAAAGAATTGACATGATATTAGCTTCACCAAGAATGAAGGTGAAAAATACACAGGTGTACTCCTCACTTGCATCCGATCATCTGCCGGTTACGGCTGATATAACCTTGGTCCGCGGCAGTCATTCGCTAACGACTGATGGGATGAAAATACTTGTCGAAGCATTTTTAGAAAATGATGAGATTGCAAGCGAAGAAGCTGCACACGCATTGACAATGCATTTACAGGCTTTACATTATTATGAAAGTCACAGCATGAAAGATAAAATGATCAAACACTTGGGAACGTTTGCAGGATTGCTGCAGCAGCTAAAGATTAATGGAGCTATTTCAGAACATGCGTACACAATCTTGCAGGAGGATGCGGATTATTTGCAGGAAAAGTGGGAGAGCAAGTAAAAACAAGACGCGGATTCACTATCCGTTTATGAAAATCAGCGGGGAGGAAAATTATTCTCCCTGTTGGTACAAGTCCAAACGAAAGGACTGATCGAAAGCGGAAAAGCGCTGATCGAAAGTGGAAATGCGCTGATCGAAAGGAAGAAGCCGCTGATCGAAAGGGAGAAATCGCTGATCAACAGCAGGAATTCGCTGATCAAAAGACGGGAATTCACCGACCAAAAGCGAAGAGGTCGCTGATCCCAAAACAAGCAGTCGATCCAGTTAGCAGTTTCTATTTACCTTCCACCTCTTTCCCAGCTTTTTTTCGATATTTAGATGGTGTTTGCCCGGTTGCGCGTTTAAATGCCTGGGCAAAAAAAGATTGGGAAGAAAAGCCGATAAATTCAGCTATGTGTGCAATATTATAATTGGTTGTCTCCAGCAAATTTGCGATTCTCTGATCCTGACCTGGTTTAAATACCTTCATTTTATAAACCTCGTAGGAAATTTTCACCCCTCCTTAATTAGCAAACTTTTCCTATAACTTTTATTTTATTGGTGTTCGACATAAAAAGCAAGATATATAAAAATCTCGACAAGATATTTATTGTGAAAGCGTTTTAAGATGTGTACGATAAAAACGAAAAGTAAAATTAAAAATAGGGGGCACCCGCATTATCGGGCTGTAATACCCCCACTGAATGAAGTTTCACTTTATCTTTGTTCATTTTGTGGCTTTTCCTTTTTCTTGTTCGCCAAGTTATCTTCGTCACCATCACTGATCAAATCACTGGTTGATTGCTTGAATTCATTTAATGTTTGGCCGGCAGCCTTACCGATTTCCGGCAGCTTCCTGGGCCCGAAAATAATCAGAGCCAGAATGATAATGAGAATTAAGCCCGGAATGCCGATATTAGCTATCCCCATAAGGTTCACCTCTTTACCGAATTTCTAAAACGTACGGTTAGTTTAACCTGTTTGCTTTTGTTTTATCCAAAGAGTGTTTGTCATCAATCTTTAACCAGTAAATCACCACTGTCCAACAAAAATAAAGTTGTTTAATTTTAACGAGCGAAAGCCGCATTCTTCCAACCCAAAATGCGGCTGCCTTAAAAATAAAGTTGTTTAATTTTCATGTTCGATTCCCGTTATGGACAGAATTTGTGATAAAAAAGTTGTAAAAAACTGCTCCACAATCGCGCCCTATTGCTGAAGACAATCTGGGAGCGCGAACATGGTTATGAAATGGTTTGTAAAACTTTAGAAACCCCTTTTTCAATAACGGAATCATCTACAGTATCTAAGTGTTCAGGCTTAAGCAATTGATATTCTTTCATTTTATAAAAATCTATAATCGCTTGTTTCAAGGTAACATCATACTGAATTGAAAATGAGGGTTCCATGAAACGCCGTAACACAGCGTCATCTTGAACCATAAACAATACCGCATTCAATTTGTTGAATATCTTCTGCTTCATTCCGGATTCAAAAAAGGTTTGTAAGTTTTTAATTCGACTTTGTTGTGCAGCTGAAAGATCCTCAAAATGGTGCGGGTAAAATTCTTTGAGATCATTTAAGAACAAATCAGATATAAAAGTTACACATATCAACGATTGCAAAAACGTCATTTGAAAGCGTTCAACATAAGAGACGGAATCATCTTTTACAACGGTATCAGCCCCTTGCAAGTAATTAATATAATACATTACAACCCGTTGAATGATTTCATCTTTAGATGAAAAATGCTTATAAAGTGTCACTTTGCTGATATCCATATATTTTGCGATATCGTCTATTTTTAGTTGGCTGAATTTGTTTCTTCTTATAACAGGTTTTATTTTTTCAATATATTGATCGACGCTCACGGGTTTTCTCACGAAATGAAACCTCCTTTGACACTTATATTATACAGAAATCGCTTTGTTATCACAAACGTATTTTACGCAGATTATTAAATTAACTATTTTAATTAAAATAGTTTACTTTGTTAATTTCATGTTGTATAATTCTTTTTGTAGCTGAACATACTGATAGGAAATATCCATAGGAGGTAAGAACATGCGTGTTTTTGTTACAGGAGCGACAGGCTTCATCGGAACTGCGGTTGTCCGTGAACTCATCGAGGCAGGGCATCAGGTCGTCGGCCTTGCTCGTTCAGACAAATCTGCCGATACATTAAAGGTTGCAGGGGCTGAGGTGCACCGCGGTTCCCTCGACGATCTTGACAGCCTTCGCAGCGGTGCCTCTGCTGCGGACGGCGTCATTCATCTAGCGTTTAAGCACGACTTCTCAGAATTCGACAAGGCGGTCGCAGACGATCTACGTGCCGTCAAGACAATGGGGGAAGTGCTTGAGGGTACGGGCAAACCGTTCGTGATCACCTCGGGAACATTGATGCTCACATACGTACTCCCGCCAGGGCAAATCGGGACGGAAAAGGATGTGGTCGACAACTCAGTGCCCCGGGGTGAAGCGGAGAACGTGGTTATCTCGCTGGCTGAGCGCGGGGTACGGTCATCGTTCCTCCGTCTCCCACCTTCTGTGCACGGCCTTGGCGATCACGGCTTCGTATCGAGCTTGATCGGCATTGCTCGCGACAAAGGCGTCTCTGCCTACATCGGCGACGGTTACAACCGCTGGCCGGCCGTGCATCGCCTCGATGCGGCGCGTCTGTTCCGGTTGGCTGTGGAAGCCGCCCCAGGGGGATCACGGCTGCACGGGGTCGCTGATGAGGGAGTGCCATTCCGTGACATCGCCGGTGTCATCGGTCGTCACCTGAACCTGCCGGTGGTCAGCATTTCCCGCGAGGAGGCGGACGCCCACTTCGGATGGCTCGGTGCCTTTGCGCCGACCGACAACCCAACGTCGAGTGCACTGACTCAGGAACGCTTGGGATGGCAGCCAGTGCATCCTAAGCTCATTCCAGATCTCGAAAAAGGACATTACTTCAGCAACTAAAGGTACAGAGGGCAGAAAAAAATCTGCCCTCTGTTTCATTAAAAGGAGATGATTCACCTTTCGCTTTATTCTATTAAATGGCCCGATTCTGGAGGATTAAGGATATGAATTATACAACCTTATTATTACGCTTCACCGCTTTTTATAGTAAGGCGGTAGAAGTGAAGATTGTTTTCTTTGGCTACATTCTTTCTTCAACCTTGTTTAAGTCAAATTGACCATACTTGCTTTTAGAGATATATTTCAAAATAAAAATACATTTCCCACGGAATACCTTCACGTAATGAGATATCGATAGAGAATCGCGGCTCGAATTTCCGCTTTTGATAAATAAAACCTATTTGGGTTGTCCGATTATTATTCTAGCACTATTGATCATATGCGAAACAATCAAATGACAACTATATTGAGAGAACAAATGACAGCAAAATCTCCAATAACATGTGGATACTTGCTAATGTTATCAGGGTTGCATACAGAACAGTCAGGAATGATATAATGGAACTAAATAGTGTTATCTCTAAATATGGAAGCAGGATCAAATCAATGCAAGGGATTGGATATAAGCTAAGCTTGAAGTTTTGGCCCACTAGACGTTTCTTAAATTGTTTCAACGGGTTTTTAAAACTGACTCTTTACAAATAGATCCAATCCCAATTTCTCGAGTTGAAATGGCAATGATTTGAAAATGCCGCGAATCATTAGTTGTAAATAATCAGGAAAAGTAGAGAGGGTGCGGGATATGACAAAGTTAATTATCAATGCGGACGATTTTGGTTATTCCAAGGGCGTTAATTTGGGAATTATTGAAGCGTATAAAAATGGTATCGTAACATCAACTACAATGATGACGAATATGCCGTTTGCCGAGGATGCTGCGGCACTCGCTAAAGCGAACCCTGAGCTTGGAGTAGGCGTACATCTTGTATTGGACTGTGGATTTCCAGTTAACAACAATGTACCTTCCCTCATTGATGAAGAGGGAAAGTTTCGTAAAAACGATGGAATGAGTTGGAATGCCGAGGAAAGGGATATAGAGAAAGAATATACAAGTCAAATCGAAAAATTTTATTCATTTGGGTTAGTTCCTACACACCTCGACAGCCACCATCATTTACACGGTCATGAAAAGGTGTTTCCTATTGTAGAAAAGCTGGCAAACAAGTACTGCCTGCCAATTCGAAATGTAACCAATCACGCGGAAGCAACCCAGTTGAATATGGTTCAGTATTTTGACCAACGTTTTTATGGGGATCAATTAACATCTGATGTTTTGTTGAAAATACTAGATAAAGTAAGTTCATATGATTCAGCAGAAATTATGACACACCCGGCATATATAGATGAAGCTTTGCTTTCGGGAAGCTCCTATGCTCTACAACGTGCCAGGGAATTAACTATATTAACGGACAAAAAGATACTTCAGAACATTTTAGATAAAGGTGTAAAGCTCGTGACGTATAGGGATATAGGATAATAAGTATTTTTAGAGTGACTTCAGATGTGTCTCGCAAGGCACATGGATTTCAGACGGGTTTAATTCAGGGGGAGCAAGAGGGGAAGAGAAAAAAGTAAGATTACTGCTTGTGCATGCGCAGGATCATTTGATGAATGCGATATCACTTATTGACTTGGCTGGAGAGTTAATCGCTATTCAGAAAAAACTTGCTTAGGGGGTTCAATTATGAGTAAAAAAATCAAAGTTGCAACAATTGGTGGAGGCTCCAGCTACACACCAGAGCTTATTGAAGGGTTTATTAAACGATATGAGGAGTTTCCGTTATCAGAGTTGTGGTGGTTGATATTGAAGAGGGGAAAGAAAAATTGGAAATTGTCGGGAACCTGGCTAAACGTATGATTGCTAAGGCTGGACTGCCAATCGATGTTTACTTAACACTAGATCGCAAAGAAGCATTAAAAAATGCTGATTTCGTTACAACGCAATTCCGTGTAGGACTGCTCAAGGCACGGGCAAAAGACGAGAGAATCCCGTTGAAATATGGTGTCCTTGGTCAGGAAACAAATGGCCCTGGCGGATTGTTTAAAGGGTTACAGACTAATTATGTCCGAATGCGTGGCTTATTAATTTTACCAATCCAGCAGGAATGATAACGGAGGCTGTACTGCGTTATTCAAACATTGAAAAAGTAGTAGGGCTTTGCAATGTGCCAATTGGGATGGAAATGGGTATTGCAAAACTATTGGATGTAGACCATTCCCGTGTCCGCATTGACTTTGCCGGGCTAAATCACATGGTTTATGGTTTGGATGTTTATGTTGATGGTGTCAGTGTAAAGGAACAGGTAATGGAAAAATTAACCGATCCTGAGAACAGCAGCTTCGTAAAAAATATTGAAGGACAGGGTTGGGAGCCGGAGTTCTTGAGGACGTTAAATGTGCTGCCATGTCCGTATCATAACTATTATTATAAATCCAAGGATATGGTCGATAAGGCCTTGAAAAGTGCTGAAACAGAAGGTACTCGTGCTGAAGTGGTGCAAAAGCTTGAGAATGAACTATTTGAATTATATAAGAACCCTGATTTGGCAATTAAACCACCCCAATTAGAAGAGCGCGGCGGTGCTTATTATTCCGATGCTGCAGTGCGACTGATTACTTCAATTTACAATGATAAACGGGATATTCAGCCAGTAAACACGATGAACCGTGGTGCAATTGCCAGCATTCCGAATGATTCAGCAGTAGAGGTAAGCTGTATTATCACAAAAGACGGCCCAAAGCCGATTACCGTCGGAGATCTGCCGGTTCCTGTTCGGGGACTTGTTCAGTCAATTAAATCATTTGAACGAGTAGCGGCTGAAGCAGCAGTAACTGGTGATTATAATACAGCACTTCTTGCGTTAACGATTAATCCACTTACACCATCTGACACGATTGCTAAACAAATCGTTGATGAAATGCTTGAAGCGCATAGAGAATATTTGCCACAGTTTTTTAAAGAGACTGTTGAAACAAAATAGAAAAGACAATAACGGTTCTAGTGTTGTGTGTATTAGTAGCCGTTATTGTTTTTTATGAACCGCCACTAATTTGTTATATTAAACTCCAATTAATTGAATTGATTTCGAATAGATTTACTCGGAACTTCTCTAATTTCTTTTATCCATTCTGATGGCCATTCTTGTGGTAACAGTATTTGATCGCCATCTCCGTCTAGTAATGTTCCTGTTTCTAATGCTTGCGTGTAATGAATGAGTGATTGGTACAAATAGATCAGAAGGCTTATGAATTATTCATAAAAGGAACGGATTGATTTGCCTGTCTCCCATTTTAAATAACTCTAAATCAATAATACCTCGAACGCCCTTTTGCATTTCTATTATAACAGAATTTGCTATCCGGTTTTCATGAATCAGGTGAATTTTCCTAAAAATTGAAATGCTTATATAATAAAGAATGGCTGACCATAGTGTGACTTTTGATCTCGCTGTTAATGTAGTTAAAAGATACAATTTGTGGAGTGATATGCTTACGTTAAGAAGATGCCTTTGGAATGATTTGGGATTAACCATGAAAACCTCAAAAATAAAACAAGGGAATCTTGCTTATTCCAAGCTTCTCTTGTTTTCGTAATGAATGTTGGGGACAGTTTATTTATTTAACTGCTTCAGTTTGTTTAATGGAAGACCGGTCACTTCAGAAACTTCATTTAAAGGCATACCTTTGGAAAAAAGGTTGAGTGCAATTCTTAATTGAGCTTTCAATTCACCTTCCTCTATACCTTCTTCCATTCCTTCTTTTTTCCACTTCTTATCCCATTCAAATTCTCGGACTAATTCATCAATTTTTTTTTGGACTTCTGGATCATGCTCAAGTTTTTGCATTCTTAACACCTCCGTAAACAAGCTGGGATTTGCTTCAAAAATAGCATGAAAGATAAGCCGAATAAAGCTGATTTTTGTTGTCATGCAAATAATCCATGAGGACGTGTTGCAACTGCTCTTTTTCATTTAACTGGTCCGTTAATAAAGTAAGGTACTCATTTTCTTCTTTGGGCAGCTCACTTTGGATCACAAGTTGGATGGGGATATCCATCCCTACTATATAGTATATCCCTTCCTGGTATAAATAGACTTCTTTCTCTCGCTTGCGCAGATGATGCAGGAGTTTCGCTGGCTTATTCAGAGCAACTAATGTTAATGTCATCTGGTGGATATCCATACTGTCTGTACCTTCTTTTCCCCCAGAAACAAATTTATACAGGTATACATAGGCAATCGCTTTATAAAAGTCACCGACAGATAAGTAATCTTTGGGTGATTTATATTCAACGATGTTGTACTTTCGAAATAAATGGGCAATATTTTTACCGATTGGCTTACCCGCAGTGTTTAAAATAATGACGTCCACTTTTAATGGTTCATTCGTTAAGGGATACTCTAAAATGTAGTTTAATTGGCTTTCGTATTCTTTTAACTCCAACTGTAATGCCGCAGCAAATGAGGGATGCCACGAAATGGATTCATTCTCTTTCATCGACTCACCTCACCCCATTACTCTCATTTACACTAGCTAGAATAATTATTTTTTATATAAATCAACAGGATTTCTTCAAACTTCCTATTTCATCTAATATTATAGCTTAATTTTTATTGGGTTTGCATTTATACATAGCCAAATGGGCAAAGCTTCGCAACTTTTTTATAAATGTCGCTACTTTATTTTAAATCTACACCAATCGTTTAACGACTCGATTTCTTATGAACAAGGATTGAGCCAGTTCAAAGAGGGGGTCAGTGAAGTACTTGGCAATCAATCATCTTCCTTGCTTCTTGATCCTGAATATGGATGGGATGCTGCAAAAAAATTAAATAAGGATATCGGTTTAATCATGGCGTACGAAAAGACAGGTTATGATGCGACAGAAAAGGGGCGTCTTCCGAATTTGGTTGATCACTATGCCCTTCAGGATTTAGTAAAAGCTGGTGCAAGTGCTATTAAACTGCTCGTTTATTACGATCATCAGGAAGAAGAGGAAATCAACAACATGAAAACGACACTGATTAAACGTGTCGGGGACGAATGTAAACAAAATGATGTTCTCTTCATATTAGAGCCTGTTTCCTACAGTGCCGAGGGTCTTGATTCGAAGGGTACTGAATTTGCCAAAAGGAAACCAAAAATTGTCGAATATTTTATGGAGGAATTTTCAAAGGATGAATACAGCATTGATGTCTTAAAGGTAGAAGTTCCGGTTTCCATTTTCCATATTGAAGGATATGATCAATACGATAATTATCAGCCGGTTTTCAGTAAGGCTGAAGCGGTGGAATTTTACCGTACTTGTTCAGAAAAATGCCGCCTGCCATTTATCTATTTAAGCGGTGGCGTGACAAATGAACAATTTATTGAAACATTGCGTTTTGCCAAAGAGGCAGGTGCTAAATTTAGCGGCAGTCTTTGTGGACGGGCAATTTGGAAGGAAGGCGTGAAGCCGTTTGCGAATGATGGCAAGGATGCATATTATCAGTGGCTTGAGACGACAGGATCGGAGAATTTGCATAAGGTGATGGACGCGATTATGGAGAATGCGACGCCTTGGGATGAGTTGTAGGAATTAGATGAGTGAAAGGGGAAAGCTCCGGTTTGTGTGGCCGGGGCTTTTTGTTGCATCATGTGCCTGAAAGGTTTGCCACCTTGGAATTGATACGGCCCCTGACACTCGTGCAATTCAGGCATGTCGGGATTAGAATTTGATAAAAAATTCTTCAAATATCGACATTAGCAGTTAGGAAATATGTTATACTGGACAAAAGGAATAGGAGGTGAATAGATTGGAAAAAGAAGATAAGATCATCGGTATGCTGGAGGCCATTACGGAAAGACTTGATAGTATGGACAAGCGCTTTGACGGCATAGATGCACGGTTTGGCGAGGTGGATAAGCGTTTTGACGGCATGGACTCACGCTTTAGTGAAGCGGACAAGCGAATGGAAGGATTTGAGCAAAAGCTTGAAATGCAAGGGGAAACGTTGAAAGAACATGGACAAATTTTGCGTGCTTTACGGACTGGACAAGAACACTTGAAAGCAGAAATTGATGGTATGAAGATTTCAAATGCAAAGGAATTCGGTTCGTTGAAAGAGGCGCTGGATGATCATTCCGTAAAATTGGAGCTTGTGCGAGAAGACACCTGGGCAAATAAAGTGGACATACATCGTATTAAGACAACAATGGGCATGAAATGACTACTAGATTACCTGCACATAAAACACTTCAATAAAACTTTTCCTCATATTAGAGGGTGGACAGATGTTCATCCTTTTTTTAAAAGTAAAGAAAGTATAAAAATTTAGGCTCTATTCTGCTTACGTCAGAGTTGGCCATGTCCAGCTCCAGCGCCCAGCAACTAGCAAACTTCACACTCCTTCATTACGATAAGTCAACATCGGTTCGCTTCCAGCTCACCGTGTTTCCTTTATCTCATTGCGGAGTGCTCCAGTTTGTACGTTGCTAAACGGGCGCTTGCGCTTTTCTTATAAGTAAAAAAAGTTTTTTGCCTCTCACGTGAATTTCCAGCCTCTTCGCGTGCGGGAAAGAGAAACTATCTTAATGCTGGTTTGCTTACACCCACCCTTCCTGCCAATCATATTGATCCTGATACTTTATACAAACGGATTATGTTAAAATTTGAAGCAAGCATAATTAAGTATACTCCTTAATCTTTTTGTGTATAACAAAAAATTTCAAGGGAGGATGTAAAAATGACAAACAACCGTTTTGAAGAGGTTTATACTTAAGGAAAGCTAAGAATTACTAAAGTTATTCGTGATAATGATACAGGGGTTCTTTATATGTTGCATCAAGAAGGTGATGGTGTCGGACTAACTGTTATGATTGATCAAGAAAGAAACCCTTAGTAGAAAAGAATATCTAGCAGAATAGAAAATCTCCATAAATCGGGCGCTATCCGGGTAATTATTATGCCTAAATTGTTCTATGTAAAGATAAAGATAATATGAAATCAATCATAAGGAAAGGTGTATAACAAAATGAGAAATGAATGTAAGATGGAAGTTTGTAGCGAATAGTACCGCAAACGGGCGCCCTAATTGAATAGTGCGTCCTTATGGTACGAATAGGTCAAGTAATTGAATAAAACAGGTTATTTTAGATAAGCATTATCTAAGAAAACATGGTGTAGACGTTTATTATGGTCAGAAGAAAAATGGGGTGAAAAAATGACGGGAGAGAAATATACAATTGGTGTGGACTATGGAACGGAATCAGGGCGGGCAGTTCTTGTTTCGCTAAAAGATGGCAGGGAGATTGCCGACCATGTGACACCATATTCGCATGGGGTGATCGATGACATGCTGCCGAATTCATCTATAAAACTGGAGCATGAGTGGGCATTGCAGCATCCGACCGATTATCTGGAGGTTTTGAAACAATCGATTTCAGCTGTAATGAAAGCCTCTGGGATCAATCCGGAAGATGTTATTGGCCTGGGAATTGATTTCACGGCATGTACAATGCTGCCAATCGATGCACAAGGTAATCCGCTTTGTTTTAATGAAGAATTGAAAAACAATCCGCACAGTTGGGTGAAGCTGTGGAAGCATCATGCAGCCCAGGATGAAGCGAATCAAATTAATCAAATTGCTGAAACCAGAGGCGAGGAATTTTTACCACGGTATGGTGGGAAAATTTCATCGGATTGGATGATCGCAAAAATATGGCAAATCCTAGACGAGGCCCCGGAAATTTACGAGCAAACCGATCAGTTTGTTGAAGCAACGGACTGGGTGATCTCAGTTCTTACAGATAATTTATTGCGCAATAGCTGTACGGCAGGATATAAAGCAATTTGGCATAAACAGGATGGATATCCAGGCAAAGCGTTTTTTCATGATCTTGATCCAGGGCTGACAGACTTAGCTGAAACACAACTGCGCGGTGATGTGGTACCACTGGGGACTAATGCAGGTGGGTTAACGGAAAAAATGGCAGCGCTAACAGGTTTGTCGGAAGGAACTGCCGTTGCTGTTGGAAATGTTGATGCACATGCTTCGGTTCCAGCAGTTGGTGTGGTAACCCCTGGAAAAATGGTTATGGCGATGGGGACGTCCATTTGCCACATGCTATTAGGTACCGATGAGAAACAAGTAGAAGGTATGTGCGGTGTTGTCGAGGATGGAATTATTCCAGGGCTTTACGGATATGAAGCAGGGCAATCAGCTGTCGGAGATATTTTCGCCTGGTATGTCAATCAGGGGGTACCAGCATATGTGCATGATGCTGCAGAAGAGGAAGGAGTCAGCGTTCACCAATGGCTGGAGCGAAAGGCGGCAACTTATAAACCTGGCGAAATAGGATTATTGGCGCTTGATTGGTGGAACGGCAACCGATCCGTACTTGTAGATACGGGGCTAAGTGGGTTACTAATTGGTGCGACATTGCAAACCAAACCTGAGGAGGTTTATCGCGCACTACTTGAAGCAACAGCATTTGGTACCAGAAAAATTGTCGATGCATTCCAAGAAAATGGTGTGCCTGTTGACGAATTGTATGCTTGTGGCGGTCTGCCGCAGAAAAATAAATTATTGATGCAAATTTATGCCGATGTGACGAACCGGACAATTAAAATTGCGGATTCCAAGCAAACCCCGGCATTGGGTGCGGCCATGTTCGCTGCAGTTGCAGCAGGAGCAGGAAATGGCGGTTACGATACGATTTTAGAAGCAGCGGAAAAGATGGCGCGAATCAAGGATGAAATTATTACCCCAATTCCGGAAAATGTAGCAGTCTATGAAAAAATCTACCAGGAATATTCGAAGCTGCACGATTATTTTGGGTGCGGTGAAAATAATGTCATGAAGCGGTTGATGGCACTAAGAACGATTACCGATAATCCAGTGAAACTAGTAAACTAGTCAAAGAAAATGGGAGGAAATGAAATGCGAACAATTAAACCTTATGAATTTTGGTTCGTCACCGGAAGCCAGCATCTATACGGAGACGATGCACTTAAGGAAGTAGAAGATCATTCCTGAGTGATCACGGAAAAATTAAACGAAAATGGCAACTTGCCATTCCCTATCATTTTCAAAAAAGTACTTACAAACGCAAAAGCCATTCATTCCTTAACGCTTGAAGCAAATCGTGATGAAAAATGCGCTGGGGTCATTACGTGGATGCATACCTTTTCACCAGCAAAAATGTGGATTGCCGGACTAAAAGCGTTGCAGAAGCCGCTCATGCATTTGCATACACAGTTCAATCGTGATATTCCGTGGGATAAAATTGATATGGATTTTATGAATTTGAACCAATCCGCGCATGGAGACCGTGAATATGGATTTATCGGTACACGTTTGAACATACCGCGCAAAGTAGTTGTCGGACATTGGGAAAATCCTGATGTTTCCACGAAAGTCGGCAGCTGGATGAAAACAGCAGTTGCAATTACGGAAGGTACGAATATCAGGGTGGACCGCTTTGGCGACAATATGCGCGATGTTGCGGTTACTGATGGGGATAAAGTGGAAGCACAGATTAAATTTGGCTGGACAGTTGATTATTATGGCATAGGTGATTTGGTAGAGGAAATGGCTCAAATATCGGACGAGGAAGTTGAAGAGCTGTTTAACGATCAATACAATACTGTTAAGCATACAATTAAATCAAAGATAATGGATGGAACATATACTCCTCATCAAAAAGTAAGCTCAGAAAGTGAACTAATGAAGGAATTTGGGGTAAGTCGCCATACGGTTCGACTCGCAATTGGAGATTTAGTTACGACTGGTTGGTTATATCGTGAGCAAGGATCTGGTACTTTTTGTGCGGATAGATCCAAGGAAAGTAATAATAAAAATGTAGGCAGCCCAAAAAAACTGATGTGTCAGAAGTGAAAATAACATCCGTCATACACCCAAAAAGTGAAATGGGTAAAGAACCAGCAAAGATAATAATTGATTTGATAAAATTAAAAAACAATCATAAAAATAAGGAGCATTATCAAGTTGAGTCAATTGTTTATTCACCCGAAATAGCAACAAGGAGTTCAACAAAGGATATAAATCATCAGGAAATTATATCTTAGTGGCCTTCCCATCTTATTTATATAAGGTGGTTTTTTCTGCCAATATGACTATATAAAAGATTACAAAAATTTCTCTCCAAAAAGTTAACACCTTCCCAACTTCTGTTTAATTCTGTATTGAATTGAAATATAGTCGATTATTACATAAAACTAACGGGAATTTGTTCAATATAATTAAAAAAGATGGATATTTATCGATTTTTTGTTTATATTAGACTAATGAGTAAAAGGAACGATTATAGGGAGGAATAACCATGCTGGAGTTATCAATAAATAAATTAAAAGAGTTGCAGAAGGTGGCCCATGCGTTGTCATCCGATGAACGGTTAAACATTATTAATCTATTAAACACAGGCAATATGAACATACACCAATTAGCTACTACTTTGAAGATACCTGTATCAACCGCCGCATCCCATGTTAAAGTATTGGAGGAATCAGGTCTTATTTTGACAGAGCTGCGGCCGGCAAGCAGAGGAGCGATGAAGGTTTGTACACGAAATTTTGATGATATCCATATTCAACTAAAAGCAAGCCCAAGTCAGAACAATGACAAGAAGGTATTTGATTTAGAGATGCCAATTGGTCAATATGTTGACTTTGATGTTGCTCCCACTTGTGGGATGGCGGATCAGGAAAATCTTCTGATCCCGGAGGATGAACCGGTTCACTTTTTTAACCCAGTGCGTTCCCGCGCCCAGCTAATTTGGACAAGAAAAGGGTTTTTTGAATATAAATTTCCGCTTATTATTCCTCCTGAGACAAATGTTAGCAAAGTGGGGTTTTCGGTTGAAATCTGTTCAGAAGCCCCAAATCATGATCATAATTGGCCATCTGATATTACCATATGGGTTAATGGAATTGATATAGGGACATGGACGAGCCCGGGAGATTTCGGTGACCGTCCAGGAAAATTAAACCCGGAATATTGGGCAGAGTCAACTAGTACACAGTACGGGACATTAAAAACATGGAAAGTAACAAACAAGGAAACTACGATCGATGACGTTCATCTTTCTAACGTTACAGTAGATGACTTAAATATTTTAGATAGAAATTATTTATCATTGCGGATTGGGATTAAGGAAGATGCCATCCATAAAGGTGGAATCAATCTCTTCGGTAAAAAATTTGGAGACCACGAACAGGATATTAAACTTAGAGTAGAATTTTCCAAGTAGAGTCGTACATAAATAAAAGCTATCCTTAACGTAGGGATAGCTTTTATTTATGGAACAAAAAAACTGAAATAAATCATAAATTTTAAAAACAATATTGACAAATCTCCTATGTAAGCGTATTCTCTAATAAAATAAACAAAAAAACAAATTTAGTACATATAATTTGTATACTTAAAGAGCTCATTTAATAACTAATAAGTTAACTTAATTTAATTTGCTTTTAAGGGGGGATAATCCTTATTAACAGTTAACAGTTTTAGTAAATTGATGAAAAAATTAAATTAGGGGGCAGTAAAAATGAGAAAATTAGGCCTATTATTTATGGCAATGATTCTTGTTGCCACATTATCCGCCTGTAGTAGTAATTCTTCCGGTTCAAGTTCTGGTTCAAGCAAAGAAATTGTCTTTTGGAATCCATTCACAGGACCGGATGGTAAAAATATGAAGAAAATGGTAGATGAATATAATAAAACAGATCCAGAATATAAAATAAAAAACATTTCCCTAAAAGAGGGAGATATGTATACAAAAATTCAGACGGTAGTTAATTCTGGGGAAAATATTCCGGATTTGATGATTGTTCATGCAGAACGTATTAAACAGTATGTAGATAATGAGATGTTAACTAGTTATGATGATTATTTAAGTGATTACCCAGAAATAAAAGAAGAAAATTATATGCCAGAAGCATGGAAAATTGGGGATTTAGATGGCTCCAGGTACAGTGTTCCGCTTGATATCCACTCATTTGTAATGTATTACAACAAAGATCTAGTAGAAAAATATGCTCCAGGGGCACTTGACGATAATATTATTACGTTTGATGAAATTGAAGCTGCCGGGGAAAAATCACAGCAGGATAAGATTACCAGCTTAGGAGTTACGTGGGTTAAACCGAATTTTCTTTCCTTGTACGCACAAAATGGTGGTAAGTTAACGGAAAATGGTATAGACCCAACCATTGATAACGATCAGGCAAAAGCTTCATTCCAAAAATGGATTGATTTATATGAATCAGGTGTTACAAACAAAGATGGCGAAGATCCGGCTCAACTATTCCTTCAAGAGAAATTAATCTTCTATCCTGAAGGAATCTGGATGAATAATAATTTAAAAGATGCAAAATTTGAGTATGGATTAACCAATGCACCACAACTAACGGATGATAAGAGCAAAATGGTCAATTGGTCTTCATCCCACCAATTTGTAATGTTTAACAGTAAAGACCGTTCGGATGAGAAATCTAAGGGTGTTGTAGCTTTTATCGATTGGATTCGTGATAATTCACTAGAATGGGCAAAAGCAGGACAAAATCCAGCTTCACTTAAAATTCTCGATGATCCGGAATACCAAAAAATGGCTCAATCGTTCTTATTGAAAGATCCTGAAGTACAAGCTTCACTGAAGATTTTTGACTACAAATACAATGGTTATGTTTCGGAAGAACTGGATGCAAAGGGTCTTGATATTATATTTGGAAAAATTCCTGTCGATAAAGGACTTGCTGATATTCAAAAAACACTAGAAGATAAAATAGCAAAGGATGCTTCAAATAAATAGAAAGCGGAAGAATTAAACGTAAAGCAAATGGAAGCTGCTTCTATAAAAATAAACTAGAATGCAGCTTCCATGAAATAATTATTCTGGAGGGGTAGTAGTGGAAGTACCTGTGAAGTCTATGGAGCCACAGCCAAAGCCAAAGCCGAAGATAAAACCGGACAATCGAAAGTCTGTGAATTGGACTCCTTGGGTTTTTATTACACCACATTTGTTGATCTTTAGTGTTTTTTTTCTAGTGCCGATTATTTATGGGATTTATATTTCTTTTACTAGTTGGGATTTGATTGGGAAAGCAGATTTTGTCGGATTAGCGAATTACAAGGAGATCTTGTTCCAAAAGGATTCATCCTTTTATACACAATTCCACAACGGATTTAAAAATACATTCATTTTTGTCATTTTATCTGTTCCTGGTTGTATAATCGTACCGCTATTGCTGGCTAGTGCTTTAAATGCTAAACCAAGATTTCATAAGTTCTTTCAATCTATTTTTTACATGCCAACTTTATTTTCTATTTCCGCTGTCGTGATTATCTGGACCTTAATGTTTAATGTGAATCAAGGACCTATTAACAATTTCCTGGGTGAATCAATTCTTTGGACTAGTACTCAGCCATATGCCTGGGCAGCTATTGTGATTTTAACAGTGTGGTGGTGCATTGGCGGCAACATGATTATTTACCAAGCCGCTTTGAATGGTGTACCTAGAGATCTTTACGAGGCTGCATCCATAGATGGAGCTAACGCTGTTCAAAAGTTCTTTAAAATTACACTTCCAAGCATTCGTGGGCCAATACTTTATACAGTAGTTATTACAACCATTGCTCAATTTAATGTATATGGTCAGCCTTTGATGCTTACGGGAGGAGGTCCAGCTGACTCTACACGAGTTCTGTTAATGGATATTCAACAGAATGCCTTTGGATCTGGTCAACCGATTGCGGGTATCGCATCAGCCATGGCCATTATCCTTGGTCTATGTATCATGGTTGTAACGTTTATTCAATTTCTCTTATTACGGAACAAAGAATAGATGTGGGGTGAAGAATGAATGAAATCTAAACTACTGTCTTTTCCTAAATTAGTAGCTTTTTTATTTCTGCTATTAATGGCAATTATATGGGTTATCCCCCTGGTATGGGGTCTAGTAACATCATTTAAGGATGATATGGAATTTCAGACGATGGGTTTTAAATTTTTGCCCGTTGAATGGGTAACCACCAATTACACTTCACTTTTAGTAGATAACTATAGTACACCATTGTTACAATGGTTCTTTAATTCATTAATTATATCTGTTGTTCATACGCTATTAGTTTTAGTCGTAGTTTCTTTAGCTGCATTCGCTTACGGTCGATTACGTTTTAAAGGCCGTAATATGATTTTTATGTTTTTAATGGCTACAATGATGTTTCCAGCTGTTGTTAACTTAGTCCCTTTGTATAAAATTGTTGATACGCTTGGCTGGGTTAATTCTTATTGGGCAGCAATTGTTCCCGGGGCTGCTGGGGTTTTCAATATCTTCCTGGTAAGGCAATTTTTGGCGAATATTCCGCTCGAATATGATGAGGCGGCAAAAGTAGACGGTGCCGGGGATTTTCAAATATTTTTTAAAGTTGTCTTGCCACAACTAAAACCTATTTTAATGGTTGTTGCCTTATTCAGTTTTACAGGTTCGTGGAATGACTTTCTATGGCCATCCATTGTTTTCAACGATATTGAAAAAATGCCGATAACTGCAGGACTTCAGTTATTACAAGGAATGTACATATCACAACCGACTATACTCATGGCTGGAGCCGTAATAGCTATTATTCCGACGTTTATTATATATTTATTCGCACAAAAGTATTTTATACAATCAATGTCGCTTTCTGCTGGTATAAAAGGTTAAAAAGGAGCTGTCCAGTATGTCTAATAAAATGGAAAAAACTTTAGTTTATATAGCATCTGGCTGGCAGATATTAGATGGACTCATAACTATCTTTATTTACGGACCTTATATAAGGCAAAAAGGGTCGCATACCGCTGAATTATCTTTTGTGGAAAGAGAAGGGTTAAACTCTCTCTTAGGAAGTATTTATAGCGTTGCTTCTATCTTCGGGATTTTACTCATTTTACTAGGTTTAATAACTATTTATCTAACAAGGACCTATTTAAAAAAAGGCATAGTACCTAAGAAGGTTCCCATTTGGTTTCTGATATGTGGTATATTTTCCTATTTTACGATGGATATAATCAGTCTAATTCTATACATGGGAGCTGGAATTATTATACTCGCGAAAAATCGCTCATTGAAAATTCATGAAAGGTTTTAAATTATCAATCTTAGGAGGAAACAAAATGAAAGAATTACATCCAAGACCACAGTTTACCCGAAATGATTGGGAGTCACTTGATGGTGAGTGGCATTTTGCATTCGATGATAAAAATATTGGGGAAGTGAATGATTGGTCAAATGGTATTCCGAAAGACAAAACCATTCGAGTGCCATTTAGCTATGAAACAAAAAAGAGTGGCATAGAGGATACTTCACATCATCCAGCTGTCTGGTATGAACGCACAATTAACGTGGCCCATGATAAAAATGTATTGCTTCATTTTGAGGGAGCGGATTATTATACAACACTATGGGTTAATGGATTAAAAGTAGGGAATCATCAAGGAGCTTATACTGCTTTTGTATTTGATATTACCAACTATGTACATCAAGGTGAAAATCAAATAGTTGTTAAGGTGGAGGATTCGATCGATTGTGCCCAACCGCGTGGCAAACAAAGATGGTTAAAAGATAACTTTGGTTGCTGGTATGTGCAAACGACTGGTATATGGAAAACCGTCTGGCTGGAATATGTTTCACCAATACATATGGACTATGTAAAAATGACACCTGCGTATGATAAAGGAGAAATCGCCGTTGAATTGTACACGAATCAATGGCAGTCTGATGCAAATATTACGGCTAGTGCTGAGATTTCTTTTGAAGGTAAAGTAATTAATAAGGTAATGGTAAATGTAATCGATGGAGTAGCAAAGTTTTCAGCAAGTGTTATTGAGAAGGGTAATCCTTGGAGTATGAAGAGCTGGAGTCCACATACCCCAAATCTATACGAGATCCAATTTGAGTTATTTCAAGATGGTAATTCAGTAGATCTGGTAAATTCATATTTTGGAATGCGCAAAATTTCGATTGAAGGCAGGAAAATACTCTTAAATAATCGGGAATTATACCAACGCCTCATATTAGATCAAGGCTATTGGGAAGAGAGTGATTTAACACCACCATCAGTAGAAGCACTTGAAACAGATATTGATAAGATACTTGAAATGGGTTACAACGGTGTCAGAAAGCATCAAAAGATTGAGGATAATCGTTTCCTCTATCTTTGTGATAAGAAAGGTTTACTGGTATGGTCAGAGGTTGGAGCAACGTATACATTCAATGATCAAGCTGTGTCCAATTTCACAAATGAATGGTTAGAAATAGTGAAACAAAATTACAATCATCCTTGTATCATTACATGGGTACCATTTAATGAATCCTGGGGGATAGGGGATGTCTTTGTTAGTGATGCACAGCAAAAGTTTACGGAAGGTATCTACTATTTAACAAAAACATTTGATTCCATGCGACCAGTTGTAACAAATGACGGTTGGGAGCATACCATTTCAGATATTATCACGCTCCATGATTATGAAGAATTTGGAGAGGAATTCAGGAAGCGTTACGAAAATGATGAAGAGTTGCTTTCAAATAACATCCAGCATAATAAGGAACGCTATCCATTTGCTAAAGGTTATGGCTATAAAGGACAACCTGTTATTATTTCTGAATTTGGCGGTATTGCGTTTGCTTCAGAAAGTGGCTGGGGTTACGGCAACCAGGTGAAAGATGAAGCGGCGTTTATAAAACGCTTTGACCGTATTCATCAAGCGATTCAGGATCTCGACTATGTATGTGGTTTCTGTTATACACAGGTAACAGATGTGCAACAAGAGATAAATGGATTACTTACCATAGATAGAAAAGCAAAAGTAGATGTAACAAAGATTCGTGAAATTAATGAAAGAAGAATAAAATAATATTCTTTTTGAATGAGTTTTAACGCTCTTAATAGGTAAGACACTAGGTGATACTGCTAGTTTCTTGCCTATTATTATATATTTTCAACATAAATATATTTAAAAGAAGAGGCTTATTCTGAATAAGCTAGTGTAAATGGAGGTAATTGAGGTAAACATCACAAGGTTTTAGATGTCTACCATTTTAAAAATAGAGTATAGTATTGTACTTAACTTATGGAGGTACTAAAAATGAAAACCCAACCCCACAACAACGTTACAGGTGAAAAAAGTGAAATGTTTATGAATCCTTTACTTGAAAGTGGCCCAGATCCTTATGTTTATAAACATACAGACGGGTACTACTATTTTATGATCACTTTGTCTAATCATATAGCAATTTGGAAGAGCCCAACGGTAACAGGAATCGCAACATCAGAGAAAAAAATAATATGGACTCCACCAGCAGAAGGTCCTTATAGCCACAATATTTGGGCCCCTGAAATACATTATATTAATGGAAAGTGGTTCATTTATTTTACTGCCAATGATGGTGGTGGAGATGACACTCGTCATATCTTTGTGCTTGAAAATTCTTCACCTGATCCGTTGCTGGGTGATTGGCATTTCAAGGATGCTGTTAATACCGAACATTCTGGTTTAGATGGAACTGTACTCCAACATATGGATGAATTATATTTTGTTTATTCAGGATATGGGTATTTTCCTGATTATGGATCAGCACTTTACATAGCAAAAATGAAAAACCCGTGGACATTAATAGGTGAAAACGTATTAATATCAGCCCCATCAGATGAATGGGAGAAACAAGGTGGAATGGCAATAAATGAAGGACCTATATTTCTAAAGAGGGATGGAAAAATATTTTTAGTTTTTTCCGCAAGTGCAACGTGGTCTGATGACTATTGCTTAGGTATGCTTACAGCGTGTGAAACGGCTAATCTTCTTGATCCTGATTCTTGGATAAAAAGTCCAGAGCCAGTTTTCTCGAAAAATGTAAAGAACCGAGTATTTTCTCCTGGGCATAATAGTTTTACTAAATCTCCAGACGAAACAGAGGATTGGATCGTCTATCACGCATTTTCTTTTTCAGAGGGGGAAGGAGACCATGGATTGGGAAAACTCAGGAGTCCAAGGATTCAGAAAATCAATTGGAAACCAGATGGCACCCCTGACTTTGATACACCACTACCAGCCTATACACCGATAGCTAAACCTAGTGGAGAAGTGTAAAGAAGGTTTCCCCTACAGGGAGAAGCCAGCATGTCAATGATGACCTTTTACGAGGATCAGAGGTCAATGGACTTGGTGATGCCTCCGCTGATGATTATATTATAAAAAGTGTAAAGAAAAACGAATTTATTCCGGAGGGACGATGAATTAAAAAAAGCCTAATTTGCTATTGATACTTGCGGATGATTCAGGGTTCTCGGATTTGGGATGCTTTGGCAGTGAAATTGATACCCCGAATATTGACCAGGTTGCCACTGACGGTTTGCGGTTTACACAATTTTATCCTAAAGACCGAGAACACCCCCATCCTCTATAGGTGGGGGATGAATCGGCCGGTCTTAACCCATGTTTTTCCTTGCCAGAACGAATCAAAATACGTATACTAATGTCAAGGAGGTGAGAACACGTGTACGAAACACAGCAAATATGGATTAAACTTTGCCATCCTTTGTTTTCCCATCTCAGTCGCTTAACCGAAGCCAGCAAAAATCTCTACAACACGACGAACTTCTATATCCGCCAGATCTACACGTCACTCCAGACAAACAAGCCTTTGCATCTGCTCCAACAAGAAGTTATGGATCAGCTTCGAGAGTATCTTCCCGTCATGAATGAAAACCAGAGAAATGCGTATCATAAACGCTTAAAAAAACAACAAGAAAAGGCCACAGAGGAGCGTAAAGAAGTTAAATTAATACTGTTTGAGATGCCAACAAAAGAAAAACCCTTTGTGTCCTATATCTTTTTGGATGCCCTATTCAAAGCAATGAAACAACCAGATTACAAAGCCCTTCCTGCCCATACGGCACAGGGAACATGAAAAATGTGTTTCAAAATTGGAATAGCTTTTTTAAAAGTAATGCGGATTATAAACGTCATCCAGATAAGTATCAGGCTCGCCCCCGTATTCCGAATTACGGTTGAGGGCGCAGATTGGTTTCATCCAGAAGGGCCAGGCTCGTCGATAGAGTATCGATTGGATCACCCTGTCATACATGTTTCATGGAATGATGCTCTTTCATTTTGCAATTGGGCTGGTAAACGATTACCAACAGAAGCGGAATGGGAGTATGCGGCAAGAGGTGGACTAGAGCAAAAAAAATATCCCTGGGGTAATCAGCTAGTTACAAATGGTCAGCATAACTGCAATATTTGGCAAGGCAGTTTCCCGGTCGAAAACAGTAAGGAGGATGGGTATCTTGGAACGGCACCCGCCAAATCATTTCCGCCAAACGGCTTTGGCTTATATAATGTTTCCGGAAATGTTTGGGAATGGTGTTCCGATTGGTTTTCAATAAATAGAGAAGAAGGTGGCAGATTAAATCCTCAAGGGCCTGACACAGGTTCCACCAAGGTAATTAAGGGTGGGTCCTATTTATGTCATCAATCTTATTGCAATCGTTACCGGGTAGCAGCCCGAAGCTTTAACACGATTGACAGTTCTACGGGAAACATGGGGTTTAGATGTGCTGTTGATGGATAAATTACGTGAAACCGTTTAAACAGGTAAACGGTGAGATTTAGTTGCGTACGCTTATATTATTACTTTTATGAGAGATCAAAATCGAGATACTTACCATTACAAGATGATATTCCTCAACCGCTTTCTGTTATCAAGCGGAGTCACATAATACATTTTAAAAATCGTTCTATTGGCAGGCATTACCAGGGAATATATTTATAGCTGCTATCCTTATTAGTTTGGTACGGGTGGGAAAAGAAACCTATCCTTTGCCCCACCCTTTACCACAGGATTTCCCCTTATATAAGATATTCCCCACTTTTGTATAAAAATACATAGAATGTTCCTAGGTGTAAATGTCAGTTTTCGATGCTATATTGGTAATTTTCATCTTGCAAAGGGATGATGGTAAGGTTTCCTTGCCTTTTTTTGTTTTACTAAGGAATTTCTGGGACAAGTTCTATCCATTATACACAATTGTAAAACCCCAACCTCCACCGCAAGTAAATCACAATATTGCACAAGATATGTTCGACAGATTGCAATGAAAACGTGTTCATAACGATCGCTGCCAGTGATACACTTAATAGTGAAAGGCGGGTTATCATGCAACTTGATGATCGGAGCAATAAAATTTTAGAGGCGTTAATCAGTAATCCAAGTATTACGAGCAAGGATGTTGAGAAGAAATATGACTTGACTAGAAGACAGCTTGGTTACAGCTTCGATAAAATCAATGACTGGCTTCTGCATAACAATCTTCCTGCAATTGAACGCACGAGACAAGGCCATTTTATTATTGATCAAACCGTATTTACGAAATTGAACAGTGAACAGGACGGCATGCCACAAGATCTGGACATCCTTTCCGAGAAACAAAGGATTTATATTATCGTCATGATGCTGTTAAGTAATGACGACCTTTCCTTGCTTCATTTTACAAGTGAATTGGAGGTCAGCAAAAATACAGTGCTTACTGATTTGAAGCGTGCGCAGGATTATGTGGCGGATTACGACCTTGCAATCCGCTATTCCAGACGATTGGGATATGTAATGGAAGGTAATGAATTTCTAATTCGAAAATTGCTTATTCAGGTTACCTATAAAATTCTGGAAATGCCGAATGGCACCGATAGACTCCGTAAATTAGCAGGAATTCAAGAGAATGAAATTGGCGAGCTTGATAAACGAATCGATCAGGTAGAAAGAAAGCTGAATTTGCAATTCACCGATGAAAAAGTTACCACTATGCCATATACACTCATTTTAGTATTAAGAAGAATTAAAAAAGGGAAGCAAGTGAAATCATTTTATATTAAATACGAGGAATTATCGGATACAAAGGAATATCAAGCCACAGAGGAAATTCTCTATGACTTTGAAGACATTCCGATGGAAGAACGGTTATTTATTACCTTGCACCTTCTTACAACAAACGTATATTGGTCGGAGTATTTAACCGAGGAAGCAATCCCGAATTTACAGCAGGCGCTGGATGAGATGCTGCGGTTATTTGAAAAAAGGGCATGTGTTGTCATTCATGATCGGGAGCAATTGTTAAATAAACTGCTCCTCCATGTAAAACCTGCCTATTACCGGATTAAATATCATCTTATGGAAATAAATGATGTACAGGAATCTGTAAGTAAGGATTTTACGGCATTACATCATCTAGTGCAGAAATCAACAAAGCCGTTAACCGATTTAATCGGAATGAAAATACCAGACAGTGAAACAACGTATTTGACAATGTTAATTGGTGGCTGGCTAACCAGACAGGGGGACAGCATCCAGGAAAAAGTGAAAGCAATTGTTGTGTGTCCAAAAGGGGTTTCAGTATCGCGGTTAATGCTAAGTGAATTGCGCGAATTATTCCCGGAGTTTATCTTTCTGGATTCGTTATCGGTAAGGGAGTTTCAAGCTTACAAACTGGATTATGATCTTGTTTTTTCGCCGATATTTTTGGAAACAGACAAGAAGCTGTTTATTGCCAATTCATTTCTCGAACGTGAGGAGAAAAATCGATTGCGCAAACAGGTCATGATGGAGCTTCACGGCTACATTCCTTCTGATTTCAATGTAGACGATATCATGAACATCATTAAAAACTACGCATCGATCGATAATGAACAAGAACTTTCAAAAGAATTATACCGCTATATTAATCGGGATGAGACTGCGTCCGTAAAGCAACAGCGGCTGGAGGAGCGACCAACGGCAAATTTAAGTGATTTAATAACACCGAATAAGATTACACTGCGTGATGCTGCTGATTCCTGGGAGTCAGCAATCCGGATGAGTGCCCAGCCATTAATGGAAAGCGGACATATTGAACCGGAATATGTGGAAGCCATGATTAAGCATTGCGATAAGGATCCATACATTGTGATTGGATCGAATATTGCCATTCCGCATGCGGCTCCAGATGAAGGGGTAAATGATGTTTCCATGAGTCTGCTCAGACTTAAAGAGGGTGTAAAATTCACAGATGATTATTCCATTAACCTGGTAATTGTCATAGCTGCACTAGATAAGCAGCAGCATTTGAAAGCATTGATGCAGCTAATGAAGCTTGCGGGCTCTGATAAAGATCGAGATGTTGTCGTAAATGCTGCCTCAGTAGAAGAAATCTATACGATAATAAGAAAATATTCCGTAGACTAAACAACTTAGACGAGAGGTGCAAGAAATTGAGTGATATCTATTTTGACGAATCTATCATTCTCCTGGATTTAGAAGGGGAAACGAAAGAAGAAGTTTTAACAGCTATGGGGCAAAACCTGACTGAAAAGGGACTCGTAAAGACAACTTTCACGGAGGCAATCATTGCCCGTGAGGCAGAATTTGCTACGGGCTTGCCAACTAGCGGTGTTTCGGTAGCCATTCCCCATACCGACGTGGAGCATGTGAATAAGAAGGCGATTAGTGTCGCTGTCTTAAAGGATCCAGTTGCGTTTGGCGTGATGGGAGATCCGGATGAGACTACTCCAGTTAAATTGGTTTTTATGCTTGCAATGGATGAGGCACATTCACAGCTGTCATTACTGCAGCGTTTAATGCATATCTTTCAGGATCAAGAAACATTAACCTATTTAACTAGTGAAAAAAGCAATGCAAATGTAAAAGCATTTTTGGAAAGTAAACTGGATTTTACCTTTAAAGGAGGTGAGTAATGTGGAAAAGAAACAAGTATTAGTAGCATGTGGTGCAGGAATCGCGACATCAACGGTTGTAAATAGCGCTATTGAAGAAATGGCGAAGGAAAACAATCTCAGTGTTGATTTAAGACAAATTAAAATTGCGGAAGTAGGGGCATATGTTGATACAGCTGACTTACTCGTAACGACGGCAATGACAAAAAAGGAATACCCATTCCCAGTGATCAATGCGCGTTCATTCCTGACAGGTATTGGTACAGAAGATACAAAGAAACAAATACTAGAGGAATTAAAAAAATAGCAGCTATTGAACCGATTTCCTCGAGGTCGGGGAAATCGGGAAAATTCATAACTATAAGGGGGAGAAAATCCATGCAAGGATTTGTCGATTTTATACAAGCCTTTTTAGACTTGGGAGCTACCGTCATTCTTCCAGTCGTTATCTTCTTACTAGGTTTATTCTTCGGACAAAAGCCAGGTAAAGCATTTCGCTCCGGTTTAACAATTGGTGTTGCATTTGTTGGTATTTTCTTAGTAATCGATTTGCTTGTTGATAATCTGGGACCAGCCGCACAAGGGATGGTCGAAAATTTAGGAGTAAGCTTGAATGTTATTGATGTAGGATGGCCTGCTACATCATCGATTGCTTGGGCATCCGTTGTAGCTGCATTCATTATTCCGCTTGGTTTAATTGTAAACGTCATCATGCTTTTAACAAAAACAACGAAAACCATGAACGTGGATATTTGGAATTTCTGGCACTATACCTTCATGGCTGCAATGGTATATGCAATCTCGGATAGTATCGTTCAAGGGTTAATTGCAGCAGTAATTTTCCAAATTGTTTGTCTGAAAGTAGCCGACTGGACGGTGCCGATGGTTAGTGAATTTTATGAATTACCAGGTGTTTCGCTGGCAACTGGTAGTACCATTTCTTACTCACCAGGAATTTTCCTGGTTAAATTACTGCAAAAAATCCCTGGGGTAAAAAATTGGAATGCCGATCCAGAAACGATTCAAAAGCGATTCGGTATCTTTGGAGAGTCTATTTTTATCGGATTATTCCTGGGCGCCCTTATAGGTGCACTAGCAGGTTATGGTGTTGGCGATATCATTGAAATCGGGATGGCAATGGCGGCAGTTATGGTCTTGATGCCGAAAATGGTTAAGATCCTGATGGAAGGGTTAATGCCTGTATCGGAATCTGCAAGAGAATGGCTAAATAAACGGTTTGGCGATAAGGAAATTTATATTGGGCTTGATGCGGCAGTAGCTTTAGGACATCCAGCTGTTATTTCGACCGCGTTGATATTAGTTCCCATCACTGTTTTATTAGCGGTTATTTTACCAGGTAATACGGTATTGCCATTTGGTGATTTAGCAACGATTCCGTTTATTGTCGCATTTATCGTAGGTGCAGCCAGAGGAAATATCGTGCATTCGGTTATTGCAGGAACCATTATGATTGCTATTTCTTTGTATATTGCAACCGATGTCGCACCGATCTTTACGCAAATGGCAGAAAATGCAAGCTTCGATATGCCAGAAGGTTCTGCAAAAATATCCAGTATTGACCAGGGTGGTAATATCGTAAACTGGGTTATTTTTAAGATCTTCAGTTTGTTTAATTAAGAGATTATTTGACAGGGTTATTGTCACTAAATATGGGAACATCGGAGTGTGTTTCCTTTGTTCCCGCTCGCAAGAATGTTTTCCTCTGCCAGCAATCGTTCAGACAGAAGAATAGGAGGAGCTTATATGAAAGCATTAGTCAAAACAGAACTTGGATTTGGAAATTTGGAAATACAGGACAAAGAAGAACCGCAAGTCGGGAGTGATCAAGTAAAAATTGAAGTGAAGTATGCAGGGATTTGCGGTTCGGATATTCATACGTATGAAGGACATTATAAAGTAGCCGCTCCGGTAACATTGGGACATGAGTTTGCCGGCGTTGTTGTAGAAGTTGGCGACAATGTCAGTGAATGTAAAATAGGCGACCGGGTAACATCAGAAACAACCTTTTATATTTGCGGTGAATGTGAATACTGCCAAACCGGTGATTATAATCTGTGTAACCATCGAAAGGGCTTGGGGACACAGCAGAATGGCGGATTTGCGAAATATTTGATCGCCCGCAAAGAAAGTGTCCACAAACTTCCGGAAAATGTTGATTTTCCATCAGCGGCAATGACTGAACCATTGTCATGTGCCCACCATGTTGTTGCCAAAACAACGATTCATGAAGGTGACGTTGTTGTTGTAACTGGTCCTGGTCCAATCGGGCTGTTAACAGCACAGGTTGCGAAAAGCCAAGGCGCAACAGTTATTATTACTGGCTTAACTAATGACAAGGTGCGTCTGGATAAAGCCAGGGAAATTGGGATAGATTATACCGTTAATATCCAGGAAGAGGACGTAAAAGAAGTCGTAAATCGATTAACGGATGGATACGGTGCGGATCTTGTATTTGAATGCTCCGGTGCAGTACCAGCTGTAAAAATGGGGCTGGATCTGTTACGGAAAAAGGGCCAATATGGTCAGATTGGTATTTTTGCTTCAGCGGAAATCCCTGTTGATTTTGAAAAAATTATTCAAAAGGAAATTCGCGTTGTCGGAAGCAGAAGCCAGAATCCACACGACTGGGAACCATCCCTTGCATTAATGAATGATAGGTGTGTGGATGCCAAAGCATTGGTAACACATAAATTTGATATTACACAATGGGATGAGGCGTACGAGAAAATTAAAAGCGGGGAAGCGATTAAGGTATTGTTAACACCGGTAGATTAATGGATAGGTGTGAGTGGCGCGTTGAATTATTTCCGGTAATACTGTGACTGCGGCGTATTAATAGTACTTTACAGGAATGATTCTAGTAAATGTGGAATCATTCCTTCCCTAATTAATTAGAGATGAGGGTGGTAACAAATGGTAGATGCACTTTTAGATTTCATGCTCGGATCTGTTGGCAGGTCAATTGGTGATTTCTATGTTGAACATCAGGTAATCTTCAATAGTATTGTTGTAGGTCTCGCCCTTATAGGAATTGTTATGAAGAGAAAACGCAACACAGAGAATGAATCAGCTAACTAGATAGAAAGGGTGATCGTAATGCGTTCCCTGAGACTTTATGGAAAACAGGATATGCGGTTTGAGGAAGCGGAAGAACCAGTTATTAAAAATGCTGATGATGTCATTATCAGGGTCAAAGCTGTTGGGATTTGCGGATCGGACATTTCCAGATTTAATAAATTAGGTCCTTATGTCGAAGGTACCATATTCGGTCATGAGTTTTCCGGTGAAGTTGTGGAAGTCGGATCTAATGTAGAAAATGTAAAAGCTGGTGATCGTGTGGCGGGCTGTCCTGCCTTTAATTGCGGTGAATGTGAAAGCTGCAGAAAAGGTGAACCTGCACGCTGTAAAAAGCTTCATGTGATGGGGGCTTACCATCCGGGGGCATATGCGGAATACGCCATGCTGCCCGCAGAAAATGTTGTACCAATTCCGGATAATGTTGATTTTGATACAGCCGCTATGATTGAACCATCATCCGTTGTTGTCCATGGATTTTACCGGACAAATATGCAGCCAGGTGCTGAGGTTGCCGTGATGGGATGCGGGAATATTGGTTTACTGGCGATCCAGTGGGCAAAGATTTTTGGAGCGAAGACGGTCTATGCCATTGATATTGATGATGCCAAACTTGCGATCGCCAAGGAAGTAGGAGCGGACGTTGTCATTAATTCAAAGGAAAAAGCAGCTCACGATCAAATTAACGAATTAAATGGCAACCATTGTGTTGACGTTGCCATCGAATCAGCGGGGTCACCAATTACATCCGCACAGGTTTTTGCCTTGCCGAAAAAAGGTGGGCAGGTTGTTTTCATGGGAATTCCATATGCAGATATCAATATTGTACGTTCCTATTTCGAACGGATTGTCCGCAACGAACTAACTGTTTTAGGATCATGGAATGCCATCTCCGCACCGTTCCCCGGCAAAGAATGGAGTACCTCCGTTCATTACATGAGTACTGGCCAAGTTAATGTAAAACCGATTATTTCCCACCGATTACAATTACGACAGGGACCGGAAACGTTCAAGAAGATTATTAATCGGGAGGAGTCTTTTGGGAAAGTGTTGTTTCATCCGGAGTTGGGGTAGAAGAACGCCAAAATTTGTATTGTGTATAGGCCAGTGGCAGCGTCTTATGTTGTGTGAATGATTGATTTTTGGGGCGTGATAGCTGCTCGAGGTGGGAGTACTTTTTATAACAATTAAAATTAGATAAAAAGCTAAAAATACAAAAGGAGCCTCCCGCTTGGATTGGCTCCTTTTGTATTATCCTAAGGTACATGTATGGATTACAGTTTAAAGTTCTTAACCAATTCCTGCAACTCTTCGGCCATTTGTGATAAAGAAGTGGCAGAACCTGAAATTTCCTCCATCGATGCTAACTGTTCTTGTGTTGATGCGGAAACATTTTGAGCTCCATCCGACGTTGTTTCTGATACGGCTGTTACTTTATCAAACGTGGTGACAAAATGTTCCGCACTTGAAGAAATGACGTCAATTTGGGACGAAACTTGCTGAATTTGTTTCGATACTGTGTTAACAAAGTTCGTAATTTCAGTAAATGATTGACCAGCTTGATTAACGATGTCAATTCCTTTATCAACTTCTGAAGTTCCGGTTTCCATGGATTTGACTGCATCGGTTGTACCTTGCTGTATCGATTCGATCATTTGTCTAATTTGTTCTGACGATTGGGATGACTGTTCTGCAAGTTTACGAACCTCATCGGCTACGACAGCAAACCCCTTACCATGTTCGCCCGCTCTTGCTGCTTCGATTGCTGCATTCAGTGCGAGCAGATTGGTTTGTTCGGCAATATCGGTAATGACATCAACAATTTTGCTTATCTCTTGGGAATGGTTGCCTAATCCCTCGATATTATTCGATAGCTCATGAACGGTTTTCTTAATGTATTCCATTTGTCCAACTGTTGTGTCGAGCGCTTGGTTTCCGGCATCGACAACCAATATTGCATCTTTGGCTGTTGTTGATACTTCATTTGAACTTGCAGCAATTTGCTGAATCGATTTAGACATGTCATTTGCCATTTTTGAACTTTCTTCAATGCTTGCTGTCTGGCTTTCCATGCTTGATGCAACTTCCTGAATGGATGATGATATTTGTTCGGTTGCTAACGTATTTTGTTCCGTACTTGCGTTTAACTGTTCGGAAGATGCTGCAAGACTACTAGCCTTTTCGTGAACTTGTGAAATAACATTACTTAGATTTTCACGCATTTGATTAAATGCCTTGGCTAATTGACCTAACTCATCATTTCTATGCAGGTCAACGCTAATGCTCAGATCGCCATCACGCATTTTATCTGTAGCACTTACTAATTGTTTTATTGGCTTCGCGATGGAACGAATAATAAATAGGATGATAATTCCGCCTAAAATAAGGGAAATAATAATTACGAATAAGGTTGTATCTAGGATTGGCTTAACTGCCTGATTTACTTCGTCCTGATACATCGTTCCGGCAATTTTCCAACCGGTCATCTGATTCGTTGTAAAGGCTAACTTCCTTTGGTCGCCATCTAGCGTATAATCAAACTTTCCAGATTCAGATTTAAAAATGTCCTTTATAAAATCTTCTGTTGCTTCTGAACCAGCTTCATTAGTAGGGTGGCTAATGTAATGGCTTGTTTTATCTAATAAAAACAGGTAACCTTCATTTCCGATACTTATATCACCTATCATTTCCGATAGACTTCCAAGCTTAAGGTTTACCGCTACGACTCCTTGTCCATCTGTAGTTGCTTTTGCTAGTGTTACGACTACTTGCTCAGAAGACTTTGACACGTACGGATCCGTTATAATGACTTCAGCTTTATTTTCCATTGCTTGTTTGTACCAAGGCCGTTCGCGTGGGTCATAATCTGGTGGATTCTTAAATGATGTGGGTGAATTCATAAACTCTCCCGTTTTAGTACCAACATAGGTTTGCTCAACATCCGCTTTCGAATCCTGAATTGTGTCTAGTATTCTTCTTGTTTGGGTATCGTTGTTATTAACGATATCACCGGCAATGATTGTGTTTGACAGATATTCGATGTTTTCCTTTTGGGCATGAACAAACTGATTTATTGCCTGATTGGCGATCTCAACATCTTTTTGTGCCGTATTAAGCATCCGACTGTCGATATTATCTTCTGAACTCTTATAAGACGTATAAGAGATAATGATGCTAGGCAATAATAAAACAAGTAAAAAAGATAAAATGAGCTTATTCCTTAGGTTGAAAGAAAACTTCCTGTTTTTTGTTTTTTTCACGTAAATCCTCCTAAAATTCTTTGTTGCAAATTTCCACACTTTTTATCCACTATATCTATATCGTCAGAAGCAATATTTTTTAAAGCAAAAACCTAGTAGTCTGAATCAAATTAATAATTACTCAGCAGACCCCTTTTCAAAAAGCCTTACACTAGCTTACTTAGTTCTTTATTTAAGAGATGACAATCATACTTCTTTATGTAATAATATAATTGTTGAAATATGCAACAAACGAGGGATTTAGATGATCAAAGCACTTTTAATTGCTCCGTATAAAGGTTTAGCGGAAACAGCTAAAAAAATGGAGATACCGGATGAAATACAACTGGATATCACAGTAGCAAACCTTGAAGAGGGTGTTAGAGCGGCACAATTGGCGGAAAAACAGGGTTATGAATTGATTATTAGTCGTGGTGGAACTGCTACTTTAATTCAGAATGTTGTTTCCATTCCAGTTGTGCATATAGATATTACCGGATATGACATGTTACGTGTTTTTACCCTTATTAGGGGGATAAGGAAAGGAGTGGCCCTTGTCGGATTTAAAAACATTTCAGAGGGTGCTGCAACGATTTGTAACATTTTGGAATTTGATGTAAAAATGATAACGATAAAATCCCAGAATGAAGTACGGTTCAACCTGGAACAGCTTAAACAACAAGGATTTTCTGTAGTAATTGGTGATGTGATTACTGTCGAAGTGGCGAAACAGATTGGTTTAAGAGGTGTATTGATTACATCTGGTAAAGAAGCGGTTATGAGTGCCATTGAAGAGGGGATAAGAGACTACAACTTCTTTCGTAGGGTAAATTATAAATATCGCTATTTCCAAAATGCTTTTCGTTCCATGCCTGCACCAATCGTAATACTAAATAAACATGGTGAGGTACTGGAGAAAAATGATATGTATAACCAAGATGTTGAGTGTCATGAAATCATGCAATCCCCTCTTATCGTTCCATTTATTAAAAGAGTACTAGATAATGAAACATACCAATGGGATGAAATAGTGGGGGAGTCCCGAATATATGAAATTCAAGGCTTTTTGATAAGTAATCGGGAACAAATTGTTGGGGTTAGCATTCTCTCCTCCAAAAGGAAGACAGATTCAAAAACGATTACAATCATTGGTAGTCCTGTACATATTCCGATTATTGGCGAAAGCAGTAGAGTTGACCAGCTAGAAAAGGATATTCAACATTTTGCACAAACGGATAAAAATTTATGTATTTTTGGTGAGCCAGGGACAGGTAAATATACAATGGCACGGGAAATCCACTTTCAAAGGTTTGGCCCAAAGGCTCCAATCTTAGTTGTCGAGGGAATGCAGCTGGCAAATGGGATTGATGTACGCGATTATGTGCATAGGAAACTTGCATCAATCACAAATGGAACTGTTATTGTAAAAGACTTTGGTGCATTGCCACATGATATTCAAAAGGAATTCGGGGAATTGTTAAAACATTTATCAAATACAATAAAAGTTATTTTTCTGGTGGAAAGACACGCACACATTAAGGTATTTGAGGAAACACAGTATCAACCAATTTGTGAAGAAACATTATATCTTTCCCCTTTAAGAGAAAGAAAGGAAGATATTCCAGCTTTTGCAGATTACTTTTTGGCTGAATTGCACATGGAAAACGGTGACGAAACGGTTGGTATTAAACCAGAAGCAGTCACGTATTTAGCCCAATTTGATTGGATCGGAAATTTACCTGAATTAAAAACGATTGTCAAGAAATTAAGTAGCAGGACAACGGGAAATTATATAGAGTTATCCCATGTTAAGGAACTAATGAATAAAAATGTATCAAAGGAAATTGATAAACAGGAAGATAATGCATTATCGCTTACTGGAACTTTACAAGAAATAGAACAGGAAATAATTAGGCAGGTATTGAGAGAGGAAGGGAATAATCAGTCAAAAGCTGCAGAAAGACTGGGTATAAATCGCACAACATTGTGGCGTAAATTGAAAAAGTAATTAGAAATGATACTATGTCAGTCTCTCCAGTAAAAACAAGATTAAATACCCTTTTCCGAGGATCCATGATGATCCTCTTTTTATTGCTATTTGCAACATATTTTAACTTCATTAAGTTAAAATAAAAAAACAATTACTATGTGTAAAATATTTCTCGAGGGTATTTGAGCTATATTCTAGCAAAAAAAGAAAAGGCACTCTATCATAAAATGTATGCTTTGACCAGGCAAATA
>BMJD01000004.1 GCA_014642895.1 Lentibacillus populi
AAAGCCCGTAGATAATTTAACCCCTTCAAAAAATTGAATGATGAAGGGTCTAGCTTTGTATTGGCTTTTCTCGATAAGTGTTTTCATACAAAAGTATATAAATTTAGGCTCTATTCTGCTCTCAGCAGAGTAAGCCACGTCCGGCTCCAGCGCCCAGCGGCTAGTGTGCAACACCCGCCTCCGTACGATAAGTCAACATCGGTTCGGGTAGGAAGGAAGGCCGACTAAGAACGGCCTTTGCGGCCAACGTCGGCATACCCTATGAAGGGGCATGTTTCCTTTATCTCCTGCGTAGGAATGTTCGGTTAAAACCGCTGCTTTGCGCAGCAACACCGAACCACCCTGCTTGGCAGGGCGCAGTCCATACGCCGCTAAACGGCGCTTGCGCCTTTGTTCTGGATAAAACCGAATCATTCTTTCATTCATTGTAACATAAACGTAATCTCCTGTAGATCATAAACCATTAATTTCGGCATAAAACTGTGTAGAGGATGTTCAAAATCCCGGTAAAAATGACGTTTCGAGATTTCTATTAGCATTTAAGGTTTTTTACTCAAATCGTCCACGTCAATAGACAACAGGTACGTCCTGTGCAAGCCCGATCCTTGCCGAATACCACTTCTTTTTTGCGTGCGATGCATACTTTGGAGTGCTTTCCCCTGGTGCTCTCATAAAGCCACCTCCAAGTTGGACGCACAAGACGTACTGGCAGCGGTGTTGCAACAGGATGCCTCCAGACGTTAACCGACCTCGTTCCTGTTTATCCTCCTTTTGAACACCATTAGAAGAACAAAAAAGGGAAAGGAGCTCGTTGCATGATAAATATACTGCCAGAGCAAGTTGTCAAACAATCCGTGCTATACAGCTTTGTATTAAGTCAGCCGCTCGCTGTTTATGTTGATGCATATCCTGTCCTGCAAAACAAACTTCTATTGGAAGCAGAAACTCTTTCCTACGGCGAACATGGAGAAACAGTTCGTGTATTACAGCAAAAACTGAATAAATTATCCTATTATGACGATCAAACGGATGGTGATTTTGGTATCCTGACAGAACATGCATTAAAAAAATTTCAACAGGATAATAATGTTGTCGTAACAGGCCAGGCAGACATTCAAACGATATATAGATTAATTGAAGCGGAAAAGGCAATGTATCTAGAGCAAATAAAGGACTTATCTGATTCTATTTATCCTGGATTGCATAGCAAAGATGTTAAAGTAGTTCAACAAGCATTGCATTATTTTGGATATTATGAAGGGGAAATTGACGGCATTTACGGACCGATGACAAACAGGGCACTTGAAACCGCTGAAGACGAACTTGGAATTGAGCTTACGAATGAAGTTACACAACAAAAGCTCTCAGCATTATACAAAAAGGCTGATGCAGAAGGAAGCAGCCGCCAGGAAAAAGTAGTCGAACAAGAGTCACAGCCAGAGGAACAAAACCAGGTAGCAGATAACCAGAAAAGTAAAGTTATGAATTTGGAAGTGACAGGAAACAATAACGCTGAAATCGCACAAGCCGCTACCCAATACGTTGGCACCCCCTATGTATGGGGAGGAGAATCGCCAGGTGGATTTGATTGCAGCGGATTCATTCAATATGTATATCAAACCCATGATATTACTACACCAAGAACGGTTAGTGATATCTGGAATTTTGCCTCACCTGTTGACAGCCCCTCAGTTGGTGATCTGGTCTTTTTTGAAACCTATAAACCAGGTCCGTCACACATGGGAATCTATTTGGGTGACGGAAAATTTATCCACGCCGGGGAATCACGTGGGGTCGAAATAAGCGAAATGAACAATTCCTATTGGGAAGCAAAATATTTGGGAGCAAAACGGATTTAAACACGTAATGTAACATGGTCTTTTGAACAAATCCACTCATTTTGTAATAATCTCGTCAATATGGTGAATACTAGGCGTAATCATATTTAAAGGTGGGATAAAAATGAGTGGATTTATCGTAAAATTAATTGTCTGTCCGGTAGGCATTATACTTGCTTCATGGATTTTTCCCAATGTTGATTTTGCTTATTGGTATCAGCCAATTATCATTGGTGTCGTTTTGGCAGTTATCGGCTATTTTATGGAAGTATGGATGTTACGTGAGAACACAAATTGGTTAAGCACGGCAATTGATTTTATTGTCGCGTCACTAGTAGTTTATTTCGGAGCGATGCTTTTTGTCGATACAAACGTTACCTTCTGGGGAGCGGTCCTAACTGGTCTTCTCATCGGAATAACGGAAATATTTCAGCATTATTGGCTGTTGCAAACCGGAAGAGCACAGAAAGAACCTGTTGGTGATTAAGATTAATACAAGATAAAAACAAGTCGGGCAGGGTGGTTCCTTGCCCGACTTGTTTTAAAAAGGCCGCCAAAAAGATTGATTTTCGATTAAGTGATTTTGAGTACCTAAACCGGCTATTTTTCACCACTCCTTGAAAAATCGGGCCAAATATTCCTCCATGAAGAGGTGTCGTTCAGCTGCGATCCGCTTTGCTGTTTTTGTATGCATCCCAGCTTTTAATTTCAACAATTTATCATAAAAATGCTGGATCGATGTCTTATCCCTATTCGTATCATGATAAATCAACTGCCCTCTGACCCCTCCATAGGCAAAGGTTCTGGCTATGCCAATCGCACCAATAGCATCAAGCCTGTCTGCATCCTGAACTATTTTTCCTTCGATTGTTTCCGGTATCTGCCCTTTGCTGAAAGAAACATCCTTCATTGCCGTTTTTATTTGTTTTAACCATTCATCTGTAATGTCAATTGATTGTAAAAATAAATCTGTCTCTTTTAATGCTTTTTCAGGATCGGCAAAAAGTTTATGATCGCCGACGTCATGGAGCCATGCTGCTGCCTCACAAATGAACGTATCCGCATTTTCTTCCTTTGCAATCAAGCGCGCCATTCGTGCAACACGTTTCATATGAAAAAAATCATGGCCAGTTGCATCGTCCTGGAAAAGCGGGAGACAATAATTTTGTATTTTTAGTAACTGTTCCCCTTTTTCCATTAAAATAATCCTGCAATCTTGCCATCAGCTGTAACATCCATATTTAATGCGGCTGGATGCTTGGGCAATCCAGGCATTGTCATCATCTCCCCCGTCAGAACAACGATAAATCCTGCACCAATGGAAGCACGCAATTCTCTGATTGTTATGGTGAATCCTGAAGGCCTTCCTAGTAATGCCGGGTTATCGGATAATGAATATTGTGTTTTGGCCATGCAGACAGGCAGATTACCCCAGCCTTGCTGCTGATAAAATTGCAGTTGTTTTTTTGCTTTCGCAGCAAATTCGATATCGACTGCACCGTAAACCTTTTGAGCTATTTTCCGTATTTTGGTTTCCAACGGCTCGTCTAATTCATACACTCGATTAAAATGACGTTCTTTTGTGTTCGCTTTTTGAACAACCTTTTCTGCTAATTCAATACCACCTTCTCCCCCGTGTGCCCATACATCGGTTAGGGCGACATCAATTCCTTTTTCCCTGCACCATGAATGAATAAAATTTGTTTCCTTTTCGGTATCTGTCGGAAACTTATTAATTGCCACAACATATGGCAAGCCAAAGTGTTCAATTGTTTCGATATGCTTTTCAAGATTAGCCATGCCTTGTTTCAAAGCTTCCACATTTTCCGTCGTCAACTGGTCTTTCTCAACACCGCCATGCATTTTTAATGCTCGGACGGTTGCAACAATGACAACTGCACTTGGTTCAAAGTTACCGGCCCGTGTTTTAATGTCCAAAAATTTCTCGGCACCCAAATCAGCGCCAAATCCCGCTTCGGTTATAACATAGTCGCCTAATTTCGCAGCTGTTTTTGTTGCTAAAATGCTATTACAGCCGTGAGCAATATTGGCAAATGGGCCACCGTGAATGATTGCCGGCGTGTTTTCCACCGTTTGCACCAAATTTGGTTTGATTGCCTCCTTCAGCAGTAACGCAAGCGCACCTTCTATTTTCAAATCCTTAACGGTTACTGGTTTTTCCTTAAACGTATAGCCGATAACAATCCGAGCCAACCGTTCTTTTAAGTCGTCCAGTCCAGTTGCAAGGCAGAGAATTGCCATTATTTCCGAGGCAACGGTAATGGTAAACCCATCTTCTCTTGGAACCCCTTGTTTAGGACCGCCCAATCCGACAACAATTTGCCTTAACACACGATCATTCATATCCAGCACTCGTTTCCATTCAATTCTTCGGGGGTCAATCTGCAACTTGTTTCCCCGTTGAATATGATTGTCAATCATAGCCGATAATGCATTATTCGCACTTGTTATGGCGTGCAAATCACCGGTAAAATGTAAGTTTATATCTTCCATCGGGAGTACCTGTGAATAACCGCCGCCAGCTGCTCCCCCTTTCATCCCCATTACGGGTCCCAGGGAAGGCTCACGTAACGCAATAATCGCTTTCTCCCCAATTTTATGCAGTGCTTGTCCCAGCCCAACTGTAACCGTTGATTTTCCTTCGCCAGCCGGGGTTGGATTAATCGATGTAACTAAAATAACCTTTCCGTCTGGTACGCTATTCAATTTCTTCAGCAGCCTATCGGACAATTTTGCTTTCGTATGTCCGTAAGGCTCCCAGTCATCTTCCGTTAAATCAAGACTTTCAGCTATTTCTCTGATTGGTTTCAGTTTCGCTTCCTGAGCAATTTCAATATCTGTTTTCATCCTGATTACTCCCTTCCCCATCCTTTATTTATGAAGACGCCTTCATTATAACGTGAATGGCGGTAAAAATATAGCTATAAGTAGGGGTTCAAAAATCATTGAATTGCGTCTTGAAAGTCAAGGCGGCGCGATTGAAAGCACCAAGGAAAACTTCTCATAATTCACATTGCAAGCGGGAAAGGTGCAATATTAGCCAAAAAAACGGAGAAGCAAGCAAGTGCCTGAGTTGGCCGCCTATCATTTTCTGAGCTTCCTGAACATCCCCTAAAAGATCTGAAAAAATAGTGAATTTTTAAGGCTAATTCTTGACGAGGCAATTAAAATAAGCTATTATTTACACAAGCAAAGAAGATGTATGGAATCATGAACGGCAGGCAGCTTCTATAGAAGTGGATGTAACTTATGATCCTACGCTTCTATATGGGTTGCCTTTTTTCTATCATCCTGCTTTGTATTATCACCACGTTTTAGAGGATGTGTATGCATGCTTTTGCGTGAAAGTTTTAGGGAGGATTTAATACAATGGAAAACGGAGTAGTAAAATGGTTCAACGCGGAAAAGGGTTATGGATTCATTCAAATCGAGGATGGAAACGATGTATTTGTACATTATTCCGCAATTCAAGAAGAAGGTTTCAAAACACTTGAAGAAGGACAAGAAGTGTCGTTTGAAATTGTTGAAGGTGAACGTGGCCCGCAAGCAGCTAATGTAGTAAAAAAATAATTTAACGAATATACTAAAGCGGTAATCACACTGGATTACCGCCTTTTGCGTTTTATTAAGGTTGTATTCTCACGTCGCTTTTGTCAATGCCCTCTCTTCGTTTGGTATCCGTAATTTTAACAGCCCAAGGTGCAGGAGCGGGAACAGGATTGCGGTAAAATAAGCACCGACTAAAAGCGGAATGACAAACAGTTCCACTAACACAATCAAGTAATTTGGATGCTTCATATATTTATAAGGCCCCTTCTTAATAAGTGATACACCAGGCAGTACAATTATTTTTGTATTCCAAAACCTGCCTAACGTATGGATGCACCAAAACCTGCCTAGCTGGGCAGCGATAAAGATCGTGACCAAAAAGTAATTTAATTGCCGCTCTGCAGTATCATTTGCTGAGGCCTCAAAAATGACAGCAAGAAAAAACAACACGTGGAGCATAATGAACCATTTGTAATGTTTTTTGCCTTTCTCAATTCCCCCTCGCGCCTTCATCCATTTCTCATTACTTTTTGCGATAAACAGCTCTGCCAACCGCTGACAGATTATTACACCAATTAATAAGCCCATCCATGTCGTCATTTGTTCCACTCCAATAATAATAGTTCTGAACTAAACCCCGGTCCCAATGCAGATACTATACTCTGCTCTTTTTCCTTGACCGTTTCTTTCATCCATTCAAGTAACACATAAATCACCGTGGCCGAGGACATATTTCCGTGGTTTCGTAACACTTGATACGAATGCTCCAGTTTTTCCGCAGTAATACGTAATGTCTCCTCCATCGCCTGTAACACTTTCTTTCCACCTGGGTGAACGATAAACGAGTGAATCGATTTTTCTGTTAAATTAACGTTTTGCAAAAATGTATTGATATGGTCTTTCCAAAGTGTCCGGACAAGATTGGGGATACTTTTGGAAAAGACAACTTCCAGCCCATTGTTGGTAATATCCCAGCCCATCACAGGGAGACTGTTTTTCTTTGTAAACGAACTTGTACGTTTTATTTTAGGTAAGACTTTTGTTCGGTAAAAACGATAGGAAGAATGATTGCCACACATCAATACAGCACCGGTTCCATCACCAAATAATGCACTGCCAACCAGATTGCTCTTTTTATGATCATCTTTTTGAAATGTTAAACTGCATAATTCCGCGCATACAACCAGTACTGTTTTGTCAGGGTGTCCCTCGAGAAAATCATATGCCCGGGATAACCCGATTGCTCCCCCCGCACAACCAAGACCCCACAATGGCATTCGCCTCACATCTTCCCGAAACGGGCGTTTATTGAACAAGTGCGCATCAATTGATGGTGTGGCAATACCAGTGCTTGAAACAAAGATAATCATGTCGATTGCTTCATATGGAACAGCTTTGTTCAAAAATTGCTGATTTAGAAGACAATGATCAATCGCCTCAAGTGCATATTGACAGGCGTACATTTGATATAAATTATTTTTTTCCTGAAATGTATGGCTTTCTTTAAACCAATCTTTCGCTACCGCAAATTGCCGTTTCGTTATTGCAGCATGATCAAAAACCGGCAGTAGTCTTGCTAACTGTTTTTCTGTGTATGGGAATAACTCACCTACCAGTCCCTTTATCTCCTGTTGGGTGATTTCGTAGTTGGGAATACCGACACCTGCTGAACAAATGTATGTCATATAATCACCTTTTTAAAGATAGTCTGTGTTATTTGATGATATTTATGACAAATCCGCTCCATGACCATAAGGAATTGAATTTTTTTCTAGCAAAGGATGTCAAAATTGTGACTTTTGGTTTATTTGTGAGGTTTGTCACAGTTTACCTATTCAGATTAAGTAGAATGAAAACAAAAGACAGCTATTATTGCTGAAAAGGAGGGAATGAGATGGCCGGTTTGCCAAAGAAAACAGATGAATCGAGTACACAAAAGAAAAATCCAGAGTTAAAAGGTACCTTTATATCTGTCATGTTGCTAGGTGTGTTTATTATTGTTAGTTGGGCAGGTGTGTATGCATTATTTATGTCCAGATAAGTTTTGAACACACATTTGAAAGGAGTATCAATTATGCATTTACACAAATATGAAAAGATCTGGTTATTATTTGGAATTGGTTCATTAATTGTCTTTTTAGTCGTAATTGGAGTCGGTGCTTTTTATAAAGGAACACATCCGCAAAGCCATATGATGACGATTGATCCCGAAAACATCGAAGCAAATGAAGCCTTCCAGCCGGATAACCTCGGACTGACAAAGGTTGATGATAAGCAATACATTGTGAATGTTGCTGCTTCCGCGTTTAATTATGATTTGGGAAAAAATGATGATGGGTCACTGGTTAAGAAGTTAAGTATCCCCAAAGGTTCTACTGTTTTATTTCAAGTAACCTCAAAAGATGTTGTTCACGGTTTCTCATTAGCTGGAACAAATGTCAATATGATGGTCGAACCTGGTTATATAAGCAGCTATGAAACGATCTTGGAGGAGCCCGGAGAATACACCTTATTATGCAATGAGTATTGTGGGACAGGGCACCATCTTATGGGAGCGATTGTGGAGGTGACAGAATAATGTTAAGTGAAACATTACAATTAACGAAAGCGAATAAAAAACTTTCGCTGGCTTTTATTGCTGTAGCATTTATTTCTTTATTAATCGGTGGTTTGATGGGACTTCTGCAAACACTAGTCAGATCCGGCACCTTGACCCTTCCGTGGGGAATCGATTACTATCAGATATTAACCGTTCACGGGGTTATTCTCGGTTTAGTCCTGACAACGTACTTTATTATTGGGTTTCAATATGCATTAATGGGTAAAACAGTTGGAATGACCGTAAAGGAACGGAAAATTGCCTGGCTTGGCTTTTGGGTGATGCTTGTCGGGACAATTATGACTGCAACAACTATTTTATTAGGAAAAGCGAATGTACTTTATACCTTTTATGCACCACTTAAGGCACATCCCGTTTTTTACATTGGTTTGGCGCTGGTCATTATCGGCAGCTGGTTCGCCTGCTTTGTTAATTTTCATCAGTTGTATCGATGGAAAAAAGCGCATAAAGGGGTAAAATCGCCACTATTAGCATTTATGGTTGTGGCAAACATGATACTATGGTTAATCGCAACGCTTGGTGTTGCTGCTACCGTACTTGTCCAATTCATTCCATGGTCATTAGGCTATGCAGAGACAATTAACGTACTAGTCAGCCGGACTTTATTCTGGTATTTTGGCCATCCATTAGTCTATTTTTGGCTGCTGCCGGCATACATGGCATGGTATGCGATTATCCCGAAAATTATCGGTGGTAAAATATTTAGTGATTCACTTGCCCGTTTAGCGTTTGTTTTATTTATCATGTTCTCGATTCCGGTTGGATTTCACCATCAGCTAACAGAACCGGGAATTGATCCAACATGGAAATTCATTCAAGTTGTACTAACATTTATGGTCATCATCCCATCATTATTAACGGCGTTTTCGTTGTTTGCCACATTTGAAATAACCGGAAGAAAAAAAGGGTTTGGCGGCTTGTTCGGCTGGTTTAAACACTTGCCATGGAAGGATGTACGCTTTTTCGCACCGATGATCGGTATGCTGGCCTTTATCCCGGCAGGAACTGGCGGGATCATTAATGCGTCCCACCAGCTAAACGCTGTTGTCCACAACACTATCTGGGTTACCGGACATTTTCACTTAACGGTAGCTACAACGGTTATCTTGACGTTTTTTGGTATCTCCTACTGGCTTATCCCGGTTTTGACCGGTCGTAAGCTGACGGCGAAGATAAACAGACTGGGGATTATCCAAACGATCATTTGGACTGTTGGAATGTTCTTTATGTCCGGATCCATGCACATTGCTGGACTGCTTGGCGCACCAAGGCGCTCTGCTTATTCCACATATAGTGGTACAGAGCAGGCATCGGACTGGATTGGTTATCAGATTGGTCAGGCAATTGGTGGTACTATTTTATTTATAGGTATCTTATTAATGGTATACATCTTTCTTAATCTCACCTTTTTCGCGCCAAAAGGTACAGAGGAATTTCCGATTGCTGAAGAGGAAAAAGATGCAGAGCCAACACCTAAATTCCTGGAGAACTGGAAGCTTTGGATTGGCTTAACAGTAGTACTCATTCTTTTCGCTTATACCATTCCATTTATGGATATTATCCAGCATTCGCCACCAGGGTCACCACCATTTGATTGGCCAATTGGAAATTCTTAAAATAGGAACTGCTTTAAACCCGAGACGCATTGGTTAGAACCAATGCGTCCTTTCATGTTTTATAGCTTGTTAACTCTCTCAATTTATTGTGAATTAAATCACAAATATAGCGAAAGATAACATATTTTATTCCCTTCAATCACCCCCACTATTATTACTATATCAAGGTTATTAACCATACTAATCACATTAATTATCAGTCAAATATTGTTCACATACGCACAATACATCTGTGATCTGGATCACGCTTGTCAACTGTCTTTATCAACTAAACTGAAAGTGAGGATAAGATAAACCATTCAGTCATTCGGTAGAACAACTTAAGTCTTTTATGACTGGATGGAAAAGCTCTACTTATCCATCAAAACATTTATGGGGTGAGTAATCATGTTTAAAAAGCTTGGGTTTCGTGCAATTGTCGGACTAAGTTCATTAGTACTACTGCTAGCTGCTTGTGCAAATGAAACAAATGAAACCAAACCAGAAGTATCTCCCGATCTTGAAAAAGCTACTGAAACCGTGAACGCAAAAACACCAAATGTTATCAAGCAACACGCGGATCTTAATGAAAAACCAATCCCTTTGGAAATGGAACGAGATGGATCAGATGTATACGTGAAGATGACAGCCCAAATTTCCGACATTGAAATTGACGAAGGAAACGTTTATAAAGCATGGACATTTAACGGTCAGGCGCCGGGTCCGCTAGTTGTAGTAAATGAGGGTGATACGATCCATTTTACATTGGAAAATCATGATCCGGCAATCCCACATAGCATGGATTTCCATGCGGTACACACAGCTCCAAGTAAAAATTTTACCGATGTTGCACCAAATGAAGAAGGAACATTCTCTTACCAGGCATCCAATCCTGGAGTATTTATGTATCACTGCGGGACAGACCCTGTTCTCTCTCACATCGCAAATGGAATGCACGGGGTGATTATTGTCAAGCCAGCTGATGGATACCCGACAGATCAGGAAGTGGATAAAGAATATGTTGTTATTCAAAACGAATGGTATAAATACAATGATCTGGATGATATGACAAATGGTGTACCATCTCACGTCGTATTTTCCACAAAGGCACTGCATCAAGGCCAGCCAAATACAAATGGTACAGTTGGAGCAGTTATCCATTCACCGCTTGAGGCCAAGGAAGGTGACAAAGTACGGATCTACGTAAATAATGTTGGACCAAATGAAGTAAGCAGTTTCCATGTGATCGGAACTATGTTTGATGATGTATACATCGATGGTAACCCGGCAAACCACTATAAAGGAATGCAAACGATCATGCTGCCAGCTAGTGGAGGAGCAGTCGTCGAGTTCACTTTAAAAGAAGCTGGCGACTATAAATTTGTTACACATCAATTCAATCATGCTACAAAAGGTGCTGCCGGATTAATCAAAGTAACAAAATAACCAATATACACCCTAAATAAAGCGAAACTTCCTTCAGTAGGAGTGATCCCCTTCCTGCCCTACCTTTACGTTTTTTGTTTTACTCACGCTTAGAGGTAGTGGGTATTCCTGTAAAAAACAGGAGAGCAGCGCTCCCCTGTTTTTTACAGGTTATAGATATCGGTATATTTATTGGTCAGGTAAGCAACCAAATAATCCGGATTTAACGATTCATTTGTTACTTCATTAATAATTTCTAATGGTTTTTTCATTTTTCCGTATTGATGGATGTTTTTTGTAAGCCATTGTCTAATTTGGGCAAAATCGCCATTTGCTATTACACTATCAAGATTCAGATCTTTTGCCATTGCATGCTGGAACTGTGCCGCATACATGTAACCGAGTGCATAGGATGGAAAATAGCCGAAATCGCCGCCGGCCCAGTGAATATCCTGTAATACACCTTCCCGATCAGTTGGCGGTTTTATCCCAAGATAATCCACCATCTTTTCATTCCACAGATGTGGCAAATCGGCAACCATAATATCACCATTAATCAATGCCTTTTCCAGTTCATAACGGATCATGATGTGGAGTGGATAGGTTAATTCATCTGCTTCGATCCGGATGAATGATGCTTTCACCTCATTAACTGCACGGTAGAAATCATCAAGTATTACGGTATCGAAATGGCTTGGTGCATACGATTTAAACAGCTGATAATGGGTTTGCCAGAAAGCTTTGCTGCGTCCGACAAAATTTTCCCAAAATAACGATTGTGATTCATGGATGCCCATTGAAGTTCCGGCTGCAAGTGGTGTTCCAGCAAGCTTCCCGCTGATATTCTGCTCGTAAAGGGCATGTCCCCCTTCATGGATGGTGCCAAACACAGCCATTCGGAAATCTTCCTCATCGTACCTCGTTGTAACCCGGACATCGTTCTGATTTATTCCAATTGCAAATGGATGAATCGTTTCATCAAGCCTGCCAGAAGCAAAATCATACCCCATCTGCTTTAAAACGTCTAATGTAAATGCCCGTTGATCCTGCTTCGGAAAGTGTCCGGTTAATACAGAAGGATCCGGTTTTGTACTGCTTTGATTGATTTGTTCAAGTAAGGACGTTAATGATTTTCTGAGCTTGGGAAATACATCATCCAAAGTCTTTGTCGTAACCCCTGGCTCATATTCATGTAAAAGGGCATCATAGATGTTATCTTCATATCCCCAATAGTTCGCAAATTTTTTATTGTAATCAACTAATTTTTCCAAATATGGCTGAAACATTAAGAAGTCAGCTTTCTCTCTTGCCTCCTGCCAAACAGCCTCTGATTTTGCTTGCAGCATGACATACGCTTTGAATTCGTCGTGCGGAATTTTTTTATTGCGTTCGTACGTTTCTTCACAATCCTCTACTGTTTTCGCGATTACCTCGTCCCCCGTTTTGTCTTTTAACATATCAATAAAATATTTCATTTTCTCCGAGGTTTCCAATTGATGCAGTTTTTCGGACAGGAAGCCAACAACCTCTGCCCGCTGTTCTATACCTTTTTTCGGGATTTTTGTCCGCATATCCCATTGCGTCAGTGCGATTGCTTCCCGATAAGCATTCTGTTCCTTCAATAATTCCCGAAAATCCTTTTCCAATAGCGTTGTATTATTTTCCATTTAAATCTCTCCCCTCTGTCTCTTTCCAAAGTACTGGTAATAATCAGTACGAATGAATCCATTAAAAAGTTTTCGCTTTTTCGTTGCTTTTTGTCCATAATGCTTTTCAAAATCTTGAAATGCAGTAAGAATGTACACACTCCAGCTTGGATGGTCTTTCATGATATTCCCCAGGTCTTTGTACATCGTTGCAATGGTCTTATGGTCCCCTATTCGCTCACCATATGGCGGATTACCAATGATATAACCATTTTGTTTGCGGATAAATAAATCTTTCACTTGCATTTGTTTCCACTGGATTAAATCGCCAAGTCCTGCCTCTGTTGCATTATCCATTGCGATTTTTACCATCTTATGGTCGATATCTGTGCCAATGATATCAAGCTGCTGATCATAATTTGCCAAATCCTCCGCCTCTTCAAACGCCTGCTCCCAAACGGAACCTTTTATGAATCCCCAATTTTCCGAGGCAAACTCCCGGTTAAATCCAGGTGCAATATTTTGCCCAATCAGTGCTGCCTCAATCGGGATCGTACCGGAACCGCAAAATGGGTCAATAAATGTATCATCTGGTTTCCAATTCGTTAGCAGGACAAGTGCTGCAGCCATTGTTTCTTTTAATGGTGCTTCCCCTTGACCAACCCGATATCCGCGTTTATGGAGCCCTGTCCCGGACGTATCAATGGTCAGTTGGGCAGTATCCTTATGTAGTGCAACCTCCACCTTGTAAAGTGCACCTGTTTCCGGCATTTTTGTCGCTAGTCCATATTTCAGTTTCAATCGTTCAGCAATTGCCTTTTTTACAATAGCTTGACAGTCTGGGACACTATGTAATATTGATTTTACCGATTTGCCAGATACGGGAAATTGCCCATCTTCACTTATAAAATCTTCCCAAGGCAGTGCTTTCGTCTGTTCAAATAGCTCATCAAATGTTTTCACGGTAAATTCGTCAACAAGCAAGCGAACCCGATCGGCTGAACGAAGCCATAAATTACAACGTGAGATTGCTGAAACTGGTGCTCGAAAGCGTACTTTACCGTTTTCAACCTCTGCATCATAACCAAGTTCTTTTACTTCATTTGCAACGACAGATTCCAATCCCATTGCCGCTGTCGCGATTATTTTTACATGGTGTACCATACCTTCACTCGTTTCCTTTATGTAGATTACTTTTAGTTTACCATTCTGTTACGAAAAGTAAAAAGAAAACCAGACAACAAATCTTAAAACACAAAAAACCTTTCTACTCGGCAAGTAATATGCCAATAGAAAGGTTTGGTTTCGTTTTCGACCATTGAATACTCGATAAGCCATGTTCTGTTCCATTGTACTCCATCGGTGGTCAGCCTTGTACTTTGGTCGTAATCATCTATCTACAAGCGAATAGCTTGTCCCTTTTTCGGTTCATTTCCCTACTAAAGGATGCCCCTACCATTATTTGGGTTGCTCACTCGCGGGGTTTACCTCGTTCCACTCCAGGCGTTTCCACCTGGACTACGTCACTGTGGCACCTTCAAGGAGCGTATTCCATATCATTTTAGACTATAGGAATTTCTCCTGCCGTTAACCAATGAAGGCTACCTTGACTTATGATTTCGTCAAGCACGAACACTACAAACGTCTCAGTTTGTGTGAGCATGGACTTTCCTCTGCATGTGACATGCAGCGATTACACAAGTATTCAATTCTCATCTGTAAACAGTATACCACATTTTTCGTGCTGTTTCACTGTTAAAAAAAGTACTTATTGAGAGTCGGCGACATTTTTGCCAAATACTGCTTTTTCCAGGTTCGATAAACGTTTTAAAATGTCATAATTAACCTGATGATTCGGTGCTTGTGTCCGTGTTCTGGTTTGATCAGAATGTTTTCTTAATCGCTCATTTTCTTGTTCAAGCCGTTCGATTTCCTGTTGAAATGCTTCATAGTCTTGTATGATTGTATCTAGGAATTCATCTACTTCTTCCTGGTTATAACCGCGCATAGCTGTTTTGAAATTCTTCTCGAGAATTTCTTTTCCACTGAGTTGAATGCGATTCACGTTCATTGTTATCATCACCTCATATTCTGCACAAAGTTCATCTATATTTTTTCAAATAAACAAGCTAATGTCAATTTTAATTGTATTAATCTTTTTTGTATATATGCCATTTTAAATAAGAAAAGCGGAAGCGCCCGTTTAGCAACGTACAAACTGGAGCACTCCGCAATGAGATAAAGGAAACATGCCCCTGCAACAGGGGTATGCCGACGTTGGCCGCAAAGGCCGTTCTTAGTCGGCCTTCCTTCCTACCCGAACCGATGTTGACTTATCGTAGTGTAGGAGCGTGAAGTTTGCTAGTTGCTGGGCGCTGGAGCTAGACATGGCCAACTCTGACGTAAGCAGAATAGAGCCTAAATTTTTATACTCTCTTTACTTTTAAAAAAGAAGCTGGATAACAACAGCTCCTTTTAATTTGACCTTGCCATATCATCTGACTGGAACGAAAAAGGTAATAGTTCTTCAACAGTGACTGTTTTTGTATTGTTGTCCAGGTTTGCCAAATGGACATGCATTGATTTGTCGAAAAACTCACTCATTACCTGACGACATGATCCGCATGGTGGGACTGGCCTTTCCGTATTCGCTGCAACAGCCATTTCTTTAAAGTCTGTTTCTCCATCTGAAATTGCTTTAAAGATAGCAACCCGTTCCGCACAGCAGGTAACCGGGAATGCTGCATTTTCAATATTGCATCCAGTATACACTTTCCCTGTACCGGTTAGCAAAGCTGCACCAACCGGAAAGTTTGAATAAGGAACATACGCTTTTTCTGTCATTTTTTTTGCCTCATTGATTAAACCCTCTTTGTTCATTCCGCTTTCCCCTTTCACTCCAAGTGGAAAGTAATTATACGAAACAATGCAGTGAATGTAAAGCGCTTTTAATCCGTTATTTCCCTTTGTAATTGATCGAGGACGTAATGGATGGAATGATTCAATTCCATATAGCGCTTCCGTTTTACATCGATATAAAAACTGTGCATTAAAAGCAGTTCCAAGTTTTCCCGTGTTGACTGTACTTGCTGTGGGTGGACATTTGCTTTCCTTTGTTTGATCGCTGTTAGTGCGTTCTCTTCCCAATCTTCCACAAGTTTATATATTGGTGAAGTAGTTTCTTTTACATATGAAAAGAATTCCTTATCTCTTTTATCTTTTGGAGGATCATTATGTTCATACTGTTCCTTCAATTGATCTAAATATTTTTTTAATGTTTCGGTTTGTTCCTTTAGTTCCATTATCGAAAAACCGCCCTTTTGATAAAGTCTCTTTTACTTTATCATGAATAGAGGGCGGTTTGCACGACTTTCACCTGCTTATTGGTCGGCCAATAGATCCGAAAAGAGTTCATTTTACATGGTTTATATTTGCTTGTATTTTGTTAATCTTTTTTTGCTGAGAATAGAATGCATCAACGATTTCATTATCCACTTGCATCGTTAATTTTTGATCAACCCATCTTAACTGATCTGATATTTGCTGCAATGAATTTGCGAATGTTTGCCTATCCATTCCATTATTCGAATATGATAGCCTTCGAGCCGCGATTGTCACCTTCCTCACCCCTTCGCTCGTTATTATGTTTACATATTTAATTCGGTAAAAATGAAATAGTCCCTTCCCATTCGACAAAACTAGAAAAAAACAGTTAAAACTAGTGCCAAGACTTATTTTTTCTCTAAAATTAGACAAGCTAATAACAAAGGCGTAAGCGAACCGATGTTGACTTATCGTACGAAGGCGGGTGTGTCCACTAGCCGCTGGGCGCTGAAGCCGGACGCGGCCTATTCTGATTCAAGCTGAATAGAGCTGGAATTTTACGCTTTTTATCCTAAGAAAAAGGAGGCATGCAGAATGAAGAAACAGGAAAATAAACGCAAGACCGATGAAAAGCAACAAAAAGATCAACGTGGGTATGGAAACAAAAAATTAGACGGCCCTAATCGGCCATCGACTTAACTACAAAATCGGCTTCAAGGCCGATTTTTTTAATTTGATTTCCCCATGATGGCATTTTTAATACGGCAGTAGGCAAATAACATTTTTCTCTTATGATAGAAGGACGAACCGACGTCGTTAAGCTCCAGATCACCTGGCAATTCTTCCAGCCATTTATTCTTCATGCCCCCCAATACATACCAATCATTACGAATAGTATCTTGATGGGAGATTATTGGATAAGCAACACGCAGCAATGGGCTTTTAGGTACGCGTATATTCAGAAAACGCTCATAATCGCGACGGGAACCAGTATGTTCAATGTTGCGGGCAAAATCCAGCAGCTTCCCATAGACGTCCGGATGGAAAATCATCGTGGCAAGTCGTTTTCCTAAATTGACCCGCTTCGTCAGGTTCGTAAAATCGTGCACAAACGAACCATATAATACAGTCGATCTTGTCGGTAACAGGACGGCATTCATGAATAAAAAATCCTGCAAGAGGTATGGAAGTCTTAAAAATACTCGATACTTGAAATAAGTCTGTTTAATGACGGGAAGCTGAATGACGTTTTGCTCATTAATGATCAAAGCAATCATTAACCTATCATCATCGTGATTTTGCCAAAAATGGTACCATTCATTGGCCATAAACCTGGAAACACGTAATTCCGGCAACAAATGAAACAATGGGGTTTTCTGTTGTTTGGAAAGTTGATAAAGCAATAATTGCGGATAGGCGTCAGAAAAAATTAACCAGTTTGCCCGTTCATAGGTCATGAACAAGCGCTCCCGTTTCTCCTTGCCAAGAAGTGTTTGGAAAGCCGGCAGGCGAAGATCCGTCATATTCCACCCAGCGTTTCGGGAAACGATACTGGCAATAAATGACCATTTTATTTCTGGAAACCGGAGATAAAAGTTTTGGTATGCTTTTGTTCGGGTAATGTTATCAAGATTATGCTCTTTTGTCGTCTTTATTATATAATAAAGATAATCGTGTTTTGTCTGCATGATGCTCCCACTCCTAAGCAGGTTCCATTATTCTATTGCTTAGGTTCCGTTTTTGCGGATTGGATTATGCATTAACAGTTATCAAGCGCCAGTTTTTCTGTTATGATACTGTAATATGCAAGGGGGAATGGGTATGAATTATCCGAATGGAAAAAAACATCATAGCCTGCAAAGGAAAGGTGAAGCCGAAACAAAAGACAGCTTTAGTAATCGGGGGATGACACTGGAAGAAGATATTAATATAACAAATGTATATTATTTAGAGAGTGATATAGCCGTTATTCATAAAAAACCAACTCCTGTACAAATCGTTAACGTTCATTATCCAAGGCGGAGTGCAGCGGTTATTACGGAAGGGTATTTTAAGCAAGCATCAACAACAGATTATAATGGTCTGTATCGGGGAAAATATGTCGATTTTGAGGCAAAGGAAACAAAGCATACATCACGATTTCCACTTGCAAATATTCACGATCACCAGATCAGACATATGCAATCGATTGTAAACCATGGTGGCATTTGTTTTATACTGATCCGGTTTGCTGTTTTGGATGAAACTTATTATGTGCCTGCTGAGAAGCTTTTTCCGTATTGGCATGATAAATTAACCGGTGGACGCAAATCAGTCCCCTATCAAACCATCAAACAAAACGGATACTCTATCCCCTTTCACTTTCAAAAAAGAGTGGATTACTTGCGGGTGATTGATAAGCTTTATTTTTAGAGACGGAGGAATGAGCTATGGCAGAAAATAGCCAATCTCGTGTAGCAAGAAGAAAACAAAAGAAAGCAAAGAAAAAACCATTATGGAAACGAATATTACTTTATACCGGGATCGCTATTTTAGCGATGGTAATTGGAGTAGGCGCAATGTTCACCTATTTTATTGCCACGGCACCAAAATTGGATGCAGCCAAATTACAGGATCCATTTTCTTCAAAGATTTATGACATGGACGGCGAGTTATTTGCCGATCTAGGTGCGGAGCAGCGGACAAAAGTGAATTATGATGATTTGCCGAAAGTTCTGATTGATGCGGTTACTGCAACGGAGGATTCCCGCTTCTTTCAGCATCATGGGGTTGATCCCGTACGTGTCGGCGGCGCTATCGTCGCAAATATAAAACACGGATTTGGTTCTGAAGGAGCAAGCACCATTACCCAGCAGGTTGTCGAACAAGCCTTTTTGTCACATGAGAAAAAAATCAGTCTGAAAGTACAGGAAATGTGGCTTGCCCTGCAATTGGAGCGGGATTATTCCAAGGAAGAGATACTGGAAATGTATTTGAATAAAGTGTATTACGGCAGTGGTGCATATGGTGTAGCAAAAGCAGCACAGATTTATTTCGGAAAAACTGATTTAAAAGAATTAACACTGCCGGAAGCGGCGATTTTAGCTGGATTACCACAGCGTCCGTCTGCTTATAACCCGTATCAAAGCCCGGATTTAACGAAGGGACGGATGGATACAGTTCTAAAACTGATGGTCAAGCATGGAAAAATAACGCAAAAACAGGCGGATGAAGCGCGAAAAGTTGACATTCCGTCATTATTAACTGATTCCCATCCAGACTCTACTCCATACGAAGCCTTTTTGCAAAAAGTGCGAAAAGAAGTGGAAAAGAAAATTGATGGTGCAGATATATACACGGATGGATTAAAAATATACACAACAATCGATAAGGACATACAAGAACATGTAGAATTTTTATTATCCGATGAAGAAGATAATCCAATCCAATACCCGGAGAAGGTAGAAGATCCGAAAACGAAGAAAATGGTCGATATGCAGGCCGGCATGGTTGTATTGGACTCGAAAAACGGGGCAATACGAGCAATTGGCGGTGCGCGCGGCGGACTTGAAAATGATGGATTCAATTATGCGATTGGTACAAACAGACAAGCAGGTTCAACCATGAAACCAATCCTAGCTTATGGCCCAGCTATCGAATATGAAAAATGGTCTACTTACCATCAAATGAATGATGACAAACCGTATCAAATTCCGGGATCAGATAAAAAAGTTGGAAACTGGAATGGCCAATATCAGGGCTGGATGTCAATACGAAAAGCATTAGAAGAGTCGTTAAACGTTCCAGCAATGAAAACTGTTGAGGAAGTCGGACAGGGCAATGCACAGAAATTTGCCGAGGGATTAGGCATTAAATTTGATAAAGATATGATCGGTACCGATACAATAGGCGGTGGCGAATTAGGCGTTTCTCCACTTGAGCTAGCAGGAGCCTATCGTGCCTTTGCTAATGAAGGTATCTCAAGTGAACCGTATTCCGTGACAAAGGTAGAATACCCTGATGGACGGACAGTAGATTTAAAACCAAAACAAAAACCAGTAATGTCGGATTATACAGCCTATATGATGTCAGATATGCTGAAAACAGCAATTACAAGTGGTACCGGTAAATTGGCTGATGTCCCAGGGCTACCGGTTGTCGGTAAAACTGGAACAACAAACCGACCAGGAGTAGAAGGAAGCCCGGATTCATGGTTTAGTGGTTATACCACCAATTACACCATATCCGTATGGACGGGTTACAACAATAATGATATTGGTTTATCCGGTGACAACACCAAGATACCGCATGCGTTGTTTAAAAACACGATGTCACATATCTCTGACGGTATCGAAACGGCAGATTTCAAGAAACCAGATTCAGTTGTTGAAGTTGGGGTTGAAAAAGGATCAAATCCGGCCAAATTGCCTAGTGCATACACTCCGGATTCGAATATTGTAACCGAGTTATTCGTAAAAGGAACCGAGCCCACAAAAACTTCGGAGAAATACGATAAGCTTGATCCAGTTAGTGGTTTGACGGCAGAATATGATAAAGATAAAAACAAAATTAATGTAAAATGGGACTATGACAAGGATCAAGATGTTTCCTTCCAGGTAAGTGCCAGTGTTGACGGCGGCCAGATGCAGGAGCTCTCGACTACAGGTGATACATCAATGGAAATCTCAAGTGTTGAACCAGGTAGTGAGTATACGATTCAAGTTGTTGCAATCAGTAATGAAAACGAAGAAACGAGTGAAGCCAAATCAACAACAGTGACGGTTCCTGGAGAAGGTGAAGATGATGAAGATAACGAGGAAAATCAAGGGGAAATGGAGCCTGTCAGTGGATTGAAAGCGACCTATAAGAATAACACGATTGATGTATCGTGGAAGTATAATGGGCCTGCAGCTGTATTTGAAGTAACCGTAAGTGGCGACGGGTCACAGCAGCAAACAGTGAATTCGAATGGCATTAAAATTGACAATGCCCAGCCGGGTAGGACGTATACTATTTCGGTTACACCAGTCGGAAAAAATGGCGATACACAAGGTGCCCGAGGTGAACCGCAAAGTACAACCATTACCATTCCTGGTGAAGAAGCACCACCAGGAGATGATGGCGACGGAAACGAAGACGGTAATAATGGTGAGCAAGGTGGTGGTCAAGACGGTAGTGAAAACGAGCAAGGTGAGGAAGAAGGTGGTGAACCAGAAGGATGAGCAGATTTTTTATCAAGGAAAGAGGCAGCCTCGTTAGAGAGCTGCCTCTTTCCTATTTGGTGGTTATTCAAAAAGTTTTCACGGCGCGAAACTGCCCCGACTCGACTGCCTGCCTGTTTCTATGCCAACTAGTTGAAAACACTATTTTATACACCTGTAACATCACATTATAACCGTTTTCTCATCCGCTTCTGTCCTTCTCTGCATATATTCAATAACGGACATTCCGGACAATTTGGATTCTTCGCCTTACAATGATACCGGCCAAAAAATATCAAGAGGTGATGGGTTTCACTCCACTCTTCCTTTGGAACCTTTTTCATCAACGTTTCTTCTACTTCCAGCACCGAATCCTTCCAACGACATATGGCCAGACGCTTTGAGACCCTTTCTACATGTGTGTCTACAGCAATAGCTGGTTCGTGAAATGCCACCGAAGCAACAACATTTGCCGTTTTTCGGCCAACTCCAGCCAGTTTCATCAGTTCTTCCTTCGATTTTGGTACTTCTCCACCATAGTCATCAATCAACATTTGACATAATTTGCGGATATTTTTTGCCTTATTTCGGTATAGGCCAATGGAGCGGATGTCCTGCTGTAATTCCTCCAACGAAACAGCTAAATAATCTTCAGGCGTTTTATATTTTTTAAACAGGTCTTCTGTGACTTTATTAACCAATACGTCGGTGCACTGTGCAGATAATAATACGGCAATTACTAACTCAAACGGATTAGCATGGTTTAACTCGCATTTTGCCTCAGGAAACATTGCACGCATTACATCCAAACAATGCTGAACCTGTTTTTTAGTCAGCATCTTTACTCGTCCCCCTCTAACCAATTATAGTAAAATGATGTGTCTCGTTTTTGTGTTGGAACTGGTTGTTTCGATGTCTGTTTTTGATGGAATGATTTGGTTGCTTCCCTTGCCTGTTCTACCGTATGAATCCCTTTCTTTTTCCAGTCTCGTAAAATTCGATCAATGTATTTAAAGTTAAGTTTCCCCATTAGAACGGATTCCCGTAGTGCAGCTTTAATCAAGGACGGATATAATTTATCCTCATCCAGCCAGACATTTATCGTTTCTATTTCGAATGGCGAAAGCGGCCTGCCAAATTCCTGTTCAAACAAAATAAAAATCGTCCCCTCTTCCTGCCCATTTTCCGGTTTATTTGTTGAAAATATTTTCTCCCAAAGCGGATCTAATGAATAGACTTCACTCCAAATACCTTGTTCATTTTTTGTTTGTTCGATTGCCAAAAACCCTTTTTGCATAAGTTTACGCAACACATTTGAGCATTCCTGTTCATTGATGGTCAAGAAAGAAGCAAGCTCAGCTGGTGTGGGAAATTCATTCTCATCGAAAATAAATCGATAAATTTGTAATAGCAGCATGACCTCTGTTTCGTTAAGGCCAAGTGCTTTATAATTCGTTAATAGCCTTGTCGGAATCTGCAGCTGATTTAATAAAATTTGTTGAATTTGAATTGATTTGCTCATGATAATGCACCTCATCAATAAGTATAGCATGAAAAATATAAAATCCCTCGCTTTAGACAAGGGATTTTAAAAGAAAAGCGGAGATGCCCGATTAAGGAAGACTAACTAATACCGGGACGACAATTGCCAATGTTGGCATGATCTGCATCATGCTGCTCCGAGTATATGCTGGACATAGCCTTTCCAGATAAATAATTAATATGGTTGGCATTAAATATCTACTTTACAAGAGTTTACATAATAAAATTATTGGTACCTAATTAAGGGTATAACCTGTTAAGCAAACGTGGAAATGGAATCGTTTCGCGTACATGCTCTACTCCGGATAACCACGCAACTGTCCGCTCCAGTCCAAGGCCAAATCCGGAATGTGGGACACTTCCATATTTACGAAGCTCTAAATACCACTGGTACGCTTCTCCTGTAAGATTGTGTTCCTTGTATCGCTGTTCCATAAGCGCTAAATCATCAATTCGTTGTGAACCACCGATGATCTCACCATATCCTTCTGGAGCAATCAAGTCCGCACATAAGACGACATCCTCCCGATTCGGATCCGGCTTCATGTAAAATGCTTTAATGTCTTTCGGATAGTTTGTGATGAACACAGGTTTAGTAAAACTTTCGGCAATTGCTGTTTCATGTGGTGCACCGAAGTCCTCCCCCCATTCAATATCGGTAAATCCCTTCTTCTTTAAAAGTTCGATAGCATCATCGTAGGAAATCCTTGGGAATGGTGCCTTAATTGCTTTCAATTTTGTTGTATCACGTTCCAACACGGCTAGTTCGAGCTGGCAATTGGCAAGAACCGCTTGGACAACAAAGCTTACATATTGTTCCTGAATTTCCAGACTTTCATCATGATCAACAAATGCCATTTCCGGTTCAATCATCCAAAATTCAATCAAATGCCGTCTTGTTTTCGATTTCTCCGCACGAAACGTTGGTCCGAATGAAAATACTTTGCCAAAAGCCATTGCAGCTGCTTCTAGATATAACTGGCCACTTTGCGATAAATATGCTTCCTCATCGAAGTATTTTGTATGGAACAATTCGGTTGTTCCTTCGGCAGATGAACCGGTTAAAATCGGCGGATCAATTTTTACATAGCCATTTTGGTTAAAAAATTGATAAGTTGCCCGAATTATTTCATTGCGGATTTTCATAACTGCATGCTGTCGTTTGGAACGAAGCCACAGGTGCCGGTGATCCATTAAAAATTCGGTTCCGTGTTCTTTCGGTGTGATCGGATAGTCAACCGCTTCATGAATGACCTCGATTTGCTTCACCTGCATTTCATACCCAAATGGTGATCGCTTATCTTCCACAATCGTCCCGGTTATGTACATCGATGTTTCCTGTGTCATGTTTTTGGCAAGCCCGAAATCATCTTCACTAACATCGTTCTTCACAACGACCCCTTGCATGAACCCTGTTCCATCACGAAGCTGTAAAAAGGCAATTTTCCCGCTGGAACGTTTATTTGCAAGCCATGCGCCAATTGTTACCGTTTGTCCTTCATACTTTGGTACTTGTGCTATCGTTGTTTTCAAAAAAATTCCCTCCATGACCTTTGATTGGTAGTTGCCCAAAAGCTCCACTAACCGGATGCCGCGCTTTTGTGCTTGTAAACAAAATAAAGCCTGTAATCATATATTTTTTCTACTGCGGACAAAACGGTCGATCCGCTTTGCAGCTTCTGTTAATAATCCAATTGATGTTGCATAAGATAAGCGTACATTTTCAGCTGCTCCAAAGCCAGATCCGGGAACAAGGGCAACCTTTTCTTCTTCCAGTATTGCCGTTACCCACTCATCGACATTCGTAAATCCATTCATTTTAACAGCCTGTTGTACATTGGGGAACAAATAAAAAGCTCCTTTTGGCTTTATACAGGTGATTCCAGGTATAGCAATTAACAAATTGTATAATGTATCAAGTCGCTTTTTAAAAGCTTGTTTCATTTCATTCGTTGCATCATTATTTGCTTTATAGGCAGCCAGTGCTGCGAATTGTGCAATTGACGTCGGGTTTGATGTAGAATGGGATGCCAGGTTTGTCATCGCTTTAATAATTTTTTCATTTCCCGCAGCATAGCCAATTCGCCAGCCTGTCATCGCATGTGATTTTGACACACCATTAATGACAATGGTTTGCGCTTTTAATGTATCCGAAAGTTGTGCGATCGAAATATGTTCGTCGTTCGTATAAATCAGTTTTTCATAAATTTCATCTGAAACGATGGTGATATTGTGTTTTAAACAAACTTCACCGAGCGCAGCCAGTTCTGCTTCATTGTACATCATACCTGTTGGATTGCTTGGCGAATTAATGATTACTGCCTTTGTTTTTACCGTTATTGCCGATTCCAATTGCTCCGCGGTCAATTTAAACTGATTGTCCTCCATTGTTTTCGCAACAACAGGGTTTCCGCCAGCCAATTTAATTTGTTCCGGGTAACTTACCCAATATGGCGCAGGAACAATCACTTCATCCCCTGGGTTTAAAAGCACTTGAAATAACGTATACAACGCATGTTTGGCTCCGGTTGTCACGATAATTTCTTCGCTTTTATAAGATAGCTGATTATCATTTTTAAATTTCCCTGCAATCGCTTCTTTAAGCGCCGGTATTCCTCCAGATGGGGTATATTTGGTCAAACCATCACGCATCGCCTTTTCGGCAGCATCGATAATATAGGAAGGAGTATTAAAATCTGGTTCCCCCGCCCCCAAACCAATTACATCATAGCCTTGTTCCTTCAATTCTTTTGCTTTTGCTGTAATCGCAAGTGTTGATGATGGTGTTAATGTTTTTACTCTGTTCGCTAAATCCAAAGCCACTCACCTTCCTAATTAAACATACTTTTTAAACGGAACTGTTGATATCGTTTCCCATCATAAATGGATAAATAATCAATAATTTGGTAACCTGAACTATTTCTGTAAGTAACTTCCCATAACGGGTTTTGATCGACCATTGCCGTTGTAACTTTAATTAATTCGCATTTATGACATTGGTTTTTCCATTCATCAATAATTGACTGTTTACTTATTATTTTCTTTGCGTCCACAATCGTTATTTTTTCTGTATCATTTTTAACCGGCATGAAAGCTATTTTTTTCTTTTGCTCCTTTGTATTGCCAATTAAAATAAAATAAGCTTCTTCACCTTGAAATCTCGATATTTCTTTAACTTCGGTCAGTTCGGTATTTTTCAGTACTGTTTCTTTTGCTTCATTGAAACCGTTCGTTTTACTTTCCTGAATAGCATGATATAAAAACGCCATATAGATAAAACAAGCAAGGAGGACAAGACATAAACCTGCCAAAACCCACTTTAGCCAACTAGGCACAATAGATGGTGAATACTGCCTGATTCTCATCTGATTCATCCCATGCCATTCCGTACATTGGATATTCCTTTTTTAGTGTTCGATTTAACAAATCGACAATTTTGTACAAGTCTTTGAAATACTCGACTTTTACAATTGATAACGTCTCGATATTATTCACTATTTTCCCCTCCAAAAAAGCTTCTTGTTTTATCATTTTTTGCTACACATAGTACACTGCGCTTCGTTAAAACTAATGGTACAGTTGAAGATAAATATTAAGGATTACCTTATATAGTATAACAAGCCTTTCGTTTGTTTTGTATTTATTTCAACAAAAAATTTCCCGGCCCATACCAAATTTTTGCTGATGTATCATTCGGTGCATCAGCATCTTTTTAAAACCACTGTTCAGCCTTTTCGATTAATTTTTGTGTCGAGTCGAATGTTATTGGTACATCCGGAATTGATTCAGTAAAATATTTGCCGTAGCGTGCCTTTATTATACGGGCGTCGCAAACAAACACAACTCCTCTGTCACTTGCTGAGCGAATCAGACGACCAAACCCTTGTTTAAACCGAATAACCGCATTTGGTAAGGAAAGCTCCATAAACGCATTTTTACCTTCATGTTTTAAAAAATTTGCTTTCGCCTCATATATCGGATGATCTGGTGGTTCAAATGGCAAACGAACAATAACCAGACAGGATAAATCTTCTCCTGGAATATCGACACCCTCCCAAAATGAACTTGTTCCTAAAAGAATTGATTGTTCATAATGAATAAAGTTTTTCTTTAATCTAGACCGGCTTCCGCTTGATATTCCCTGGGCGATTAGCATATACCTTGATAAATCCATGGTTTCCTTCAGCACCCCATACGATTTATGCAACATGTCATAGGAAGTAAAAAGGACAAGCATCCTTCCCTTGGTAATTTCCGCCAATGATAAAATTGCCTCACATGTGGCGTAAATAAAATCAGTTATATTCCCATATTTAACGTCCGGAAAATCATTTGGAACCATTAGCTGAACCTGGTTTTGATAGGTAAAAGGTGAATTTATTTTTTTCGTTATCAACCGGTCAGCAGATAGTCCTAATCTGTTTTGAATAAATGAAAAGGAGCGTTTCATTGTTAAAGTGGCACTTGTTAAGATAACACTTTGCTTTTCTTCAAAAAAGTCACTTGCTAATAGGTTTGCCATATTGATTGGTTCACTGTATAAATAAACAGCATTTTTTGCCCCACTTGCTTCGATTTCAATCCATTTTACATGATTTTCCTCATCCTCCAATAAGAATAATTGCTCAAGATGGTCAATGAATCGCTGCAGTTTTTCAATCGTAACCTCGATTTCATCTTTGTCATTTTTTTCAAGCTGTTCCTGTTTTACTAAATATTGTTCCAACTGAGCCAACATATGGATTAAATCGCGAAAATAAAATATCAGTCTTGTTGCCATTTCTTTAATCGTATTCCACTTTTTTGGATGTTCCTGTCCGCTTTTAATCCGATACTGCGTTCTACCGATATCACTAAATGATTTTTCATTTTTTTGTTGGTCTGTAACATACTGAAAAAGATAACGGAACAAATCATCGACTTCATACTTTACCCGCTCAAAAATGTCATTCCAGTTATCTATGAGTGTTTCATTTGGATTAAATGAGTAAGATGAAATCAATTTACCCAACCAGTTCGTTTCGTCGATTGTACCAATATGGTTCAAACTGTAATGAATGCTTGCATAATCCAGCCTTAACCCATAATGTTTTGAGGCGGTCTCTTCCAGGTGATGTGCCTCATCGATAATCGCCTTTTCATACGATGGAAGAAACTGATAGTCGTTGAATATATCCGTGCACAGTAATGCATGATTCGTAATCACAATGTCTGCCTTTTGGGCTTGTCGTTTGGCATGCTGATAAAACGATTTCTGGAACCATGGTGAAGCTGGATCGGGATACCCTTCTGTATCAACAGAGACTCGTTTAAAAAATAAGTAGCCACTTGATGGCAGCTGAATTTCATCAATATCTCCGGTTTCTGTTTCGGTTAGCCAAACGAGGATCATGGCCTTTGTCAGTGTAAAATCATAGTTTTCGGTTTGTCCGGATGAAAGCTCGTGTTCAAACTTTTCCAGACTTATGTAATGTTGTTTCCCTTTTAATAATGCAGCTTTGAAGGGAAATGGGATCAGATGATGAACGAATGGGATTTCTTCATCAAGTAACTGTGATTGCAATGGAGTTGTGTAGGTGCTAATCACGATCCGCTGCTTTTCTTTAACAGCTTGATAAATTGCGGGAATCAAGTACGCTAATGACTTTCCGGTTCCCGTTTCGGCTTCAATTAATGCATGCTGTCCCGATTGGAATGCGTCATATATATGTTCTGACATTTCCCTCTGTCCAGTTCTTTTTTCATAATGACTCATTTGCTGCTGCATGGAACCGTTTGTTTCATAAATATGGTCCAAATAATCCCCATAGGAAAAATCAACTTTGGGTTTATTTCGTTTATATTCCCGTATTTCTTTAAATGCTAACCCGCGATACGAGGCAATATCATCGTTATTTTCTATTGTGAATGCCAGTTCCTTCAGTCGGTCATCTAATAACTGATATAAATCTGACTTAAGCATTTTTTCCAGTTTTAATAGCTGTTCGATCGTTTCATATGGTAATGATTCAAGCTTTTGTTTTAATTTCAAAAATAATTTTGCCGTTACGTATGCATCTGATAATGCACGGTGCGGGTCGTCATGATGGATGTTTACGTAATCAGCAATTTGCGCCAGCTTAAAACTTGGTGCCTGCGGATAAAGAATTCGCGAAAGTTCGACTGTATCAAGTACTGGATTTGTTAGTTTCCTCTTGTTTTGCTTCGCGAGTTCTTGATTTAAAAATCCCAAATCAAACGGAACATTGTGAGCAATCAAATAACTATCATGAAACAGCGCAGTAATTTCGTCCGCTTTTTCCCTGAAGGTTGGGGCATCAGCAACATCCTGATCAGCTATACCTGTTAGATTCGTAATAAAAGGCGAAATTTCCTTCTCAGGATTTAATAACGTCGAAAATTCATTGCTTATTTCATTACGTTCAATTGTTACAATCCCGACTTCAATGATTTTATCGTTATTTGCCGGTGAATGTCCTGTCGTTTCCAGGTCGATAACGACAAATTTATCCATACTGCCACACCTTCTATCCCTGTACTGCCTATAAAATGTTTGTTAAAGTGCGTGTTCAAAAAGTCGCCGAATGAGAAGCAAGAAGGTCGAGGCGGCGTAACTTTGAGCACCGGAATGTACACAAAAAGGTACATGAGGAGCGGAAAAGCAAGCGGGCGACACGATTCGCAGCTTATCATTTGGTGACTTTTTGAACATCCTCTTAAAAAATTAAATTTGACAAATGAGTACTAAGCAACTATAGAGTTACTACTTAACATATTAGCTGATAACTTTAGACATCCTCTAAAGTAAAACTCTTATCAACGTATTCTGATAAGAGTCAGCAAGGATCACGGTTTCCTAATTTTCGGATAACGGGGGTTCTTGGTCAATCAGTCTGATAATTTCATTATTTTCATTCATAATTGCAACTTTCGGTTTAAATGAAGGTAACTCTTCATCCGACAAAATTGCATACGAAACAATTATTACTGTATCACCCGGTTGAACGAGACGGGCAGCCGCGCCGTTTAAACAAATAACCCCAGTACCGTGCTCACCTGGTATAACATAGGTTTCCATTCGAGCACCGTTGTTATTATTTACAATTTGGACCTTTTCGTGTGGTAAAATACCAACGTTATCTAGAATCTGCTGATCAATTGTAATGCTTCCAACATAATTAAGATTTGCTTCAGTAACCCGAGCACGATGAATTTTTGCTTTCATCATAGTACGAAACATAATTCTTCCCCCTACCTAATTTGACTACCTATACAGCCTCTTTCATCAAATACTAGGTTATCGATTAAACGAGCCTTCTCAAATTGAACAGCTATAGCTAAAATAACTTGCCGATCAATTACAGAAACAGGCTCTAATGCCGGATAACTCCATAATTCGACATAGTCCATTTTCCCATTCAATTGGGAAGCAATTTGCTCTTTAACCTCTTTTACAATGATAGCAGGATTTTTTTCACCGTCAACAACTAATTGTCTGCCATGTTGCAATGCCTTATACAGGGATACTGCTTCCTTGCGTTCTTTCTCATCAAGGTTAACATTCCGGCTGCTTTTCGCCAGTCCATCACTTTCCCTGACCGTTGGTACAGCAATTAATTGAACCGGAAAATTCAAATTATCGACAAGTGCTGAGACAACCGAAAATTGCTGGGCGTCCTTCATGCCGAAATATGCTTTTGTCGGCTGAATTAGATGAAATAATTTCGCTAATACAGTAAGAACACCTTCGAAATGCCCCGGGCGTGTTCGTCCGCACAATACATTCGCCCGTTCTTCAATCGTCAGGGAAATAAGCATTTTTGCCGGATACATTTCCGCTGCACTGGGAATAAAAACGAGATCCACACCAGCATCAGCGGCAAGCGCTAAATCATTGGCTTCATTCCTTGGATACCGCTCATAATCCTCGTTTGGGCCAAATTGTAATGGATTAACAAATATACTCGTAATAACGAGATCGTTTTCCCGTCTTGCTTGTTCCATTAACGCAACGTGCCCCTCATGAAAAAACCCCATAGTCGGCACGAAGCCAATTGTTTTACTTTCGCGGATAAATGCAAATGATTTTTTCTGCATTTCCGCTGCCGAACGAATGACTTCCATTTCTATTCCACCTGCTTTATCCCTTAGGTAAAAATTCTTTATTTTTTATTTTGAAGCTATACTGTTCAGTAGGAAACTGCTGTTGTTTCACATCCTCACGATATGCTCGAATAGCCTGTTTTATAGTTTTATTACTATCGGCGTACGATTTGACGAATTTAGGCAACCGGTCAACACCATATTGAATTATATCATGATAAACCAATACCTGACCATCACAATGTGGACCTGCACCAATTCCAATCGTTGGGATGCCAAGCTTTCCGGTAACGATTTCCGCAAGCTCCATTGGAACACATTCAAGCACAACCGCAATCGCCCCATGCTCCTCTAAATTTCTGGCGTCCTCTAATAATTTAACCCCTGTTTCTTGATCTTTACCTTGAACTTTAAATCCCCCTAAAACATTTACCGATTGTGGTGTCAATCCAATGTGGGCAACAACCGGAATCCCTGCATCCGTAAGCCGTTTTGTCAGCAGTAAAATTTCCGGGGAGGCACCTTCAATTTTAATTGCCTGGGCATTTGTTTCCTGGAAAATATTCTGTGCATTTCGTAATGAATCCTCTAGTGAAATATGATAGGACATGAATGGCATATCAACAACAACAAATGTTTTATCAGCACCGCGTTTTACGGCTTTGGCGTGATGAATCATGTCCGCTACTGTTACTTGGACCGTTGAATCATAGCCAAGCATCACCATTCCGAGCGAATCCCCGACTAGTATCATGTCAATACCTGCTTCTTGTGCTAGTTTTGCTCCAGGATAATCGTAGGCTGTTATCATTGACATTTTTTCGTTCGCTTGTTTCATCTTTTGTAAATCAATTCGTGTCAGCATTGTTCTCTCCCCCTTGTTTAAACCAATCAATTTCAGCCGAATAGATTTTTTTCATTTCTCCGTCACTTGCTTTTGTCAGTAATGCACCATCCTCGGCAATTCCCATAAATCTTGCCCGCCAGGTTTCCCTCATCGTTTTAATCCGGATTGTTTCACCAATTTTAAACCCGTAGCTTTCCCATTTATGTTTAACTTCAAGAAAGCCATTTTTTAGATAATGATCATATGCCTGTTCAAATGTCAAAAGAATTCGTTGAATAAGCTTCTGTGTATCCCATGTTCTGCCTGTTTCAATAGCTAGCGATGTTGCTTTATGGCGTATATCTGCCGGTAGTTCTTGTTCAGACTGATTAACATTGATACCAATACCAATTACGACATATTGAATTGTGTCCTGTTCCGCTTGCATCTCAGTAAGAATCCCAGCTATTTTTTTGCCGTTTAATAAAATATCGTTTGGCCATTTAATTTTTGGCGCAGTATGAGTCTCTTCTGTCAAAACGTCAGCCAATACCGTAGCTGTTAAAAGCGTGAACTGTGGCGCAAGATACGGTAAGGTTGCCGGTCTTAGTATCAGACTCATCCAAATCCCCTTATTTTTGGGTGAGTTCCACGTATGATCCATTCTGCCTTTTCCAGCTGTCTGCTCATCGGCAACAACGATTGTCCCGTGATCTGCATTGTCTCTGGCCAATTGATGGGCGATATGCTGTGTTGATGTAGTTACTTGTTTATGTACAATGGTTTTGCCTAGCCATTCGGTGTTTAAGCCCCATTGAATGGTGTTTTCACTAAGCTTGTTCGGGAATTTCAATATCCTGTACCCTTTCTTGGACTTCCCCTCAATTTGATAACCGTCTTTTTCTAATTCCTTCATATGCTTCCAAATTGCCGCTCTTGATATCGACAGTTTTTCTGACAATAATTGCCCCGAAATATAACATTCCCCGCTGTCTGCCAATAATTTAATTAATTTGTTTCGGGTGGATTCCATTTTATCCACTCCTTTAATTCAGTTTTATTATTTTTTAACTTTCCATTCACCACTGCTTTTTCCAGCCTGGACAAATAATTTTTTATCCATGGACCTTTTTTCAATTCCGGAAAAAGCTGAATTAAATCATTTCCATCAATGTCCAATTCCCTTATGGAGTGAATTGCCAAATCCTCCGTCATTTGCTGAAGATCGTCAAGCGTTACCAAAAACCTAGCAAACAGATTTTCCCCTAAGCGAATAAATCCTGGAAAAATTGACGTATTAAGACGATAGACTAACCACCGATCCAACCCAAATTGTTGATAATGAAAGAGGGCATTTGCTAACTGCTCTGCTTCCTGCTTTATTTTGTTGGAGCACTTCCAGCTTTTCGCCCACCTGTCAACCTTTACGTCTGGTTCGGTAAAATGAAACAGTGCGATAACCTCACCAAACGATTGCAATGGTTTAATGGGATTTGGCAAGTTTTTTATCATATATGGATATTCTATCATAACCGGGAGTTGTTTATATATTTCCGTGCTTTTCAGATAATCCAATCCCTTGTTGACGAACGCGCCGCTGAACAGTTTCGTAACCTCTGTTGTTATCCGCTCCACTGCCAATCCATTGATTTGTGGCCTTTGCCTGATCATGTTGGACAATGTTTCTTGTTCAATCGTGAAGCCCAATTGACTGGCAAACCGTAACGCTCGAATAATCCGCAGTGGATCCTCGCTAAAACGTTCATTGCCATTTCCAACCGTACGAATGAGTCTTCGTTCCAAATCCTTTTTACCGGCAAATCGATCAATGACGTGTCCATGCAGATCCATTGCAAGCGCATTAATCGTAAAATCACGGCGCTTTAAGTCCTGATCAATCGTTTGAATAAATTCGACATCATCTGGATGCCGGCTATCACTGTATTCCCCGTCCAAACGGAATGTCGTTACCTCATAAGATTCATGTTGATGGCGGACAATAACGGTTCCGTGTTTGATCCCAACAGGAATGACTTTTTCAAAAAGCTCCTGCACTTCATGCGGCTGTGCAGACGTAGCAATATCAACATCACCAATCGGACGGTCAAGCAGCATATCACGTACACAGCCGCCAACAAAAAACGCCTGGTAACCATGATCCACCAATTTCTTCAATATTGGTTTTGCTAGCTCAAACGGATTCTTTTCCATAACATCACCATTTTTCATCGTCTAGGAAATTATAAAATTTTGCGGCTGTGGATAACTTAATAACCGGATAAGCCACGTCCGGCTCCAGCGCCCAGCGGCTAGTGTGCAACACCCGCCTCCGTACGATAAGTCAACATCGGTTCGGGTAAGAAGGAAGGCCGACTAAAAACGGACTTTGCGTCCAACGTCGGCCTACCCCTTTTTTAGTGGCATGTTTCCTTTATCTCCTACGGTAGGAATGTTCGGTTAAAACCGCCGCTTTGCGCGGCAACACCGAACCACCCTGCTTGGCAGGGCGCAGCACATACGCCGCTAAACGGGCGCTTGCGCCTTTGTTCTTTATAAAACACGATTATATAACGCCGTATATGCTGCAACAATTTTGTCGGAATGAAACTCGGTTCTCGCACGTTTTAGTGCATTAAGGGAAAATTTCTCAAGCATTTCCTCATCCTGCAATAACCGGATCGCATATGATGCTGCTTGTTCCACATCGCCCAGTTCAACAATATAACCTGTTTCATTATGTTTGATTACTTCAGGAACACCACCGACGTTTGTCCCAATTCCAGGTACTTCACACGACATCGCCTCAAGCAGCACGAGTCCAAAGCTTTCCTTTTCGGATAATAACAATTTTAAGTCAGATATGGACAATAATTCGCTAACATTCTTTTGTTTTCCCAAAAATAAAACGTGATCATCCAAATGTAACTTGACCACTAATTGACGTGCCTCTGAATATTCAGGACCATCCCCAACCAAGAGTAATTTTGCCTTTACATGTTTCGTTACGATAGCAAACGTTTGAATGACATCCTGGACCCGTTTCACTTTGCGAAAATTGGAGATATGAATGATTACTTTTTCATCCGGCTTTATCCCATATTGCCGTTTAACTGTTGTGCGTTCGCGTTTATGGTATTCTTTTTCATTGACAAAATTATAAATGACTGAAATGTCTTTGTTGATACCAAGCATATCAGCAGTTTGCTTAACCAGACTATGGGAAACGGCGGTAACAGCGTCCGATTGTTCGATTCCATGCTTAATCATTTTTTTGAATGTTCGATCAATCCCTAAAACGGTGATATCTGTCCCATGCAATGTTGTGACAATCTTCACATCACGATTGGCAATTTGCTTCGCCAGTATCGCGCAAATGGCATGCGGCATGGCGTAATGGACATGTAATATATCCAGCTCCTCCTGATCAATAACCTCTGCCATTTTACTTGCCAGGGCAAGATCATACGGTGGATATTGAAATACAGGGTAATGATTAAGTTCAACTTCATGATAAAATAGCTTCGGGTGGATGTGATCAAGCCGAAAAGGCAGACTTGATGTAATAAAATGAATCTCATTCCCTTGCTCTGCAAGAAGGATACCCAATTCCGTTGCAATGACACCGGAGCCACCGACTGTTGGATAACACGTAATTCCTATTTTCTTCATGATTCCCGATCCTTTTTCTCAGTATAATTTTGAATATAAATGAGGCCTATTCTACTCACCGCAGTGCAGACCACGTCCGGCTCCAGCGCTAAAGCTGTAGTGGACTTCCCTCACCTCCGTACGATAAGTCAACATCGGTTCGGGTAGGAAGGGAGGCCGACTAAAAGCGGGCTTTGCGCCCAACTCACGTCTACCCCTTTTTTAGTGGCATGTTTCCTTTATCTCCTACGGCAGGAATGTTCGGTTAAGACCGCTGCTCCCGGCAGCAACACCGAACCACCCTGCTTGGCAGGGCGCGAGTCCTCTAGTCGCTAACCGGGCGCTTACGCCTTTGTTCTTGTCTAGGAAATTATAAAATTTGGTGGCTGTGGATAACTTAATAACCGGATAAGCCACGTCCGGCTCCAGCGCCCAGCGGCTAGTATGCTTCCTTCACCTTCGTACGATAAGTCAACATCGACTCCCTTTGGTCGTCGTGTTTCCTTTATCTCCTACGGCTCAGTCCAGCATATACGCCGCTAACCGGGCGCTTACGCCTTTGTTCTTTTAACGATTTCCCGCCACTGAAAATCGCCGCGTTCCAGTGCCCGAACAGTGATTTCAGCTGCTGCCAGATTGGTTGCTAATGGGATTAAATGAACATCACATAAACGCATCAAAGCACTGACATCTGGTTCATGCGGCTGTGCAGTTAACGGATCCCGGAAAAAAATCACCATATCCATTTCGTTGTTGGCAATCATCGCACCAATCTGTTGATCACCACCGAGCGGGCCCGATTGAAACCGGTGAATTCGCAAATCGGTTGCTTCATTGATTAATTTGCCAGTCGTACCAGTTGCATATAAGTTGTGCTTTTGTAAAACATGTTTGTATGCAATGCTAAAACTAATAATATCTTGTTTCTTTTTGTCATGGGCAATTAATGCGATATTCATCCCTTTCACCTACTCTAATATGTTTTCCAGTCCATATACTAATTCATCCAGGTTCATGACTTGATTAACCGCAAATTTGATACCGGCCATAAATGAACCGCGGTTATAGGAATCATGTTTAATTGTCAAGGTTTGTCCAGAACCGCCAAACATAACTTCCTGGTGTGCGACAAGTCCTGGTAACCGGACACTGTGGATACGCATTCCATCCATTTCCGCACCTCTTGCACCAGAAATTGTTTCCGTTTCCTCAGGATGTCCTTGCTGTTTAGCTCTGCGGGTTTCCGCAATCAGCTGTGCTGTTTTAATTGCCGAACCGGATGGCGCATCCAGTTTCTGATCATGATGCTTTTCGATAATTTCTACATCAGGGAAATGTTTTGCCGCCATTTTGGCAAATTGCATCATTAATACTGCACCAACAGCAAAATTTGGCGCGATGAGACATCCTGTTTTCACTTCCTGAGCGATTTGGGTTAATACTTCAATTTGCTCATTCGAAAGGCCCGATGTACCGACGACCGGCCGGATGTTATGATTCAATGCTTGCTTCGTATGTTCAAATGCAGCACCAGGAACAGTCAAATCAATGAATACATCTGCTTGTACCTGACCGAAGCATGCTACTGCATCTTCAAAAATTGGTACATCCAAATTGGGTAATCCTTCGACATCCTTCATCTGACTGCCGCCATTTATCCGATCAACACACGCAACCAGATTAAACGAAGCTTCATTTTCCACCATGTGGATTGCTTCTGATCCCATTTTGCCTCTTGGTCCTGCTATGATTATTTTTATGGTCATGTATTCAACCTCCTGTAAATTTTCTAGAACGTCACTGCCTGTCCTTTCTCGTCCACCGATCCTTATCCCGTGTTTCGATTTTGCTGATCGACCTTTCGAAAGCTTCTGAAAGGTCGATGTCAAGTGAGTTTGCAAAACAAGATAAGACAAACAAAATATCGCCAAGCTCTTCTTCTACTGTATTTTCCTGTTCACTAAGCTTCTTCGGCTTCTCCCCATAATAATGATTTACTTCCCGTGCCATCTCTCCCACTTCCTCGGTCAGACGAGCCATTAAACTTAATGGAGAAAAATAGCCTTCTTTAAATTGTGATATGTAAGAGTCGACACGTTTTTGTATTTCTTTCGTGCTATATATTGGTCCTTCATTAGCCATCGTTATTCTCCTCTTATTTATTAATCTTCTTTCATGTTAGCGGAAAACGTACTGGTTTGACAAATTATTTATTTCCCCTTTAGGAATTTTAAGGCTTTAAACACCATTTCGATGGTGTTATTGACTATAAGTTCGCGTTCACAAGGCACCGCTTATCATTTGGTGACTTGTTGAACATCCTCTATAATAGAAAAAGTGTATTGATTGGTTTTTTAAGATAGGAGGTTTTCATGATGGTCTTCGGTTTAAAAATAAAAAATATCTTTTTTATTCTAATTGGTTCCGCTATTTTCTCGTTTGGAATTGTCCACTTTAATATGCAGAATAACCTTAGTGAAGGCGGATTTACTGGGATAACATTACTTTTCTATTTTTTATGGAACTGGGATCCGGCCATAACGAATTTAGTTCTTAACGTACCAGTGTTTTTCGTCGGATGGAAATTTCTTGGGAGGACTACCTTTTTATACACGATTATCGGAACGGTTGCAGTATCATTATTCCTAAGTATTTTTCAAATTCACCCGTTCTCCATTAAATTACAATCCGATATGACATTAGCTGCATTGTTTGCCGGGGTTTTCATCGGGATTGGTCTGGGAATTATTTTCCGGTATGGTGGGACGACTGGCGGAGTTGATATTATTGCCAGGATTGTTCACCGGTATGCTGGATGGAGTATGGGGAAGACAATGTTCATGTTTGACTTCACGGTGATTACAACGTCCGTCCTTGTCTATTTGGATCTTGTCGAAGGGATGTATACACTTGTTGCCGTATATATTGGTGCAAGGGTAATTGACTTTATCCAGGAAGGTGCTTATGCAGCACGGGGAGCAACAATCATATCTGGCCACAGCGAAGAAATTGCGAAAAAAATTATTACCGATATGGATCGAGGCGTTACCGCTTTGGCAGGTAGAGGCAGTTTCACCGGGGAATCACGGGACGTGCTCTATTGCGTTGTTGGACGAAATGAGATTGTCCGGTTAAAAGGGATCATTGAGAGCGTTGATCCGCATGCATTTGTAGCAGTCAGTTCGGTGCATGATGTTGTTGGCGAGGGATTCACACTGGACGAGAATAAAAATCCGATTAATAATTAAATTTACTAAGATATGTTTGTTGAACATAAAAATGGATGACAGATACCTGTCATCCATTTTTAATCTTGACTTGCTGTATACATCAGAATAAACCGGATTAATTCCGCAACTGCAGTTAATGCAGCAGCCACATAGGTTAATGCAGCAGCACTTAAAACTTTTTTCGTTTCACGCTCTTCAGTATTTCGGATTATCCCTGTTGATACTAACTGCTCCATCGCCCTGCTTGATGCATTATATTCGACCGGCAATGTAATGACTTGAAACAGCACAGCAGCTGAGAAAAAGATAATTCCGAATAGAAATAAGTTTGACATGCTAAAAATAATCCCGGCAATAATTAAAAAGAACGATGCATTTGAACCGAAACTAGCTATAGGTGCCAGTGCACTTCTAAATCGTAAAAATGCATATTCTTCTGCGTCCTGGATGGCATGCCCCACTTCATGTGCAGCAATTGCTGACGAAGCCATTGATTGGCCATGAAAATTGCCACTGGAAAGTCTTACTACCTTTTTCCTTGGGTCATAGTGGTCGGAAAGAAATCCTCTTGTTTCCTGTACTTGTACATCGTAAATACCGTTATCATGCAAAATCTTTTGGGCCACCTGAGCACCCGTCATCTGTGAGGATGTTGGTTTTTTTGCATATTTTTTATATGTGCCTTTTACTCTTGATTGCGCCCACAACGGGATGATCATTAACAACGCAATATAAATAATATATCCACCAAATCCAGCGAACATTTGCATTCCTCCATCTAATTATAAAAAATCTATCTTAAGGTCAATTTTAGTCAAAAACAGCCCAAAAGTCAACTGTCAGGTCCTTTTTTTGTCCGCTTTTTTTCTTCCCCCTTATACTTGCGAAAACTGACATAGGATAAGGTTATCGCAATTAAACCGCCGACAATGGCAATGATCCAATAAAATAATGTCATATCATTGGTTGTCTTTACATCCGTTATATTCGTGCTGATGGTTGCTTGCATTGCAGCAGTGATGTTCGGTAAAAAAGCCAAAACCCCTATGATCAAGCCAATAAAAAGCGCTGTATAAACAACTCTCAGATGCTTCATAGAGATCCCCCCGCATACATCTTCTAACAATAATGTATGTGGCTGATTACGGATTTATAACGGACAAATTCATTATCTTGTTGTACTATTCTTCCCTTTAACCGTAAGTAAATACGCAATCATAATCGATAAAACACTAAGCCAAAATGTAAAGTAACCGATTTCTTTCATGTAAATTGTTAATGAACCATACATTGGCATCATTCCAAAAACGTAATCAATGATATCATTATGCAGGGTCCAAACAGCGGCAACTGCAATATGCCGTAATCTGATTTTATAAAATGGGGCATAAAGCAAACCCTGTATTGCCATAGCACCATGTGAGGCGATCAGCATATACCCCTGCCAGCTTAAACTTCCATCGATATATAATGTTAACAGGTTCATCACGACAGCCCATATTCCGTATTTAAATAGTGTGATGATTGCCAGTGCTTCGATATAAGGTGCGTTTTTCCTGATTAAGAAGAAAAAAAGGACGATTGTAAAAAATAAACTTGCTGTTGGACTATCCGGAACGAAAATCAGAAATATTGGTGGCGTTATGGCTAGCTGCTGCTTATACCAGATATATCCGTAAATTGTACCAAGAAAATTGATAATAAATAAAAAAAGAATAAACTTTCTGTCCTGTAATATGTATTTTACCATTATTTGCGATCCTTTCTATCCATACAAGAATGGAAAAAGACACCTTCACCATTCGATATGGCAAAGGTGTCTAGGACAATGTCTTGATTATTTACTTTGCTTGCTCGTTAACTGAAACGATAAAATCTGCTAATTGTTGCAATTCTTCATCGGATCCCTTGAATATACCTGGAGGCATATCGCCAGTACCTTCTTGCGCAATTTTCTTGATTTCATCAGCAGAATGATCAATCCCCACTAAGGAAGGTGCAGAAGCGCCACCTTGCAAATCATCCCCATGGCAAGACGTACAGTTGTCTTGGAACACTGCATAGCCTGGGTCATCTTTATCAATATCTACTTGAACGGTTGGTTCCGGTTTATTTGCTTCGGCACGGGCTTCCCAGTCAACATGTGAAGATGATTCATATGTCAACCAAACGACAGATGCTACGCCAAGCAGCATCATACCGACAGCAATCGGACGCTGATGTGGTCTTCTCCCAGGTCCACGATCCAAAAATGGTGCCAATAGTAAGCCGCCGAACGCAAGACCCGGAATGACAATAATACCAAATAGAACATATGGTCCGCTCGCGAAATCATATTTTAACAATTCATACAAGAATAAGAAATACCAATCTGGTAATGGTATATAACCCGCATTTGTCGGATCTGCCATTCCTTCCAGTGGTGAAGGATGTGCAACTGTTAAACAGAGAAATCCAACCAGGAATACAGCACCAACCAGCCATTCTTTTAATAAAAAGTTGGGCCAAAAAGCTTCTGTTCTTCCAGGATATTCTGAATAATCTTTCGGAATATTTGGTTTCGTGTCAGCCGAAATTCGCGAATCGCCAACAAATTTCATTCCTTTACCCTTATGCACAGCTTTCCCCTCCTTTTATTTTATAGTGGTCCGGAAATTCCTTGTTTACGTATTAATAAAAAGTGAACAGCCATTAAGGCAAATAGCGCCCCTGGTAAGAAAAATACGTGAATGGCAAAGAATCGCGTTAGCGTCTGAGCACCTACAATACTTACATCACCGGCTAATAGCGTTTTTATCCAATCACCAATAAATGGCACTTGTCCGGCAATATCAAGTCCAACCTGTGTTGCAAAATATGCTTTATTATCCCATGGGAGTAAATATCCCGTGAATCCAAGGCCGAGCATACAGAAGAATAATAATACCCCAACCATCCAGTTAAGTTCACGTGGTTTTTTATACGCGCCTTGGAAGAACACGCGCAATGTATGTAAAAAAAGCATTACAATTACAACACTTGCGCCCCAGTGATGCATACCTCTTACTATCTGCCCATGAGCCACTTCTGTTTGTAAGTAATAAACAGATTTCCATGCATTTTCAATATCCGGAACATAATACATGGTTAGAAACATTCCGGAAAGTATTTGTATTACTGTAACGAAAAATGTTAAGCCCCCAAAACAATATACAAAAGCTGAAAAATGGTGTGCAGGGTTAACGTGTTCCGGTACTTCGTGATCCGCAATATCGCGCCATAAAGGCGTAATATCTACGCGTTCATCAATCCAATCATACATTTTCTGCAGCATATTCTATTACGCCTCCCCTTGTGGTTTTGCTTCGCCAAGGAACAACATTCCATCTTTTATTTTCGTTTCATAAACGTCAAGTGGAGCATTTGGTGGTGTGTGTGGAACATTTACCCCATCCTTCGTATAACGCCCTCCGTGGCATGGGCAATAAAACTGATCCGGAAATTCTTCACTGCCTTCCCACGAAACAAAACAGCCAAGGTGCTTACATATTGGGGAAAGTGCGACAACATCACCATTATCATCTTTATATACCCAAGCCGCTTTGTCGACTTTAGATTCATACCATGCATCAACCTGATCAATTTTCCAGTCGACACGCTGTGGTTCATTAGTAAGATCATCGACAGCTATTTTAACATTTACTAACTCACCTGCTGCTGATGGCTGCAAAACTGGATCAACTGCCATCCGTAACATTGGCACAAGCATACCAGCTGCCATAAATCCACCCACACCTGTTAACGTATAATTAAGAAATTGCCGACGGGATACTTGTTGCTTCTTTTCACTCATGATTTTCCCCCCTCTATTCATTTTACTCGGGACTTTATTAATCAGATTACTAGGACATTACCATGATAGCGCAAACTGTTTGTCCGGTCAATATATATTCCCTATTGTAACAAAAGTTTCGCAATATGCTCTCCAAACGATTTTCTATGACCAATAGGATTTGATTAATTCACTAATCTGATTCACCTGATCGTTAACAAAAGTACGCATTTCTTGTGAATGGATATCACCCGTTTTGATGCCAGGCAGCCAGATTAGCGTTCCATCCAGCAGTTGTTCATGCTTCTTCCATTTAGCGTCAAAGGTGACAAAGAATACATGCTTGAATGGCTGTGCTGTAATTTCCTTAACCCACAAATTCAGCCGTTTTACTTCAGCATCTTTTATTTCCGATGGTAAGTAATAATAATTCGGAACTAATAACACTCTCCCGGTTAACTCCTTTTCTATTTCTTTCGTAAAAATAGTTAATACTTCTCCTTGAAATGCACCAATATCAATACTTGCATCCTGTGACAGCTGAAATGGAATCAGTGGAATAATAACGGTATCAACATATTCCTTTGCCTGTATGTATTGCTGTAAATCCTGTTTGACCCACTGCATAGTAAAATCAGCCTTTCTCTTTATTCTTTTACAAAAGGATAAAAAATATAAGTGCGTGTTCAAAAAGTCGCCGCTTATCATTTGGTGACTTTTTAAACATCCTAAAATGTTGTTCTTCTAAATCTTATCCTAAACAGGTAAAAAAAATCAACCTATTGCTTCAACAGCTTAGGTTGATTCTTATTAGCGGACTCCAAATTATGTAACTTTTGCACCAGTTCTGCGAATTTTTGCTGATCTTTCTCATCCAGAGCCTGGTCAATTTCCTTTTGGAGCATGCTTCGCCGGTAATCATAAACCGTTTTATCCAGCAGCTGTTTCGCTAGCTCCTGATCCTTTTTCGTAATAAAGTAGTCTTCCGGTACAAAAGGATTATCTTCTAAAACGGCAACATAAAGCGCATTTTGGTTGGAATTGCGAAAATTCAACTGAATAAATAAAGGTTCCTGTTGATTTAAGCGAATATCATGAAATGATTTTTCCGCGTCGGTTGTGACTAATTGACTTTTGTAAAACCGGAATGGCACCTCGTTGGAGCAGTGGCTGCTCATAATGATTGCCCGCGGACAAAACCTGGCACCCCTTATAAAGTGAACATTTGTCAATATGTCGTCATGATTGATTAAATAATTAAGAATCCAAACACTTTCACGCTTTTTTAATTGATAATGATTTAAAAACCACTTAATAAAACTCTTTTTATCGTTTACGGAAACAGGAGTTTGCATTGTCTACCTCCTTTAATAGCCATTTATGAATCTGTTGCTTCGCTTAGGCGATTGTAAAATTCTTCAACCTCATAATCTTCTGGTTGCTGATGCAAATATGTTTGAAAAATTGGCAGTGCTTCTGCTACCCTCCCTTCTTCCGTTAAAAAGTAAGCAAACTCTTTTAAAAATTCACTGTCTTTATTAAGGCTATTATATGCTTCCCGGTAATGATTTAATGCATCTTTATACGATTCTGTTTGATTGTATGCTCTTGCCAATTCCCACTCGTATAATGGGTCTTCAGCACCAGTTTTTTTAATCTCTTCCAGCAGTTCAATAATTTTCGCATCATCATTTTTTGTTTTGAACATTTCAATGAGAAAAAGAACCGCTTCCTTGTAGTCCGGATCTAGCGCAATTGCTTGTTGAACCCATTTTTCACTTTCTTTGTCATCATTTAACTGATGGGCCAATGATCCTGCATAAAAGAACAGTTCCTTATTAAATTCGTTAGCCTGCAAGCCCTTTTTGGCCGTTTTATAAGCACTTTCGGGCATCCCCTCTTCTTCATAAACCTTGGCCAGCTGATAATATACAGTGTGGTAATATGGGTCAATCTCAATTACTTGCTCCCATGCTTTAATCGAAATGTCTTTTCTTCCAGCCTGGTATGCAGTAAGCCCATATTTAAATAATGTATCCGAATCCTCATTATCGACATCCTGATAAATGGCCAGGGCTTCCTCATATTCTCCAATTCCGGCATAACATTCAGCTAAACGTTCAGGAATCGACACATTCGCCATTTCATTTGTTAGACCGATTACTTTTTCATAATACGTCATTGCTTTTTTATAATCTCCTGTTGAAAACAGTAATTCACCTAATGCGAAATTGATAATAGGCTCTGTCGGATTCAATTGCTTTGCGGATAGCAATTTCTGTTCCGCTACTTCAAATAAACCTTGGGCCTGATACAAATCTGCCAGTTGAATTAATGCTTCCAGGTAAGATTCGTCATCCTCCTGTATATCATTCAGCAGGTTAATGGCTGCTTCATCATTTTCAAGCTCGGTATAAATATCGGCAAGCATGACTTTAATTTCACTTTCCTTTGGGTATTGCTGTAATAACTCCTGCAAGATATTGCTCGCTTCCTGGAGAAACCCCCATTGGATAAAGAGTTCCGCAATAGTAAAACGTTCTTCCTCATCAGCCACTGGCAAATAATCTTCCAATAGGGCAATTGCTTCATTGCTTTTTTTATTTTCCATTAAATGAACGGCTTTCATTATCGTTTCCAAACTGGTACATCCTTTCCGGCAACAAACTGATTACAGTAAAAGAGGATGGTCAAAAAGTTGCCAAACGGTAAGTGGTGCATTCCGAAGTTGACTCACTTCCAAATTTAGCAGTTGTTTGAACACGCCTGTCACATAAATTTTATCATAGATTGAAAAAGAATCCACATAAGCGGATTCTTTCTTATAAGATAAGAAAAGTATATAAATTTAGGCTTTATTCTGCTCTCAGCAGAGTAGGCTACGTCCGGCTCCAGCGCCCAGCGACTAGTGGACTTCCCTCGCCTCCGTACGATAAGTCAACATCGGTTCGCATAAGGAGGAAGGCCGACTAAGTACGGGCTTTGCGCCCAACATCGGCATACCCCTTTTGCAGGGGCATGTTTCCTTTATCTCCTACGGCTCAGTCCAGTCCATACATCCCTAAACGGGCGCTTGCGCCTTTGTTAACGATGTAAAGCTTTTTCCAAATCGGTAAAAAAACCGGGGTAGGAAACCGCAATACTGGAGTCATCGTCCAAAATTACATGGTCTGTTGCGATCAGTGAGGCGATCGCCGCCATCATGGCAATTCGATGGTCATGAAACGAGCGTACATTTCCCCCATGTAATGTTGTTTTACCATGAATGACCATACCATCCTTCGTTGCTTCGATATCAGCCCCGAGGAGGCTTAACACTTCCATAACAGCCGCAATCCGGTCTGTCTCCTTATACCGTAATTCCTCGGCATCACGGATAATAGTCGTTCCCTCAGCCTGTGTTGCCAATAAAGCAATAATCGGAATCTCGTCAATTAACCGCGGAATAAGGTCCCCTTCAATAATGATGCTATTTAATTTACTATAGGCAATGGTAACATCACCAATTGTTTCCCCACCAGTAATTTGTTCGTTACGAATTTCTACCGCTCCACCCATTCGCTGCAAAACATCCAATATGCCTGTCCGTGTTTCATTAAGCCCAACATTTTTTATTGTCAATTCACTTCCTGGTACAATCGAGGCTGCAGCAAAAAAGAAGGAAGCAGAAGATATATCGCCAGGTACGTAAATATCGGTTGCTTGCAATTTCTGGTTGCCAGTGATGGAAATGACACCACCATGCTGCTTAACATCTGCCCCGAAAGCTTGCAGCATATTCTCCGTATGGTCTCTTGTCCTCGTTTGTTCGATAACTTCCGTTGTTCCTTCAGCTAACAGTCCTGCTAACAATACTGCTGATTTTACCTGCGCACTTTTAACAGGAAGTGTATAGCTTATTCCTTTCAGTCTTCCTCCTCTAATTGCTAACGGCAGGTAATTACCGTTTTCACGTCCGTCAAATACAGTCCCCATCTGTTTTGCCGGTATTAGTACCCGATCCATTGGCCTTTTTGTCAGTGAAGGATCCCCATAGACAGTTGTAAAAAATGGTAATCCGGATAGGAGTCCAATCATGAGCCGGGCGGTTGTACCAGAGTTACCAAAATATAACGGCTCAACCGGCTCGCTTAAGGAATCCATCCCTCTTCCACGGATGATAAGCGTTGTATTGGTTTTTTCGATTGTCACACCAAGCGCTTGAAATATCGCAACGGTCCTGAGACAGTCTTCACCATCGAGGAAATTACGGACGGTCGTCACTCCGCTTGAGATTGCTCCGAAAATTACTGAACGATGTGAAATCGATTTATCACCAGGCACTTCCACTACACCTGATAAAGGTTTGTGACTTGGTTCTAGTTCTTTGACACCCATTCATCCAACACTTCCTTCTTTTATCAATCGTAAATGTTCTGTCTTCCGTTTATTCATCAATGATGACATCATATCCCTTTTTCTGTAAAATGCGGCAACCATCCAGACGGCCTGTTTCGGTTGGAAAACTAAGCCGTAAGACACCGGTCATACTATCTCTTATTTCTAATATCTCAATATTCTTGATACTGATACTTTTTGCCGCAAGGGTTTGGACAACAGATGCAATGGCGCCAGACTGATCTGGAATATCAACATACAGATCATGAAAGGATGGAATGGCCCCTTTATCTTCCTTCCCAAGGCCATCCCGATATTCCTTTGCCTGCTGCAAATAGCTGACCATTTGCTTCGTTTCATTTTGTTCGAGCAGCAGTTTCAGTTCCGTCATTTCTGTTATCCATTCACCTAATAACTTGGACATTTTATTACGGTTATGATAAAAAATATCCTGCCACATTTCCGGATTACTGGATGCTATTCTAGTAATATCACGAAATCCTCCGGCAGCAAGCTTTGGAATAAACGTATGCGTGTGTTCCCATTTTTTCGCCTGGTGAACGAGTGATGACGCAATCAAATGCGGAAAATGGGATATTACTCCAGTCATTTCATCATGTTCATTTGGATTCAACATAATAAAATTACTTTTTGTCGCTTTTAATAGATTTTTAAGCTTTTCGACATGGGTATTGGTACTATTAACCAGCGGGGTTAATACATATATGGCATTTTCAAACAAATGAACCTTGGCAGCCATAATCCCTTTTTTATGTGACCCTGCCATCGGGTGCCCGCCGATAAAAATGATCTTGTCATTCGTTAATTGCCTTGCAGCCATCATGATTGAGCTTTTCACTGAACAAACATCCGTCATGATAATTGGATGATCAAGCGAAACAGCGTCTATTTGCTGCATAATCGTTATTGTCTCAGAAATAGGTGTCCCCAGGATGACAACATCAACTTGTTTTACCGCATCGGTAATAGATGTACAAGCTTCATCGATTATTCCATTCATACAGGCAAATTCAATCGTTTTGTCATCTGTATCATAGCCAATGATATGACAATTATTCGATTGTGCAATTACTTTCGCCAGGGAACCGCCGATTAGTCCAAGCCCAATAACTAGTACTCTTTGTTTTGCCATTAAATCCCCTCAATGTAAAAATTCTTTTAGTATTGCTTGCAGCTCTTTCATATCCTGTTGATTACCAATCGTTATCCGGGCGGCATTCGGGCAGCCTATCGCTTCACCAGGTCTGACGATAAACCCGCGTGTAAGCAAGTAATCAAACAGTTCATTTCCTGATACGGGAAGCTTGACTAACAAAAAATTTGTCTGCGAATCGTCATATGACAGACCTTGCTCATCTAAAAATTGTTGAAATTCCTTTTTTATTATCCGGTTCTTTTCAGCCGTTTCCCTTATAAACTCCTGATCCCGAACGGCGAGCGTGGCAGCCTTTTGAGCAAGGGATGATGTATTAAATGGTCCCCTGACAATATTCAGCTTGGCTGTCAGACTTTCGTTTCCGATTCCATAGCCAACACGCAATCCCGCTAGTCCGTATGCTTTTGAAAATGTCCGCAGCACGAATAGATTCGGGTATTCATTTATACCGTCAATTGCATTATATTTAAGTTCAGGATCGACATATTCATAATAGGCTTCATCAAGAATAACAAGAACATCCCGCGGACAACGATCCATAAACATGTAAAAATCGTTTTTTGGAATTAAACTGCCGGTCGGATTGTTCGGCGAGCATAGCCATACGATCCTTGTTTGTTCATTGATTGCCTCAAGCATCTTAGCAAGATCATGATACCCATTTACGGTTGGAACTTCCTTCACATCTGCTCCTTCGACCAGTGAATGATGTTTATATTGCGGGAAGGTTGGTGTTGCCATCACGGTGTTTACACCAGGATACAAAAATGTCCGGCAGATAATCTGGATAAGTTCGTCTGATCCACTTCCGAAAACAAGCTGATCCTCATAGACAGCTAATGTTGCTGCCAATTTTTTTCGCAGCTCCGTGGCATGCCCATCCGGATAAAGTTCCAATTGACCGAGCATGTGGGGTAATTCCTTGTTTAGTTTATCGGAAAAACCGAATGGATTTTCATTCGAAGCTAATTTTACAATTTTTGTTAGTCCAAATTCAGCTTTGACCTCTTCCATTTGCTTTCCTTGTTTATACGGTGCCATTTCATTTAATATATGTTTACCGTTCATCCGTATCGTTACCTGCCTTTCGTATTAAGTAAAGAATGTATAAACTTATAGGCATTATTTCAGCTTGGGTCAAAGTAGGCCGCGTCCGGCTCCAGCGCCCAGCGACTAGTGAACAACACCCGCCTCCGTACGATAAGTCAACATCGGTTCGGGTAAGAAGGATGGCCGACTAAGTACGGGCTTTGCGCCCAACGTCGGCATACCCCTATGAAGGGGCATGTTTCCTTTATCTCCTACGGCTCAGTCCAGTTCATACGCCGCTAAAACGGGCGCTTACGCCTTTGTTCTAAGTCAGGCCTTAATTGTTTAGCCTCGTGATGAAAAACATGTTGGACGTTTTGCTGGTGAATGGTTGTGTTTGTCACCATCATCACTCTGATGCATCGGGCGAGACTGCCGGGAACATCAATTTCCTTCATACACATAACAGGCACATAAACAAAGCCTGGTATTTGCCTGAGTGATTTAGCTGGAAAGGCGGCATTTAAATCATTTGTTACGGATATAAAAACGTGTGAGATCGACTCAGCATCAATGTTGTTTCGATTGATCATTTCTTCGATCAGCTCTTTTGTATTTTCCAAAATTTCAAGTTCATCATTCTCTTGAACCGTTGTGGCTCCTCTTACTCCACGTATCATTCAATCACCAGCTCCCTTAAAAAAGTATCCAGCAATAATGCAAGATCCTGATCAGGGACCTCGACATCCTGTATCTGGCCGATTTGTTTTACCAATACCATATGAACCTTGTTATGGACTGATTTTTTATCCGATTTCATTTTTCTTAGCAATAGATCCGGATTCAGGCGCTTCAGTGTTAAGGGATAATGGTTTTGTTCGAGCCAATTATATAATTCATCATATGGCAGATTAATAGAAAATAACTTCTCGCTTACCCTTAATGCAAATAACATGCCAATTGCCACTGCTTCCCCGTGTGTCAGTTTGCCATACCCTAATTCGGCTTCTAGCGCATGGCCCAATGTATGACCGAGGTTTAGGTGTTTTCTTATACCTGATTCTCTTTCATCTGCTTCGACAATTTCCGCTTTAATTGCCATTCCACTTTGCAAATGGCTGACAAGCTGATCGTTCGTTAATGCAGCAAGGCTTGTTCCTAACAAATCATGAAAAAAGGATTCATCTCTAATTAATGCCTCTTTCATTAATTCGGCATAGCCTGAACGTACTTCACGGGCTGCCAGCGTCGTTAATGTTGCAGTATCATAAATAACTGCTTTTGGCGGATAAAAACTGCCAATCAAATTTTTCCCTAATTCATGATTGATTGCTACCTTCCCGCCAACACTACTATCATGGGCAAGAATCGTTGTCGGCATCTGGATATAATCCACCCCGCGCATAAAAGTAGCTGCAACAAAACCAGCAATATCACCAACAACGCCACCACCCAATGCAATAATCAAGGATTGTCTATCCAGTCCGTATGATAAGGCATCGGTAAGTAATTGGTAGTACGTATCTACACTTTTCGTTTGTTCCCCATGCGGAATAATCGAATGAGCAACTTGCTGATCTTGTGAGAAATTTTGCAAGCAATCATCCAAATATAACTTGGCAACCACATCATCGGTAATGATGAAATATGATGAATAATTTTTCGGTAGTAATTCGGTAATAGAAAAGCGAATATCTTCTTCTGTATAGATAAAATAAGGATGTGTACTTGTTTGCACAAACAGTTTTTCCACTAGAAACACCTTATTTCTTCACGATAATCCGCCACAGCCTTTTGCAGTTTGGAAAATTGATCGTTTGGAAATTGCTCTAAAAGGGTTCGGGCCAACTCAAAGGCTACAACATGCTCCATTACGACCGATGCAGCTGGTACGGCACAGGAATCCGACCGCTCAATACTTGCATGAAACGGTTCTTTTGTCTCAATATCAACGCTTTGTAACGGCTTATACAATGTCGGAATTGGCTTCATTACTCCTCTGACGACAATCGGCATTCCTGTCGTCATACCGCCTTCAAAACCACCAAGACGATTCGTTTTACGATAATAGCCACCTAGTTCATTCCAGGCAATTTCATCATGTACCTCGCTCCCGTTTTTTCGGGCAGCTTCAAACCCGATCCCAAACTCGACCCCTTTAAAGGCGTTTATACTTGCCACACTTCCAGCAATTCTACCATCAAGCTTACGATCATAATGAACATATGATCCGACACCGGCAGGCATTCCCTCCACGTAGACCTCACAAACCCCGCCAATAGAATCGCCATCCTTTTTGGCCTGGTCAATTGCCTCCATCATTTGCTTCTCCACCGTTTTGTCAAGTGTACGTACAGGTGAAGCTTCCTGCATGTCAAATCGTTCTTTCATAGTTAGGGAAGGATTATCCTTGGCTCTGATCCCAGCTATTTCCTTCACATAGCCAACGACCTCAATCCCGAGCTGTTTTAATAGTGTTTTGGCAACGGCTCCTGCAGCAACACGTGCAGCCGTTTCTCTGGCTGACGAGCGCTCCAGGACATTGCGCATATCCCTGTGTCCATATTTCAATGCCCCATTCAGATCAGCATGGCCTGGTCGTGGCCTTGATACAGCACGTCTGATTTTTTGATCATCTGCAATCGGGTCATCCCCCATTATGTCTGTCCAGTGTTTAAAATCATCATTATGTATTACTAAAGCTATCGGCGAACCTAACGTATACCCATGACGGACACCACTCGTAATGTCTGCCAGATCCTTTTCAATTTGCATACGTTTACCACGGCCATGTCCTTTTTGTCTGCGCAGCAAGGAAGCATTAATATCCTCTTTTACTAATGGCATGTTGGAAGGAATACCTTCGATGATTGTCGTTAATTGTTTTCCATGTGATTCTCCTGCAGTTAAGTAGCGCACGTAACATCCTCCATCCAAGCAATTTTGTATTACTATACCATATCACATCCCTAATGTGACATTATTTTAATGAAAAATTTTTAAAGTGAAGTAAATAATAATTTCTAATTATAAGACTAATTTTTTATTTATGCAACGTTTTTCGTATTAAATATAACTTCAACATTAAGCCTCGTAAATCTCATAAAAAATACTCTTGATATGACTGCAAGAGTATTCGTATTATACCTTTTGATAAAAAAATGTCTCCATTAACGTTAAACCGTATTTCTGCGGGCTAAAAATTTGTTCCGTACTGCCAACGAACAGCACCCCTTTTTCAACTAACGCATCACTGAATTTACGATAGATGATCTCCTTTGCCTGATCAGTAAAATAAATTAAAACGTTTCGACAGACGATCAGATCCATATTTTGCGGGTAACGATCCGCTAGCAAATTATGTTTTTTAAATGTCACATATCGTTTCAATTGTTTATCAATAGAATATAATCCATGACTCTCTTTAAAATATTTTTTCTTTAAATTGCCTGGCAAATCCTTTAATGCCTGCTCTGTGTATACGCCTTGTTCCGCCTTTTCCAGTACCAATTCATCGATATCTGTTGCAAAGATTTGCACATGCAGATCCGGGAAATGTTCGCTAGCCATTAAAGCAATACTATATGGTTCTTCGCCTGTTGAACAAGCTGCACTCCAGATGGATAATGTTTGCTTTTCTTTTCGAAACACCGGAATAATCTTTTTCTGAAGAATATCCCACCGCTTCGGATTTCGATAAAATTCGGAAACATTAATCGTTAATCGGTCAACAAATTCCTGCAATAACTGTTCATCCTTATTAAGTGCTTGTAAATACTGTTTAAAGTCTTGATAACCGCGTTTGTTTCGGAGTGATGTAAGGCGTCGTTTCATTTGTGTTTCCTTGTATAGTGCTATATCAATCCCAAGCTTTTGCTTCATCTGCGAAACAAAGTACAGGTATTCCTCATCCATTTATACTTTACTCCTTTTATAGTGCGTGTTCAAAAAGTCGCCGCTTATCATTTGGTGACTTTTTGAACATCCTCTTATAGGAAAACCCCCGTCCATGACGGAGGTTTTTGACTTAGTATACCCAAGCGCTATCCTGTTTTGAATAGGATAAAACATCACTTTCGTTAAAAAACAGGCCAATTTCCCGTTCAGCACTTTCTGGTGAATCTGATCCGTGGATAACATTTTTGCCAACCGTAACACCAAAGTCACCGCGAATGGTTCCTGGTGCAGCTTCTGAAGGATTTGTTTTACCCATCATTTCGCGTGCTGTCGCAATAACATTTTCTCCTTCCCAAACCATTGCAAAAACAGGACCGGAAGTTATAAAACTTACCAATTCACCAAAGAAAGGGCGTTCCTTGTGTTCGCCATAATGATTTTCAGCTAAATCATTTGAAATGTTCATTAACTTGGCACCAGCCAGCTGAAATCCCTTTTGTTCAAATCGTTTCACAATCTCCCCGATTAGATTACGTTGAACACCATCCGGTTTTACCATTAAAAATGTTTTCTCCATTTTTCCACCTCTTCAAGTATGTATAGTTAATTCAGCCCGTAAATAATGCGTGGGCAAAAAGCTGCCAACTATAGCGTCAGATGCTTGGCATTTGGTAACTTTTTGGACAGCCTCTAAAATAGTAACAAATTCCGGCAAAAATGACAACGTTATCAGGAACGCCTTTTCCCGATATATTTTGCAATATCCTTTAACATATGCTTTGCTTTATTGTTCGGCAGCTGTTCAACAATTTTTAATGCCTTTTCCAAATAATGATCACTTAGCTCATAGGAACACTGAATGGCGTCCGTTTCCTTCAATTTAGCCAATAAGTCATGCATATGTGTTTCTGAAAGTATATCCGGATTGCTAAAGGCATTTTTCAATAATCTGCAGAATTCCCTGTCTTTCATGGCAAGCAGTACGGGCAAGGTAATGTTACCCTGTAATAAATCATTCCCGACTGGCTTGCCAAGTTCTGAAGCTGATGCCGTAAAGTCAAATATATCGTCAATTATTTGATAAGACATGCCAATGTAATAGCCGTACTTATACAATTTATCCGCAAGTGCTTCTGGTACATCCGCAGCGATTGCTCCTAATTTGCAGCTTGTTGCGATCAATAATGCTGTTTTTCGTTTAATTCTGCGCAAGTAATCCCGCAGGTGCTGATTCCAATCATATTTGTCCTTAATTTGTTCAATTTCCCCGATGCACACTTCGACAATTGTCTTTGATAAAACATGATGTGCTTTTGGTTTTCTTAACATCGTAATACTTTCTAATGACCTTGCCAATATGTAATCACCGGCATACATGGCAACACGATTATCGTACAGTTGTCTGATTGTTGGCTTGCCTCTCCGTAATTCTGCATCATCGATAACATCATCATGGACAAGTGTTGCCATATGAATTAATTCCAGTGAAACAGCAACTGTCTTCATCCGCTCGAGATCATAGTTACCAAACTGACCGGATAGCAGGACAAATACAGGGCGAATTCTTTTACCGCCAGCCTTGAGCAATTGTGTAGCTGCATTTCTTAAAACGGGATGTTCAGCCTGAATAACGTTGCTCAACGCTACTTCAATACAATCCAAATCTTTTTTTAAATATCCGTAAGTTTTAGCTATTTTCATGCATGTCACCTTTAATGTTTCGTACTATTGTTTTGTCGCCTGTTTATACCCCATATGCATAGCTGCTACACCGCCAGTATAGCTTTTTACCTGGACATGGGAAAACCCTGCATGTTCAAACATCTGCTTCAGCTGTTTTTTTCCGGGAAAGCCTTTAGCGGATTCGTGAAGCCATGCGTATTCCTTATAGCTCCTCGCAAAAAGCCTGCCAAAGAATGGCATGATAAAACGGAAATAAAAATAATAGGCCTGTCTGAAGCCAAACATCGTTGGCTGGGATGTTTCCAGGCATACGACTTTACCATGCGGCTTAACCACACGGTACATTTCCTTTAAAACAGTCATATAATCAGGAACGTTACGTAATCCAAACCCAATTGTTACATAATCAAAGGAATTATCTTCAAAAGGTAAATCCATTGCATTTCCGTGCACAAAGCTAAGCTGTTTCATCGGGAATGTATGCTTCTGCTTTTCCCTAGCAACTGTGAGCATGTTTTCACTAAAGTCAAGCCCGATAACACTACCCTCCTGTCCAACCTTTTTCGCAAGCGAAATTGACCAGTCACCAGTTCCACAGCAAACATCAAGTGCATGCGCTCCCCTGTTAACTTCCATTTGATTCATGACATCCTTTCGCCACGCCTTATGCCTTTGAAAGGAAATGATAGAATTCATGGTATCGTAATTGTTAGATATTTTTTCAAAAACGTGATGAACGCGTGCTTCTTTCGACTGTTGCATCATTTACCCTTCTTCCACATGTATTGTGTCCATAGTGGGATCCCCATTAATCCTGTTTATGATATGCATTTTTAAATCACGATAATAATCCGGAAGCTCCATGGCAGATTTTTCTATTGTTCCTAATAATTTATTTATTATTGAATCAACGTTTTTTATAAGTGCTGCATAACCTTCTGAATCGTTTTGATGAGACCAGATATCCAATAACGGGGAATAGCCCTTAACATAAAATTGCTGTTTTTCATGGATTAACCTGTTTACTAACAGCCATTCCTCTATCAAATTTTTTACAGCAACCTCCTTTACGAACTTCGCTGTATGTACAAATAATAATGATTCTACTTTCCGGACTATTTGCAGAAAAACTTCCAGGGATTCTGCTTCCAGGTAATATAGTTTCATTTTATATTCATTAATTTCTTTGATTGCGGATGCAAGTACATGAATCATGTCAAAGTCACCAGCCTCCGCAAGCAGTGCATAATAGAGACCGCTATAGTAGTCACCGGCCAAAACGGTTAATTGTTTTTCTTGTTTTTGTTGTTTTCCCTCATCAGAGTTCGATGTTTTTACTACTAAATCATGGGTATCCAGTGCAATCTGAACGAGCATGGTGGTAATAATATAATCCCTTTTTTTGGATTCGGTTAGTGTGGTATGGTTCATGACCGATAATAGAACAAATAGCTTCTCTTCATCAATAATGGGCTTTTTAATGTATTTGTCTAGATATGTATGTTGAATTTTATCCTTAATCAATTCTTTTATATGTGCAAATTCCATACCTGTTGTGTTCAAATGTCATCACCTAAGCCCTTTCTCCATGATTCCCCGAGTCTATCTCCTGCATCTATTGAACTTTCCATCAGACATTATAGCATAATTCCCAGGCAATTCATAAGGTGAAACTTCATCAGTAAAAGTTTTCCTTCCTTTTTTCGAATATTAGGCTGATGGCGGGATCGTTATCGACTACAATTGGTGAAAAGTTGCGGAACAACGAATTGCTACTTGTTGTCAAGTTGACCATGACTTGTTTGGATGATAGCCTTGCCGCGAATCTTGACAGCCGATGTATGCTCCGTAAATTGTGCAATCATAACCTCATCTTTGTCAAGCTTTTCTGCATGATGAAACCGTGTGTCCGACCCTCTTGTCAATCCGATTACGTTAACGCCATCTTCCAATGCCTTTATAACAAAAAAATCAGTTTTTGCATTATCCATACAAACCCTCCCTATTCCTTCTACATCATACAATACTATACTGGAAGAATACAAAGAAGTAAAACCGCAGGAAGGCGCTCCGAGGCTAACCAGGATGATGTATGCTCCGTTATCATTTTATACATTATTATAATTCACGCGAAAATAGAAAAAGAGTGCGCTTGAACGCACTCTTTTTCCGCCCTATGTAGTTCGATTATTTTACTGTATCTTTTAGGGCTTTTCCCGGTTTAAATGCAGGAACTTTACTTGCTGGAATTTCGATTTCCTCACCAGTTTGCGGATTACGGCCTTTACGGGCTGAACGCTCCCGTACTTCAAAGTTCCCGAATCCAATCAACTGTACTTTTTCACCTTTTTTAAGTGAATCCATGACAGATTCAAAAACTGCGTCAACAGCTTTTGTAGCATCCTTCTTCGATAGTTCGCTTTTTTCAGCAACCGCATTGACTAAGTCTGTTTTATTCATGACATTCACCTCCTCCCAAAGTTTCAATCGACATTGGTACAAATAAATAATTCTTGTTTCATTTGTTAACCAATTTGCCTTCTTTTATACTCTAATGTCATCTTTTTCATGATGACAAAGCTTATAATAACTGAGTTTGCAACAAAATTCAACATTAAAACCGCATTTTTTGGCCAATACCAGGATTTTGTCGCAATTATTTCAGCTTTTTACCAATTTATAGTGATCCCTCCTTATCCAACTGGATTTCGTTCTATTATATCTATACGACGTAAATTCAGTATTTCCTGCTGTTTTATAAAAAAAGATTTTAAAAATGTGGTTCTTAAGTACGTGTTTAAAAACCAAAAAAAAATAGCAGCTCTATTGCTGCTATAAAATGATTGCGATTAATCCTCCTGAACCTTCATTAATAATCCGTTCCAGTGTGTCTTTTAATTTATATCGGGCATTTTCCGGCATCATGGCGATTTTGGCCTGGATGCCTTCTCGTACAATTGAACTGAGCGAGCGGCCGAAGATGTCCGATTCCCAGATGGATAACGGATCCTCTTCAAAGTCCTGCATCAAATATCTTACAAGTTCCTCACTTTGTTTTTCGGTTCCAATGATCGGGGAGAACTCTGATTCTACCTCGACCTTAATCATGTGTATGGAAGGCGCAACTGCCTTTAGCCGAACACCAAACCTGGATCCTTGACGAATAATTTCGGGTTCATCCAGCACCATATCTTCCAGGCTCGGTGCGGCAATCCCGTATCCGGTCTGCTTCACCATTTGCAGTGCTCCCGAGACTTGATCATATTCACGTTTTGCATGTGCGAAGTCCTGCATTAATTCGAGCAAGTGATCCTTCCCGCGGATTTCCTCGCCAACAATTTCTTTTAAGATCTGATCATATAAATGGTCAGGCGCATGCAAGTCTATTTCGGCAACGCCATCGCCCATTTCCATTCCAGCAATATTTGCCCGGTCAATATAGTCGTAATCTGTAAAGTGTCCTACTATGTTATCAACGTCTCTTAATCGTTTAATGTCCTTGACTGTTGTTTGGATTGCATCCTGGTAATTCTCTCTGAGCCAATGATTTTCTCTTAATACCATAACCCAGCTAGGAAGATTTACATTGACCTCCAATACCGGGAATTCATATAAGGCTTCACGTAATACGTTATGAACATCATGCTCCGTCATCGATTCAATACTCATTGCCAGTACTGGAATATCATACTTCTCCGCCAGTTCCTGACGCAGCAGCTCCGTCTCCTGACTGGATGGCCTGACCGAGTTCACAACCATGATGAACGGTTTTCCTACTTCTTTTAATTCATCTACTACCTTTGCCTCAGCGTTCACATAATCACTGCGAGGGATTTCACCAATTGTTCCATCTGTGGTAACGACAACGCCTATCGTAGAATGTTCCTGAATTACTTTTCTTGTTCCTATTTCGGCAGCATCATGGAATGGGATTGGCTCCTCATACCATGGAGTGTGAATCATTCGCGGCCCATTTTCATCTTCAAACCCTTTCGCCCCTTCGACTGCATATCCTACACAATCTACCAGTCTAACGTTTACGTCCAGTCCTTCGTCAACATGAACAGACACAGCCTTATTTGGTACAAATTTGGGCTCAGTCGTCATGATGGTTTTCCCGGCAGCACTTTGCGGCAATTCATCGAGCGCCCGGCTGCGGTCACTTTCATCTTCAATATCCGGCAAAACAACCAGTTCCATAAACTTTTTAATAAAGGTTGATTTGCCTGTTCGAACTGCTCCAACGATGCCTAAGTAAATATCTCCATTCGTCCGTTTCGAAATATCTTTAAAAATATCAACTCTTTCCAAACGATCCCCTCCCGATCTCCATTACCATTTACTAATGAACAAACTACGAATAATTGACATTACAAGTCTATGATGTTGTCCTATCAAAATATGACTTAAAAGTGTGTAAAAGCGTAAAATAATATTACGTCCACACGCTTGGATTGTTTTGTAATAAGAAAGGACCGAGATCATGGAGTTTTGAAACACACCTCATCGTGATTCATTCAGCAATAATAAACGGTAACAAATAAATTCCCTTGCAACAATATATGTTACAAGGGAATATATATGCTTATTTATTAACATGTAAAAAAACAGGCTCTCCGTCATGTACTGTATATGGAAGGGAGTATACAGGTACGAACGGCGTGTTTTCCGCCAATAGATACCGGATATCGTCTCCTTCCTTATAATCATGTTTACCCTCGGTTAAGGCTTCATATAAATCCATCCGGTAATCAACATATATTTTTCCTTCTGTATCCATGATAATCGGCAGGTTTTTTTGCGAGTACGGGCTTTCAACAACTGGCTCACTGTCAAAACCTAACTTTTTATAGTTCAATTTATATATCCCATTCGCAATTTGATCCCCGTATGGAGGATATAAATGTTCATTACGGTAAATGTCCAATTGTACACTTACCTTCCGGATGGTTTCAGTTATGCGTAAATCGATCAATTTGACCCGGGGATTATCCTCTGGTGTTATTAGTGTGTATTGGTAAACACCGCCATTTTCATATGCATTCCCAGGTATTTCGGTTAAAAGATGCTTTTCCTTCAAAGCAGTGAAATCAACCAGATATTTTTGAAAAATCGGTGTGTCCTGCTCTTTTGTTTTGATTGGAACTAAACCGTTTGTTTTTTCACGATATTCATTTACAGATTTTTGGACTAATTCCAACTGATCTTCATTTGGCACCTGGTTTTTTGCAAGCTCGTTATCCGGGTATAAACAGCCACTTAAAAAAAGGCTTACCGCGAACAAAACACCAAATGCACGTATATATGTATACTTCATTGACATATCCTCCTAAGCCCTCTATCAGGTCGGCCCGCTAAAGACAATATAAAATATAATAATACTACCTAAAATGAAACAAAGATAGGCTAATACCGATACGACTCCAGCAAAAAAGCCTCTTAGCTTGTACCTGCTTAAAAGGATCAGACCGATTGCCATGAAAAGCAGGATGATACCAGCAAAGGATATCCACATTTTTATCAAGCCTACTGACATGTACTCACTCCTAAAATGCAAAACGCTTTTTATATCCTGACAACGTATTATACCATAGAGTCACTATCCATAGCACGAAAAGACCTTTAATACAATTAACGCATTAAAGGTTCTCCACAAATATGGATTGATTTTAAAAGATTCCTGAGATGAAGGGGGCTGACTTCATCTCAGATTGACTAAATAATACCCACAACACCTCTATCCATGAATGCTTGTGCGATTTATTTTATGCAAGTTTTTCTGTCTTTGTATCCTCACTTGCCCAGTTCACGTTATTTTTTGAATAATTGATTTAACGATTGCATATCTGCTGGCATTTTATTCTTTGTAATGGATTGTACAATTTTATTTTCTTTTTCTTTTGACAATGGTTTATTCGCCATTTTCGCCAACCTTCGCACCAGATTTCTGACTGTTTTTTCATCCGAAAAATCTGCATTTTTTACCGAATCAGCTACCTTATATACTTCGTTTGGATCAATATTTGCTTTTTGGTTTATTTTATCGAATAGATTCTTTTGAAAATTGCTCACTTGCTCGCCTCCTTGCAATGTTAATTCATCATATTATATGCAAAGAGGCGGTGAAAGTGAGTGTGCAAAAGACCCGTAAACATTACAAAGAGGATGTTCAAAAACGGATTATTAAGCATATCGATTACTCAGCAATACGGCGAGATCATCCATTTCCTCCCGTTTAGTCCGGTTCATTAATTGGTCAACAACATCTTTTGGTTTTGCTTCTTCAAACAATATTTTATAAATACCATTCGTTATCGGCATTTCAATCTCCTGTTTGGCGGCAAATTGGTGTGCTGCCCTTGTCGTTCTGACACCTTCAACAACCATACCCATTTGATCCAGCACTTGATCAAGCTTATTTCCCTTGCCTAACAGATTCCCGGCACGCCAATTTCTGCTGTGGACACTTGTACAGGTTACGATCAAGTCACCTACGCCCGGTAATCCCAAGAAGGTAAGTGGGTTAGCCCCGAGTGATGTCCCAAGCCGGGCAATTTCCGCCAAACCTCTGGTTATCAGCGCTGCCTTGGCGTTATCGCCATATCCTAGCCCATCAGAAATTCCCGCACCAAGCGCGATGATATTTTTTAGTGCGCCGCCAAGTTCAACGCCGATAACATCTGGACTGGTATATACGCGGAAGAACTCGTTAATAAATAAATCCTGGGTAATTTTGGCATTTTTCTCATTTAATGATGAAACGGTCACCGTTGTGGGCTGCCGTTTACCGACCTCTTCCGCATGACTTGGACCGGATAGTACAACGATATCTTCATACGCATATTTTTCCATTTCTTCAGCAATCATTTCCGATACCCGCTTTAACGATTCAGGCTCAATCCCTTTAGACGCATGAATCAGTGTTATTTTCTCCTCAAGAATTGTGTCCAGCCTAGCACATACGTCACGTATTGCTTTTGTTGGAACAACCAGGACAATTGCTGAAACACCCTGAATTGCCCTTGCTAAATCATCATATGCGTTAATCTTTTCCGGGATCATAATTTCCAGATATTTTTCATTTTTATGGGTACTATTGATTGCCTCAGCCTGTTCTTTGCGGTGGGTCCACAATCGCACATCGTGCCCGTTATCCGCCAGTACAATACTTAATGCAGTTCCCCAGCTGCCAGCACCTAATACTGCGACTTTTGCCAAAATAACTCTCCTCCTATTGCCTTTTCCTAGCAAAAATTTTTATCGGTGTACCAACAAAGCCAAATGCATCTCTAATTTTATTTTCCAAAAAACGTTTGTACGAAAAATGCATTAATTCCGGATCATTAACAAAAACGACAAAACTGGGTGGTTTAGCTGCTACCTGAGTTGTGTAAAGGATCTTCAGCCGCCGTCCTTTAATGGTTGGCGTCGGGTTCATTGCCAGTGCGTCCATGATCACATCATTTAACACATTTGTTGGTACTCGTTTCGCATGATTTTCGCTTGCCAAATCAATTGCAGGCAGCAATGTGTGTAAACGCTTTTTCGTTTTTGCCGAGAGAAATACGATGGGAGCATAATCCAGAAATTGAAAATGGGCTCTAATCTTCGTTTCAAATTCCTTCATTGCTTTTTCGTTTGCCACCACAGTATCCCATTTGTTAACAACGATTACAATAGCTCGACCTGCATCATGGGCATAGCCGGCAATTTTTTTGTCCTGCTCACGAATACCTGTTTCTGCATCAATTAGTACCAAAACAACATCAGACCGTTCGATAGCTTTTAACGCCCTTAGTACACTATATTTCTCAGTCGTTTCATAGACCTTTCCACGTTTCCGCATCCCTGCAGTATCAATAATGACATAATCCTGCTTGTCTTTACGTAATTTTGTATCGATTGCATCTCGTGTCGTTCCTTCGATTTCACTTACTATGACACGTTCTTCGTTCAAAATGGCGTTAACTAATGAGGATTTTCCGACGTTTGGCCTGCCGATTAAGCTGAAATAAATCGTGTCTTCTTCCGCTTCAGCTGATTCTTGTTCCGGAAATAGATCGACAACCGCATCCAATAAGTCGCCCAGTCCAAGTCCATGTGTACCAGAAATAGGGTATGGCTCCCCAAACCCCAGGGAATAAAACTCGTAAATCTTCTCCCGCATTTCCGGATTGTCAATTTTGTTTACAGCAAGTACGACCGGTTTATTGGATTTAAATAATAGCTTGGCTACCTCTTCATCGGCAGCAGTTATCCCTTCCCGCCCATTAACTAAAAAAATGATCACGTCTGCCTCATCAATGGCAACCTCAGCCTGCTGACGCATTTTTAACAGCAGCGGTTCATCACCAATCTCAATTCCGCCAGTGTCAATGATATTAAATGTTGATGTCAACCATTCTCCTTCAGCATAGATTCGATCCCTTGTAATACCTGGGATATCTTCTACTATCGATATTCTTTCACCAACTAAACGGTTGAAAATAGTTGATTTTCCAACATTTGGCCTTCCTACAATTGCAACTACAGATTTCCTCATGAAAGGAACATCCTTTCTACACTTTCTTCTGCGGCAGGTAATTTCCGGTTAGCTGCTGCAGCTTTTTTAATTCTAGCAAAAGAAGCTGATTATAACAATATTTTTCCGTATCTGTACAATCACGTTACCCATTCATTGTTTTGCGTGTTTTGTTTTTAACAGGCTGTAATGGTTGCCCAATGTTTTGGGAAAACGTATATATTGCCAGTTTTCCCTTATGCAGTATTTCGAGAATCGTTTGCAGCATAATGAATGTTAAAATCATATCGAAAAACGCCTTATCCCCGATGACCTCCTGTATCGTATAGCTTGTCAAAATAAAGCTATGGTATATCTCTCCGCATGTGATACCAATTAACCCAATTGCCAATCTTTTTTCAAATTGTTTTGTCAAGATCGTAATGATGATAGTAAGGGTAAGCGGAATTAGGATAACCCGGGGCAAAAACATCCATATTGGCGTAATTTGCTCCCAAAATAAAATAGCTGTATAGCCTAAACAGATCGTAAACGAAGAAAACAGCAAATAAAACGATTGAGCAACCGAATGAAAAAATAATAATCCAGCCAAAAGGACGATAAACGAGAGCAAAACATGATAGTCGCCGATTTTCAACGTAGTATTGGAACAGTTGATTAATAACAGGATGATACAAGCAAAATAGGTTCTTTTTGTTCCCTTTTTCATAAAAAATGTAACGATTATCCACAACATCCAAGCAAACCATAAAAACAACAACCCATTAGTCAATAAACTCACCACCATTAGCATTATAGCTAATGGAAAGCTATCCTAAACAAAGAAGTTCCTCCATTATTGGAGGAACTTCTTCCTTAATTATCTTTATACTTATCAAGTTTATGACCAATAACATCACCGAGCTGGAAGCTGGATTGTTCGTCATCTTTTTCATATTGTTTATAATTGTCTGCAGCTTGCTCATGCTCCAATTCCTTAATGCTAAGTGATATGCGTTCTTCGTCTTCGTTCACACCCAGGACCTTTACTTTAACTGTTTGACCCTCTTCCAGTACTTCCTGCGGTGTTCCAATGTGCCGAGTAGCAATTTGTGAAATATGAACCAATCCTTCGACACCCGGTAATACCTCAACAAAAGCACCAAAGGTTACAAGCCGTTTTACCGTTCCTTCAAGGACATCACCTTTCGAGACACGCTCATTAATATTTTCCCAAGGTCCGGGCAGTGTTTTTTTACGTGACAGGGAAATTCGCTCATTATCACGATCAACTGCCAATACTTCCACTTTAATTGTTTCACCCTCTGAAACAACATCTGATGCTTTATTGACATGTTCATGGGCCAGCTGGGAAATATGGACAAGCCCATCAATTCCGCCAAGGTCAACGAAAACGCCAAAATTGGTTATACGTTGAACCGTACCTTCCAGTATTTGACCTTCTTCCAAAGACTGTAATAATTGCTGCTTTCGTGAAGCTGTTTCCTCCTCGATGACGGCACGATGGGATAAGATAACCCGATTTTGTTCTTTGTCCAGATCCACGATTTTGACAGTTAATTGCTTATGAAGATAATCTGAAAAGTCTTCCACGTAATAGGTTTCCACTAGTGATGCCGGGATAAACCCTCTTACCCCTACATCAACAACTAGTCCACCTTTTACAACTTCTTTAACCTCTGTTTCTAAAATATCACCGTTCTGGAAGCTTGCTTCAAGGTGGTCCCACGCAACATCAGCATCAACAGCTCGTTTAGATAAAATAACTTCATCATCTTCTAACTTTTTAACCTTTAGTGTAATTTCATCGCCTTCTTTTACAACATCACCTGTTGTTTCAACATGCAGGTTTGATAATTCACTAATTGGTACGATTCCTTCTGTTTTATATCCGATGTCAACCAAAACCTGTTTATCTTCTACCTTTACAACGGTCCCGGTTACCACATCACCAATCGCAACCTCAGTTCGTTCCTGATTCATTTCAGTCATCACAATGCCTCCTTAAGATACACAACCATACAAAAATATTCTTCTTTCTAACTTCCAACAGTTACAATTATTTGTCAAGTAAAGCAGACTGATGGTATTCCTTCAATGTCCTGATTTCGGACATAAATATAAAGGCTCATGTTCCCTCACCCTTTATCAATTTTTCGCCTTGGCAACTTCACGCAAAATAAGATCGGCAACTTCACTAATGGATAATGCTGTTGTATCTATTTCAACAGCGTCAGCGGCTTTAATTAACGGGGAGGCCTCCCGTTTTGAGTCAATTAGGTCCCGTTGTTCAATTTCTTTTTTTAAATCGTCCAAACTGGTTGTAAAGCCTTTTTTTATGTTTTCTTCATATCGGCGTTTTGCTCGTTCTTCTACAGTTGCCAGGAGAAATATCTTCACTTCCGCATTTGGAAGTACGTGCGTACCAATATCCCTTCCATCCATAACAACACCCCGTTTTGCAGCCAGATTTTGCTGTCTTTTCACCAACTCTTTCCGAATGCCTGGATGTTTTGCAATATGTGAAACATGATTGGTAACCTCCAATGAGCGAATTTCTCGTGTGACATCATCCCCGTTAACCAAAACCTTTTGCCCTTCTTCTCCTTGGATGAGATCTATTTCAGTATGTACTAATAAATTGGCAAGACGCCTTTCATCATCCAATTGTATGTTTTCTTCCAGTGCTTTAAGTGTTAAAGCACGATACATCGCACCTGTATCAATATAAATGTAAGAAAGCTCACGGGCAACGATCTTCGCTACAGTACTCTTCCCTGCTGCAGCTGGTCCGTCAATTGCTACTTTGATTTGCTTCTCCATTGGTGTCATTCCCCTCATTTTCCCGGTAATACTAATTAAAGAGCGTGTTCAAAAAGGAGGATAAAAAGGACCGAGGTCGGCTAATGTCGCAACGTCCTGTTGCAACGCCGACACTAGCACGTCCTGTGCGTCGAAGTTCGAGGCGGCGTAGCTCCCGGCACCGGGCTTGTACAGGAGGTACTGACTTCTGCTGTTGGCGATTGTCGTGGGCGGTTTTAGCAGAAGATCCTTATCCCAGAGTACATGAGGAGCGGAAAAGCAAGCCAACGAGCTTCCACAGGATGTGGTGACTTCGACGTTTGACACAGGACGTGTCGGTACTTAGTCGAAGATCACCTATCTCGAAGTGTCATTTTTACCGGACTTTTTGAACATCCTCTTAAAAAACCTGGCAACAGCCAAATTTTATTGTAAAACACTATAAAAATAATAACATAATGTGAGCAAAAGCGGAAGTGCCCGGGTAGCGGCAATATCAGTTAGTCAACATATATGAAATTTCTGTTTACAGTAATTCCTTTTTCCTTAATTCCCGTTGTCTTTCGAAGCAGAAACGGATGATCTGCTGACAGCTCTGTTTAGTTATGCCCGTAAATTTTAACGAAGCAGTTTGCACCGTATTTTCTAAAAATAGCATCCGGACTACTTCGGATTGAGCATTTATGTATTGATAATCTCCGGATTCCATGGGTAAAACAAACCATAAGTCAAGACCTTCCCCTTCTGTTAATGTGACACCTTTAGGCAAAACGATTGATAATCCTCCACCACTAATGTCGTTTGTAACAGTCGTAAATGGTGTGGATGAAGTTTCCAAACTGTGAACAGACACATCAATTGCAGCTACAATCCTCACAAACTCCCTGCGTTGGATTCGATTAATGTGCTGTTTTTCCGGCATAGGAATGGCAAGTGCCGGAACGTTTAGTTTTACCTGTGCAACAATTTCAGAAGGGAATGAATAGACGGATTGATCACTGCCAACATACGTTACAGTAAATGGTTTATGTTTCGGGATAAGAGCTGACTTATTTGTCTTATTATCAATAGGATAATCAATAAATAGGTAATGTTCATTTTTTTCGATAACTTTACATCTGAACTCCCAGTTTGTTTCCTCATCCGGGTCTTTTGTCTCTAAAACAAGCAATGTTCCAATTTTCATACAGTAATAACCCCCGTGCAAACGATTTAAAATCATACTATATACCTATTATTACAGAAAAATCAAAAAAGGGAAAGGCATTTGCCGTTCCCTAAAAATTTCCTGCATATTTTAATTCGGTTCCACCTAGTTTTTCCACCTTTTCTTCTTTGCCATCCATTGCGTTAATAAAGATACGATAGGTTTCATTACCAAGAACACCGAGGAATTCATACGTTAAAACCTCTTCACCAACATCATTATCAATTACCGCCAAATGTTTTTCGTTAATTTTTACATCCGGATTTACTTTTTTCGTTGCTTCATTCTCCGTTATTTCTGGTTCGGGTATATCTCTTTCCATGTGGTTCATATAATATTCTCTTGCCGTAAACCCTAATATATCCCCATTGTCCAGTCCTACCTTTACCTGAACAGTGTCCGAATAAACCCGGACGCCATCATCATTGTAAAGAAAAGAATAGACACCAATATTATCGTATTGACTGCTTTGGAAGAGCTTCATATTGTCAAAGTTATATTTTTTCAAGTGTTCCTGTGCCTTTTTCATTCCTTCATTCAAGCTTATTTTTTGTTCTCCTACCGGCCGGTCCACCATTAGTGAAATTGGTTTCCCACCTTGTTTGGCCATATCCATATAGGCGTTTTTATCCCCATTACGATAAGAAATACTGTATATAGGTATATCTGCCCCTTTACCACTTTCGGTTATTTTTAAATTGTCCTGATTTGTTACGTTGAATAAATTTTTACTTCGTTTTAATGCATCTTGTTTGGAAATTTTATCCCCTGTTAAAAATTTGTATTTATGTTCTTCGGAGGATTTACCGGTTGGAGCGGCATTCAGGTTGCTTTCCGGAAATCCCTCCACTTTTTTCTCAACCGTTTTTAACCCGTCAATTATCGTATTGTCAGACTGTGCTTCATCAGATGCCAGTGCAAGCTGGACATCCATCCAGCGTAAATTGTTGTCTAATACAACGTGTTGTACCTGCCTTAATTCCTTCGTTATATCACCCGATTGTTTATAAAGTGTTTCCAATGTTTTTGTCTCTTTATCTGATAAAGGCTCTTTCTCCAAATCCCGGACTGCCGCTTTGTACGTGAAATCACCAATATCAGAAAGAAATTCTTCCGTTTTGTTAAACGGGAGCAAGGATAGTGGCAACTGTCCGACATCAGATAAAGCATCAGAGGTAATTCGCCATATCTCGACTAGTTGTGGTGATAACGTTTGTCTGGAGTTCATCGCCAATGCTGTACCAATCTTGTCATTTAACAAATCCATATGATAGGAAAGTTCATGAAATGATCGTTGATACGTGTTTTCCGCCTGAATAAGGATTGCATTTTTTTCACGATGCTCCTGATATCCCCATATTCCAACGCCTATAAGTCCGATTGTCAATACGGTAATTAAAATCCATCGTATCATTTCTATCACACCTTTCTATTTGCAAAATATATGTTTACCTATTTGTTTAATTTGTGGTCTTGACCAAATCCAGGCAGATGTAGCTGTATTTGGATTAAAATAATATAGCGCATTACCAGTCGGATCCCATCCATTTATTGCATCAAGAACAGCTTTTTTGGACGTTTCATTTGGTGTTAGCCATATTTGCCCATCAGCTACAGCGGTGAACGCTCTAGGCTCAAAAATGACACCGGAAACCGTATTTGGGAATGTTGGGCTTTCAACCCGGTTTAAAATAACAGCAGCAACCGCGACCTGCCCAATATATGGTTCCCCCCGTGATTCTCCGTGTACCGCATTCGCCATTAAATCAATATCATTTTGTGAAAAACCTTGGGGTACATTTACTGCCGTCGGTGTTGGATTATTATTAGCAGTGTTCGTTTGATTTGTATTTGGTTTGGTCTGCTTGTTTTGACCGCCCTTGCCGTAATGCGTAAAATCTTTTCCTTGCCGGATTTGTTGATGTACGTATTGCTTATCATACTTGCTTGCTTTAACAAGTTTTTGCTTCGTTGTCTGTCCGGCAATCCCGTCAACCTTCATTCCAAACTCATATTGGAAATTTCGTAGTGCCCAATATGTCCCCCAGCCGAAAACACCGTCAATTTTTCCGTTATAGAAGCCTAGATATTGCAGCCTCGCCTGAAGTTCAATAACATCATCACCAGATGCACCTTGCTGAATTACCTGATTACTAAAAGCATGTACTGTTTCAGGATTTTGTGATGATTGAAGTCCGATTGAGAAAAAACATATAATAATAAATAAAAGGGACATCTTTTTACAGGTCATACCTTTTCCTCCTACTCTTGCATGATTGATACCTATTTTTTGATTAAATGTCCTTTTTATTCATTTATCTTGAAGAGGTTATTTTAGGAGATTGCAGGAGACTTTAAGCAGTTTAAAAAAAGCCCTCTGCGGAGAATCATCGAGAGAGAGCTCAAGCACGTTGTTTTTCCTGCTGTAAGGGGGTCTTGATTGCCCGGTTAGCTAATTTCACTTTACGTAAACTATAAATCCACAATACAATCATAAATGGAACAAGTAAAAATAGCCAATCCGTCGTAATAGCTTTTAAAATATAATTGTACGTTCCATGTATAAGAAATGGAACACAAAACGCCAAGCTGATATTTCGTTTCCTGTGATGCTGATTCATTTTGGCTTTCCCAAAATAATAGCCCATACTAACGCCAAATAAGGCATGGGAAGAAACAGGAAACAATGCCCTGGAAAAAGCATAACTAATGCCGTTTGTAAGCAAATAGAATAAATTTTCTACTGTTGCAAAACCAAGACTAATCGCAACAGCGTATACAATTCCATCATAATGGGCATCAAATTCGGTGTGATGATAAATCGTATAAATAAAGATAAACCATTTAAAAAATTCTTCGATTAGTCCACTCAAAATAAAGGAATGAACAACATTGCTTGTGCCGATCCCCTCGGCTTGGAACGCATATTGAATAAACATAATTGGGAAAACAAGCAATGCGCCATAAAGAAAAACTTTAAGAATCAAACTTAGTGGCTCTGTAAACCGATCTTTTAAATAAAAAAAAGCCATTAATGCAAATGCTGGTGCAATCCCCGCCGAAAGTATGGCAAACATGACGAAATACCTCTTTCCAATGATGGTACTGTTATCGTATCATTAAGTAGCGGGATTGAAAACAGGAAAAATATTTCGGGGGGTACAAATAAGAAGCTACTTGGATAAGGCCTCGAAAACTGTCAGTTATATCAATATGAAAATTGGTTGGTGATTTTCTTGAAAAAAATATTAATCATTCATACAGGTGGTACCATCTCCATGCTGGAAAATAAAGAAACCGGTGAAGTTATTACGACTAACGATCATCCCTTAACAGATTTAGCCGATCATTATAAGACTTTGGCCAATGTGGATGAAATCATTGCATTTAAACTACCCTCGCCGCAAATTACACCGAAGCATATGCTGGAGCTGGCACGGTTAATTGACCGAAACAGTTCGACTTATGATGGTATTGTTGTGACACATGGGACAGACACGTTAGAAGAAACAGCCTATTTTCTTGATCTTGTTGTCCAAACAGAAAAACCCATTATTCTAACCGGAGCGATGCGGTCCAGTAATGAAATTGGTTCAGACGGACTTTATAATTTGATCAGCTCTATCCGGGTGGCGATTGAAGGTAATGCGGCAGGAAAAGGTGTGTTAGTCGTCATGAATGATGAAATCCATACCGCAAACAATGTTACCAAAACATCAACAAGCAATGTAGCGACATTTCAAAGCCCGCAATATGGACCGATTGGAATTATTACCAAGGATTCGATCATTTTTCATCATACGATTATAGCAAGGGAAACTTACCCTGTCAGCAAGATAACGAAGAATGTCTTTTTATTAAAAGCCTATGCAGGTATGGATGGCCAATTAATCGAGGCTGTTCGAAAGACAAAACCGGATGGAGTTGTACTGGAAGGACTCGGCCAGGGAAATTTACCAAAAAACACCATTCCATCGATTAAAACAATGATTGCTAAGCAAATCCCCGTAATCCTTGTTTCGAGATGTTATCAAGGTATAGTTCAGCCGACTTACGGATATGAGGGTGGTGGGAAGCAATTAAAAGAAATGGGCGTTATTTTGGCAAATGGTCTAAATGGTCCAAAAGCACGAATTAAATTACTAATTGCATTGGAACAAGCCCATCATGATTATGATTCCTTAAAAGAATATTTTGTGAGGGTTTGAAAAATGGGATGGTTGTATGCTGCAGCCATCCCGATTCTTCTTGGCAGAGTGCAGCCCATACATGGCTTAACGGGCGCTCCCGCCTTTGTTCTTTGCGATTGAATTAGCAATTAATTTCCCGTGATCACGGCCATTTTCGATAAAAATGATATTATTATTATAGCCTGAAGCGATAACGCCAGCGACATAAATTCCCGGGATATTCGTTTCCATAGTCTCCTCATTGAAATAAGGCCGGCCATCTTCTTCATCAACCAGTATGCCCGTATCGTTCAGAAATTGGTGATCGGGCCGATAGCCGGTCATCGCAAATACAAAATCATTCTTAATCTGTTTTTCTTCACCATTTACCGAATAATAAACCGCATCATCTGTAATCTCGGTAACGTCCGCATTAAACTCCATCGTTACAATATTTTTACGAATCAATGAGTCAAATTCCGGTAATATCCATGGTTTGATACTTTTCGAATAAGTACTGCCCCGGTACAATACGGTAATACGAGCACCCGCTTTGTGAAGTTCCAAAGTAGCGTCAACGGCTGAGTTTTTCCCGCCGATGATAACAACATCTTTATTGAAGTATGGGTGACCTTCTTTAAAATAATGCATTACCTTCGCCTTTTCTTCCCCAGGTACATGCAGCCAATTCGGATGATCATAATAACCGGTAGCAATAATAACATTTTCCACTTGATAATCCAGTGATTCCCCATCTGTTTTTTCCGATTTCAAGAAAAATGTGTCCTGCCGTTTTTCAATTTTTACTATTTTTTCATATGGATTGATCCGCAGACTTTCCCGCTGTGCAACCGTCCGATAATAAGTTAAAGCTTCCAATCTTACCGGTTTTTGCTTTTCTGTGATAAATAGCCTATCCCCTATTTCCAATCGTTCACTTGTACTAAAAAATGTTTGGTGGGTAGGGAAATTGTAAATCGTATTGACAATATTTTCTTTTTCGATGATAAGCGGTGTAATGCCTTGCCTTTGTAATTCAATTGCGGCTGACAGCCCGCATGGGCCTCCACCGATAATAATCGTATGTTCTGTTTGCATCGTTCGCACTTCCTTTTCAAACCTTATAAAAAAGAAAAACTCTTACCATACAACTATACATGATAAGAGTTTTCCCGTCATTCAATTTGGTTGTTCCAATCTGACCTCTGGCCTCCGACTTCAGCTATCACACCCAGCCACGGAATCTTGCTGCTTCTGCCATTTTTCTAACACCAATCATATATGCTGCAAGGCGCATATCAACGCGTCTTGTCTGGGCAGTATTGTATATGGCATTAAACGACTTGACCATAATCGTTTCCAGCTTCTCTTCAATTTCTTCTTCAGCCCAGTAGTATCCTTGATTATTTTGTACCCATTCAAAATAGGAAACGGTCACACCACCGGCGGATGATAACACATCTGGGACAAGCAAAATACCACGTTCCGTCAGAATTTTTGTCGCCTCTAATGTAGTAGGTCCATTTGCTGCTTCTACTACAATACTCGCCTTAATATTATGGGCGTTTTCTTCTGTTATTTGATTCTCAACCGCAGCTGGTACGAGAATATCACAATCCAATTCAAGCAATTCTTTATTGGAAATCGTATTATTGAAAAGTTTGGTAACGGTACCGAAACTATCCCTTCGATCCAATAAATAGTCGATATCAAGTCCATCAGGATCATGAAGCGCACCATAGGCATCGGAAATACCTACTACTTTGGCACCTGCATCATGTAAAAATTTAGATAAAAAGCTTCCAGCGTTACCAAAACCTTGAACAACTACCCTTGCCCCTTTTACATTGATTCCCTTTTTCTTCGCGGCCTCATTAATGACAATTGTAACACCTTTAGCAGTTGCAGATTCTCTCCCGTGCGAGCCACCAAGCACGATCGGTTTACCCGTAATAAAACCTGGATTATTAAATTCATCAATACGACTGTATTCATCCATCATCCACGCCATAATTTGTGAATTTGTAAACACATCTGGTGCTGGAATGTCTTTATTCGGTCCAACAATTTGACTGATGGCCCGAACGTATCCACGGCTTAATCCTTCAAGCTCTCGGAACGACATTTCACGTGGATCACAAATGATTCCACCTTTACCCCCACCATATGGCAAATCAACAATACCTGCTTTTAAACTCATCCAAATCGACAGCGCTTTAACTTCTGTTTCTGTAACATCAGGATGAAAGCGAACGCCACCTTTAGTCGGGCCTACTGCATCATTATGTTGAGCGCGATAACCAGTGAAGATTTTGATTGAACCATCATCCATTCTGACCGGAATTCTAACCGTCAGCATGCGCATCGGCTCTTTTAGTAATTCAAATACTTCATCAGGGTAACCCAACTTATCCAACGCATTTTTTACAACAGTTCGTGTTGAACTTAATACATCCAGTTTTTGACTATCTTTTTCCTCGGTAGAATCTGCTGCTTTATCGGCTACCATGAATTTACCTCCTAGAATATCCATAAATATTTTATATAATAGCTGTACTCAGAGATTAGTATACACTTTCATAATAAATATGCAATAAAATACCTTCATTTTCTTCAAAAGAAAATGGAAGCGGTTTCCCCGTCCTGATCCGCGTTAAATTTTTAATGGTCAAACGCTTATTTTAAACTTTTTTCATTCGATAAACCAAAAGCAGGCTACACCTTTTTCCGATTATCTAACCGGATGGAGCACTTGAACAATAACAAAACTAACGGGATCAATAGAATATGTTAATAATTCGTTTTACTGCATCCGTATCCATAATAACCTTTCCATATTCCTTTAGTCGTGTTGACGTAATGATACTTGGTGATGAAAATTCAAGAATAATAGCGATGACTTGTTCTTTATTATTACCATTTAAATCGGCGTCTTCCAGCAGCATATAATACCGGTCATCCATGTGATAAACTTTGCCTCCATCAATCGAAATTGTCCGTAAGTAAGATGCCACCTGTATAATATCCTCGAACTCATCAAAAGAAAATATTAATTCTTTGCTTTCATCCAAGGTAACTTTCATTTCGACAAAATCCTCATCCCAATTTATAGTTTCATTTTTTTGTGTTACGATTACATGCATGCCCTGTGCCTGCATCAAATGAACTTGTACAAGCAGTACTCCTCCTAATTCAAAACCTAATTCGGAGCTAGCTTCATACATCATATCACTGAATAAATTTCTGACACCAGTTGCATCTTTCCATAGATCTTCTCTTGTGAAACCTCGTTCAATCAAATCATCAAATGTTAAAAAGATAGTAAATTGACTATCGGATACTCGTTCTATTCGCATTTCGTATCCTCCTTTACTAAAAGCGTATAGCCTAATTTGGATCTCAACTTTCATTCATTTTTATCTGCTTACTACAGCATATGCACATTATGCAATTGGTTGAACTATTTGAAAAGAACCCATTATTTCCTGCTGTCCGGGAACTGGATAACTATACAACCAGGTCAGCTGCGTCCAGCAGCTGGTGTCCAACACTCCGCCTCCATCCCGGTTCAGCTTAGCACTTCAATGTTATAACATGACATTCCGCCTTTGTCCCGAGGCGAAATGGTAATCCGGTATAACCATAGCCTTCACTCACGAGTACATTTGTTTTATCATATCTTTCAAGCCCACCTTTTTGATATAATCCAAACCCGAAAATACGAATTTGCCCACCGTGGGTATGTCCTGCCAGAACAAGGTTTATATTTTTCTGATCTTCTGTTGTTAATTCATAAAACGCCTTTGGTGCGTGGGTTATTAATATGTAGTATTCCCCTGCGCTATTTTCCATGGCTAAATCAAGACGCGCCTCCTTGTAATAACAGCAATCAAGACCTAACACACTGATTGATCCGTTATTTTCAGTCGTAATATTATGATGTGCATTAGCTAGAACTTCACACAGTAATTTATATATCGCCTCTGGGTCCGCTTCATAATCATTATTCCCCCATACAAAATAAATCGGGGCATGAAGAAACTTTAACCTTTTTATATTTTCTTTTGTCCGGTTTAATGGGACCCCTTTTTCCGTAAGTGTCCCCTCCGATAACAACCATATCCATTTTATCCGTAATTGATTGTAACGTGGTCTTCCGAACGACCCGCCGGTGAATATCGGAAATGAAAAATATCCGAAAGCCGTCAAAACCGCGTGGTAACTCCGGATCATTTATTGTTTCATATTCTACCGTATCATGGTGTGCCTGATAAACCATATAAAAAAGGAAAAGCAATAACAAAACGGTACCTATAATAAAATAAGCCATGAACATGCTCCCTTTCCATTTTGTATAGTGATCATACCATATTTTTATATTTATGTTTATCATGGAATAGGACAAAGTATGATAATCATACATATGGAAGAGTAAACAATTGCCTATTTGAAAGGAGGATTTTGATGTTTACACAGTATAAATACTGGAAGCCCTATATAAGCCCACTTGATCCATGTCCACCGATGCGAGTAAAAAGTTATAACACCCCTCCACAAGTCTATATTACCTTCCAGCCAAAAGGGTTGGACCAGTATGGTACAGCAAGAGAAGCTTTATATTGCGGTACGTTATGGCCTGCCTTGTTCAGTCCTTATCCAGATCCGCATAAAAGGGGTGATCAGGATGAGTAAACAGCTTCCACCTGAATATTATCAGTTACTCGAAGAAATTCAAGCCGTTGATTTCGTTTTGGTTGAGTTGAATCATTACCTGAATACCCATCCGGACGATTATGATGCAATCGAACAATTCAATAACAATGTAAAGCGTAGTAAAGAATTAAAGGTTCAGTTTGAGAAAAAGTTTGGTCCATTAATGGGCTTTGGAAGAAGTTATTCAAATTACCCGTGGGACTGGGACGACACCCCATGGCCATGGCAGGTATAAGTTAACGTTTTTGTATTTTCTAACTGATAGGAGGAAATCATTTGTGTGGTATTACGAAAAAAAGCTGCAATATCCGGTAAAAGTAAGTGAATGTAATCCCCGGCTAGCAAAATTTTTAATCGAACAATATGGCGGTGCCGATGGCGAGCTTGCTGCAGCATTGCGTTATCTGAACCAACGATACTCTATTCCTGATAAAGTGATTGCCGTCTTAAATGATATTGGTACGGAAGAATTAGCACACTTGGAAATGATTGCAACAATGGTATATAAATTAACCAAAGACGCATCAGCCGAACAAATGAAGGAGGCCGGTTTAGGCGCACATTACGCAGACCATGACAAAGCATTGTTTTTCCATAATGCAGCAGGAGCGCCATTTACAGCAACCTATTTTCAAGCAAAAGGGGATCCAATTACGGATTTATATGAAGATATAGCAGCGGAAGAAAAAGCGCGGGCAACCTATCAATGGATTATCAACATGTCAGATGACCCGGATTTAAATGACGGACTAAAATTTTTACGGGAACGGGAAATTGTGCATTCTATGCGATTCCGGGAGGCAGTTGAAATACTGAAAGAGGAACGTGATAAGAAGGTTTATTTTTAAATAAATGTGCCACATGGCTTGTGGCACATTTTTCACGGGAAAATTCAGTTTCCGAACAGGTTGAATAGCTCCTCTCCCCACACAAAGTAAAGACCAGTTAAGACTGCCAGAATAAGAAGCAATACAACCAATAGCCTAACAAACGGGCCACTGATTTTAATATGTGCAGCCTGGTTATTTTTACTGTGTACTTCTTTTCGCGGCGGCAAATTTAAAACATCAATTTCCCGGTCTTCTGTTTTACCTATTTGCTCCATATCCGCTTGTCTATTCAGATCGGTTTCTTCTGCGGGTAATTCCTCATCCTGAATCTGGTCAACTAATTTTCTTAATTCTGCAGCCTGATCTTCATTTTTTTCATTCATTTGGTTTACCATTTTTAACACCTCTTTTTCGAGAGCCGGATGATAAGTCCCGATAAAAAATCAACGATAAAATGTGCCGTCATTGTCGTCAGTAAATTCCCGGTACGTTCAAATAAAAACCCCAGATAAAAACTTACGAAAAGAACAGAAAGTAATAAAACCGGTTTTTTTAAATAGCGGATATGAACAAGTGCAAAAATCGTACTAGCTGTTACATACCCAAAGGCTGTTTGTAATACACCTCTAAACAGCAATTCCTCTGCAAAAGCAATGACCAGTACCACGATAAAAATGCTGCCAACCGATCTATTTTTGAAAATTTTATCATTTATCCCGCCATCATCATAATAATGCTCCGGCAAAACAGCCATTAAAATAACATCAACCGTAACAATGATCAATCCCGGGATAACGCCGTACACTAATAGCTCATGTCCATCCAGACGAAAATACTGAAACCACTGTGCCATGTTGTTAAATAGAATAAAGCTTAAAACCAAACTGAGGATAAATAAGAATAACTGGGATAGCATCAATTGTTTGGTTAATTCACGATCAGACATTCGCTTGATCAATTCACGTTGGCTTACCATTGTCATCTCCTGCAATTAATAAATTCCGTAATTTCTCCTGCCATGATAAATTGATTCGTTTAACATGCGGTACATGTGCCGGTTCCAATATTGAAAGGGAAAATCCGCAATTACTGCAGCATTTATCTGCCGGCCTTTTAAACGAGTCCTGAAAATGTTGATACAGATATTCTCGTAAGCAGTTCTCTTCCTCGGCCCAGCCAATCATTTCGGCTAGTTTTCGATCCTTAAATAAAACACGTTCCTCAATATAGTCACGAATTGCAGCAAATCCTTGCCGCCAGCGTTCACGATGGTAAACAATCTGATTTTTTACTATCATACCATGTTTTTCGAGCTGATTGTGCAAAAATCGCCATTGAATTTCACTAAGCTGAAACATTTCCGCAAGTTCCAATGAATTGCCGTTGAGAGCTTGTCCATTTTCATAAAGTTGTTTTAATTGCTGAAAAACAAAGGACAATTGATTGATCGAAGGAAGCTCCTTCTTAATTAAACCTTTAGGTAGGAATGCATCCGTTTCCGTATAAAGAAGCAGGGCTAAACTTGGATTACCATCCCTTCCTGCCCTGCCTACCTCCTGAATATAGGATTCCAGCTGTGACGGTAGATGAAAATGGACGATGAGCCGGATATTGCTTTTATTAATTCCCATGCCAAATGCACTGGTACAGCAAATAATATCTAATTGGCCATTCATAAATTGCTGCTGGACAGCGATTCGATCCATTTGGTCCATTCCACCATGGTAAAAGGCAATACGCTGGTCCGGGAGTTTTCCTTGCAGAAGATTGGCTGTTACCTCCGCTGACTGCCGGCTGGAAAAGTAAATGAGTGCCGGGAAAGTATACCGGCTAAACAATTTTACCAGCAGCTTTATTTTTTCCTGATCATCGTTGATTTGCTTGACAGAAAAAATAATATTTTCCCGATCAATTGGAAATATATGTTTCACCATATTTGGCCGTTCCAGATAATGCACAATATCATTCTGGACATCTTTTGTCGCGGTAGCACTTAACGCCATGATCGCCGGATTGTTGAATTTCCGGATAATCGTACTCAGCTTTAAATAATCTGGGCGAAATTCATGTCCCCATTGTGAAATACAGTGTGCCTCATCAATAACAAACAGACAAACATTGATATTCTCTAAAAGCATGATGAGCTCTTCTTGCTGTAATAGCTCCGGTGAAACATAAATCAGATCATAGTCATAGAGCTTGCGATAAACTTGCCTTCGCTCGTTCGGATCCATAAAACTGTTTAATGCAACAACCGATTTAAACTGATTTGCCCTTAGCTGGTTAACCTGGTCAATCATTAAAGATATTAGTGGTGACACGACAATCGTTGTTCCGGTTAAAAGTTTAGCGGGCAGCTGATAGCATAATGATTTGCCCGATCCTGTCGGCAAAACACCTAAGACGTCATTCCCTTTCATCACTTCTTCGATAATTTCCTTTTGACCGATCCGAAATTCCGAATAACCAAAATGCTGTTGCAAACTTTTTTCCAATGTATACTGTTCTATCATGATTTCACCTTTTTTGTTTTTATCGTTGCTAACACGAGGCGGATTTGAAAATAGCTGATTTCATCGGCCACTGCATCTTTTAATTGCTTCAGCGAGTAAGTTTTTGTCCGTTCAATAGCTTCTATTATTTCATTGTACTGTTCATCCGTAACAAACGATGATACGGGAAATGTCGAATCAACTAAGGCAATTTCAACGATATGATCATATATCGTATTACGCTTAAGCTTGCGCATTGCAGCTATCGTCTCGACCGAATAATGACGCTGCAGCAGATGATGCGTATGCTTGGCTGATTCAGTTATAAAAGATCGCTGTTCTGCATCTTGAATGATAGCATGTAAGAGCTGGTAATCAGTTGGTTTAGATTGGATAACGCTTAACATACGATGAATAATACACGTCCATACGAGCTTGATGTCCATCGACGGGATTTGATAGCGATAAGCCAACTGCTGCATGCTTTTTCCATAGGACCTGTATCCTGTAAGCCGATCAACAAATATACTTGCTTCCTTATCCGGTAGCATGCTTAATAATGTATGTAATTCATCATGCAAATAATGCAAATAAGTAGTTTCATTCCATTTTAACGTTTTGTAAAAGCTTTTCACCCAGACTTGTACAGTTTTTTTATCGACAATTGGAATAAAAGAATAGTTTTGCATGCTGCTGTTCGTTAAGATCTGAACCAATAGTAATAACCGTTCGGAAAAGACAGGTGCCAGTGCATGATAGCTTAACCCGTTGAAATGGTTCAAAGCTAATCTGGATTCGTGTTCCAGGAGCCATCGATCCCCTTGACTCGTCAGTTGAAAACAGGATGATTCATCAACCGAAATCAAGGCCTTTTGTTCGAGGTGGCGGATCAATTCATGAAATGTATTTTTTCGTAATGATTTATCAATCCCATAAAATAGCGCTAAATCGTAAAGATGTGTGTCCTGAACGGTTTGAATCGACTTTTTTCCTGTTAAAATATGAAATATCGCTGCAGTTGTTCGTCTCGCTTTAATCTGCTCACAGCATTTTAGAATAAGCCCTTCAATAAGCAATTTCCAGTCCCCTTTATAAATAGAAATGTTATCTCGCTTCAACAGGGCGCACCCTCCCACTGAATGAAGTTTCACTTTATGTGAAGATCGGTTCCCTTTATTGAAATGAAGGGAAAACCGGTTTACAATAAATGAGAATGGTCTGCCGCTAAGATCTAGGAGGAAGATGGATGCCGAAATATACAATTGTCGATAAAGAAACTTGCATTGCGTGTGGTGCTTGCGGTGTTTCAGCGCCTGATATATATGACTACGATGATGAAGGGTTAGCCTTCGTTGTAATAGACGATAATGAAGGTACCACCGAAGTCCCCGAAGTGTTGGAGGAAGATATGTACGATGCCTATGAAGGATGCCCGACCGATTCCATTAAAATTGCTGACAAACCATTTTTAGGCGATCCGTTAAAATATGAAGAACCATAATCCAACCAGGCTGTCTCCTGGTTTATTCAGATGAGAACAGCCTGGTTATATGCGACTGCATTTACCGCGACCAACGCGTTTCTCCCCAAGGTGTTACGGATAATCTGACGAGCAAAATCTTGATGAGCGTTCCCTAATGATAATGCCAAGCAGCTCTAAGCGTAGTCATTCTCACCCTTATTTATTATATTTCTGCGAAAGTGACTATAGATGAGGTTCCTGATCCATTAAAATCCTATTCCCGATCAGATTTCATCCCATTTACAACTATCATAATTTGCTTTGGAGAGAAAGTCAAAAAATAGTATTCTGTCATTTTGTTCATTTCTGTACATATTTTTAACACGAGATGACCTTTTAACGATCTATCGTAATCGGATTGACAGCTTTTGGAACCTTTATCGGCTTGGAAAGATCATAATCGCCTATTTGGTTTACCTTCGTATTGTGAAATGTTACGGATGCATATCCGAAACTTTTCGCTGTCATCAATATAGCGTCAATCATCGTTATACCTTCCTGTGTATTGGGCAGTGCTGCATTATTGGACAACGTAATTTCCAGCTGGTTTTCAGTTGATACGGAAAACTGAATTTCTGTTGGGATGGTGCGGTAAACATGTGATGCTTCCCGATTTTGTTTCATTTCATTTAACGCAGCAGCAATCGATGTCTGGGTGTCCAGAACGATGGGAATCAAAAAACCTCTATCTGCACCAGGAGCACGGAATAAGTAATAGCTTGCTTTATCCGTTACAGGTTGTGCTGCAGTTTGAAACGTTTCAGCATCAATCCCCCATTTTTGCTCCTGTAAATAATCCTTGACCACATCCAGGCCAATACCTTCCTGTGTTTCAGGCAAAACTAGAGCTAATGGGATCACATTATTGCCAATCGTTGCTTGAATGGTACCATACATGATCGACTTTTCACCTTTATTCTGGAGCACATGACTTTCAAGAGGCTTATCGCTTAGTGTCTTTGGACTGCCTTGTTCTGTTGCAAACTCCTCCGCAACCATGCCTGATTCATCCCCATGTTGTCCGCTCTCTACGGAAGTTGCTTGATCAGATGCCTCATTGTATGAACTTTTTTCTTCTGTAGGCGAACTGCTGTAAAGGGCAAACGGAACGATCACAAGGATAATAATAGTGGTTAGCAGTGAAACGAAAACAGGAATATGGCGTGTATTCCTTTTACGCTTCGGTGAATCCTTTTCAGCTGGCTTCTGGGAGATGCGTGCCAACAATTCGTCTTTATCCGTTGTATCGCTTATGTATGGCAGCTGTTTGAGTAAATCCTGCAAATGCTGGTCGTCCTTTTTGGATGATTTCATGATGCATCTCCCCCTTTCTGATCTTCTGTCAGATATTTTCGTAAAACATTCAACCCTCTATGTTGGGTTGTTCTCACTTTGCTGATACTGAATCCTAATATATCTGCGGTATCTTGAATAGAAAACTGATTTATGTACCGTAATAATAAAACACTCCTTTGATCAATCGTACATTTATCGAGACACCGATAGATCGCTTGCATTTCATCGTTAAGCACGACTAATTCATCGGGCAATGGCTCCTCATCCTCAAGTAAATGCCCCTGTCCATACCAGTCAAAAAACTCAGAGATACGGTTTCGCTTCCGTTTTTGTGAGCGAAAATAATCAATCGTTGTATGGCGGGCAATGGCGAATATCCAGGTTTTTTCACTGCTGTCCCCCTTGAATGTACCGAGGGATTTTAAAATTTTAAGATAAACCTCCTGAATCAGATCCTCTGCTGTTTCTTTGTTTTTCACCATATAAAATATAAATTGATACAAATCCTGATGATACCTATCATACAGTTCGTCAAAAACGACCTTCATCGAGATCCCCCGTTCACCCATATAGTCGTCTGCGCTCGTTAAAATGTTACGTTTTTCTAAAGTATAATAAAAAAAATATTAGAAAACTAGGCATTCGCCAAGCTTTTGGGCGAATGCCTTAGTTGCACTTATGCAGGATAAGAAAGTTTTTTCTTATCTGCCAAAATACCAACCCAAATCTTGTGTCAGGTTAGCTATTTTGTATTATAGATCATCTTATAATCGTTTTGTAATATAGCCTTTAAAAAAGTGAGCTAGTATCGGATAAAGCATGATCATAAACACGGCATTGCCAATCGCGTGATAGGTGTCGAATGGCAATCCTGCCAAGTAATACGGAATGAACTTTCCAGTAATAGGATAGTTTGTCAATGAAATAACAAACCCATAAAAATAACCACAAAATATAGAAAAGACCACGATTACTAATAATGGAATTTTATATGGAAGCTTCCCTAAAATCCCACTGAGCAACCCGATAATTGCCCACGACACAACCTGCCAAATCGTCCAAATACCCATACCAAGCATCATATTGGACAGAAACGTGGTCAACACTGCTAAAAAAATTGCAGCAACAGGACCAAGAAATAAACCGCAGATAATAACAAGCGATGTCACAGGTTGAACATTGGGGAGAAACGCAAACGCGTATCTTCCTGCGACTGCAAGTGCTGCAAGTAATGCGAGCAACGTTAATTTATACGTATTCACTTATCTCATTCCCATGCTTGCAAGTCAAAGGATACGTTATCGCCAGGCGATAATTTAATATCTTTCACACCTTTTGAAGCCATTTCACCGTTAACAAAAACCATCCATGCCTTTTGTTCATCCTTCTTCGGTGCAACCCCTTCGATTGACGTAATAAATCCCCCATCGTAATCGGTCTCAATCGCAAAGTTGTCCTCCATTACATCAATCAATACCGCCCCATCTTCAATTGGTATCTTTTTTTCATCGATGTATTCTGTTTCTTTATCCTTTGAAATCGTAATGGTAACCATTTCTTCATTTTTTTCGGTTGCTGCTTGATCCCCGCTTTGCTGTTCTGTTTGCTTATCATTAGTTGCAGCTTTTTCACTGCTTTCTTCCCCCGTACCGCATCCACCTAATACACTACCAATTACAACGAATGATACTAGATATAAAAGCCATTTCTTCATAGTCTCCAACCTCCTGTGTATTCTTTAATCAATGTAAAAAGCTAACCCTGATAAGAGTTAGCTGATAAGACAATCGAAACACGAAAAAATATAGTACATGGAATCGGTCGTCTCAATCACTTATACCCCCGAAGCATTGAAACAAATCAAAATTGGCAGGTCTACTGACTTGTGATGATAACCTACTTTAAGGCCTTCCCATATACTTGATACAGTGGATATCCTTATTTCGTACATCACTTACAGTTGCGAGGACAGTTCCGGTTCTTCACCGGATTCCCTTTTAAGCTTGTGCACCAATTTCGATAAAATGTATTCAGTTGTCTTTCCCTGTAAAATGATAGCATAAAATGGTTATGTTGAACATCTTTACTAATCATTAAAATCTGCTGGAACCTTAAAAATAAACGTGGTTCCCTGATTTAATTTACTTTGGACAGAAATCGTACCATGATGAGCGTCAATAATATTCTTGGCAATTGCCAACCCTAATCCGGTTCCTTTTTTCTTGGCATTCCTTTCCCTTGATTTATCTGCTTTATAAAAACGTTCAAAAATAAATGGCAGATCATCTTCTGGTATACCACTTCCGCTATCTTCAATCATTACATGCAGTTCCGCAGTCGTTGACTCCACCGTTACATTTACATAGCCATTAAGACCCGTATGGCGAATTGCATTATCAATCAAATTGGTAAATACCTGTTCAATTCGATCCGGATCACAATTGACAACCGGTTTTGTTATTTTCTTCGTCAAGTTTAATGTAATATCATTATCATCCGCGATACCTTTAAATTTTTTCAGGATCCGATCAATAAACGGTTCCACTTCAACAGTTTCTAGATTCAGTTGAATATGGCCTGCCTCCATTCGGGCAAGATCCAGCAATTCATTGACAAGCCTGCCCATTCGGAGTGTTTCTTCATGAATAATTTGCGCGAGATCATTCTTTTCTTCAGGGCTCTCGGCAACATTGTCCACTATTGCTTCACTATACCCTTGTAACAAGGAAATCGGTGTACGTAATTCGTGTGATACGTTGGCAATAAAATCCTTCCGTAATTTATCCAGCCGGCGCTCTTCCGTCATATCACGGATGACTGCAACAGCTCCACGTACATATGTCTGATCGTACAAAGGGGTCATGATCATTACCCAATTTCGCCCCTGTAGGCTGATTTCCTTCAAGGCCTCTTTTTCACCATGAATAACTTCTTGAAGGATCTGATTCAATTCATTCGGCAGCTTTCGATTTTCTTCATTTACCGGGAGACTATTTTCAAAATACCAATCCTGGATAAATCGTTCTGCAGGTGGATTGGTGACAATCATATCGCCATTCCGGTTCATTGTGATAACGCCATCCGCCATCGAAGTTACAATTCCGGATAGCTGCTCTTTCTCTTGTCGTAATGCATTAATATGAAACTTTAACTGCCTTCCCATTCGGTTAAAGGCCATCGCCAGCTCCCCAATTTCGTCGTGGGTTAAGATTGGTACTTTTGTATTGAACTCACCCCTTGTCAAGTCAAAAGCGGCTTCCCGCATTTTTATCAATGGGGAGGTGATTCTTGTCGATAGGAAAAAGGCAAAAATGGTTGTTAAAATAATTGCAATGCCTGCCGCCAGAAAGATGATTTTTGTTGTCTCTGCTTTTGTTTGGTCAACAACATCCAATGATTGATAAACAAAGACGGCTTCATCATTTGACACAGGTATACCGACAATCATAATTTCTACATCTGTTCCAGGGATGATGGTTTGTTTCCTTATTTTTTCCTGGTTTGTTAGGACACCGGATAAATCCTTGTCATTATTAATCCATTTTTCGGTCAGCTTGGATAAATTGTCATTGTTACTAGGGGAAACCCATAGTCCATCATCCTGATAAACAATAGCCACCCTGCTTGATGGGTCTTTGATTCGGTCTGTTGTTTCATAAAGTAAATCATCGTTATTGTATTGCTCAATCATATAGGAAACTTTGGTTGCTGTTTGCATTAAATCCTTTTCCGCTTCATGGATATGAAAGTTTTCAAAAAACTCCAGCAGTAAAATCGTCAGAATAAACAATACAAAGGAAACTAGCAATAATATTGTTACTGCTAGTTTCCCTACAACGCTACGCCAAAACATTATGCATCATCTACCTCAAATTTATAGCCAACGCCCCAAACCGTTACAATCATTTTCGCAGCTTCTTTTGATACATTATTCAGTTTCTCACGTAATCGTTTTACATGTGTGTCAACAGTACGTAAATCACCAAAGAATTCATACTGCCATACTTCTTTCAGCAAATGTTCCCGGTTAAATACTTTATCAGGTTTATTGGCCAGGAAGCATAACAGCTCATATTCTTTCGGTGTTAAACTGACATCTTTCCCATCGGCGGTGACACGATGTGCGTCTTTATCAATCGTTAGATGTGGGAATACGAGCAAATTTTTCGGAACGGAGTCATCCTCTTTCACCACTGCAGCGGAAACGCGGCGCAGCAGCGCTTTTACCCGTAAAACTACTTCCCTTGGACTAAATGGTTTAACAATATAATCGTCTGTTCCGACCTCAAACCCCTGCACACGGTTTGCTTCTTCCCCTTTTGCTGTCAACATAATGACAGGTGTCGTTTTTTCCTTGCGAAGTTCCTGGCAAACCTCGATCCCATCCATCTCAGGCATCATAATATCAAGCAAAATAACATCATAATTATTATTTAAGGCTAGCTGTAAGGCAGCCTTTCCGTTGTCTGCTTCTTCTACAACAAAATCTTCACGTTCCAGATACATGCGAATCAATCGTCTGATCCGATCCTCATCATCTACAACTAAAATTTTTGCATTTGTTTCCATGAAATTCACTCCCCACCTATACCTATTTAAAGTATAAATGAACGAGCGCAAAAAGTATAAGAAAACGCTGAACCATTTTTACAACTCATTCAGAAACATTACGTTATTTCCCGTAATTTGTAAACCTACGCATACGAATGCAGACCGGCTAAAATCAGGTTTACGGCAATCAGATTAAACATAATGATCGCAAAGCCGCCCACTGCCAGCCAAGCCGATTTTTCCCCATGCCAGCCTCGGGAAAGGCGCAAATGTAAGAACGCTGCATAGAAGAACCATGTTACAAGCGCCCATACTTCTTTTGGATCCCATCCCCAAAAGCGCCCCCAGGCTTCTTGCGCCCAAATAGAAGCAAAAATCAAGCCACCCAAGGTAAAGAGCGGAAAGCCAATTGCGACGGCTCGATAAGACACTTCATCCAGTAAATCTGGGCTAACTTTTTTGAGTAATGGCTGTATGGTAGCACCGACTCTTTTTCTGCTAATCAAACGGAAAATGAGATAGATAATCAGTCCTGTAAACACAGACCAGATAACCGAATTAAATTTACGTCCCGCATCTGCCCCATGCATCCAGGAAGGTGCTGCAAACCATGGCTTCATAACATCCTGTGTTAATAATTTACTATCATGAGGTCCCACGATTGCAGGCATTTGATAATCGGTTGTTGTTTCATTTCCTTGTTCAATATATTGGAACTCAGCATGATAATCCATGGCCTTGAATATACCACCTGATACACTAAATCCAATAAAAATGAACAGCCCGAATAAAATAACTTCGAGCCAAAATGTACGTTTACTTGCCGTTGATTGATCAATTTGGCGAATCAGATAGATCAAACCGGCTACAAAACTGATCGACAAGATGGCCTGTGCTATTGATACAGTGGTTACATGAATGTATAACCAATGGCTTTGCAACGATGATATCAATGGCGAAATCTCCGTCGGAAACATACTTGCATAGGCAATGAGAATCAATGCAATCGGCAAAGCGAATAATCCCAAAATGCTTAACCGATAAATAAAGTAAATGATAATAAACGCCAAGACAACTCCCATACCAAAAAATGTTACAAACTCAAACATATTACTGACGGGAGCGTGTCCACTGGCGAGCCATCTTGTCACAAAATAAACAAGCTGTGCCGCAAATCCGACCAAGGTCAGGGTGATTCCGATTATCCCTGACACCCCTTGATTCCGCTTTTTCTTGTCGTCCTTAATCGTTGCTCCGAAGAAAATGGTAGCAATCAAATATAGGAAAAATGCGGTATATAACGCTGAGCTGCTAATCTTTAAATAATCCATAAAAATCCTCCTTTATACCTGAAATGCGCTGACCCGCTGCACTTTTCTAATCCATCAATCTTCCAATTCCTGTTGATCAACCACCATATTAATATTGGTTCCTTCAATGGCTTTTTCAATATCTTTCTTGATCCCAAACCAGTTCTTGTTTGTGTGGGCAGCCACAAGCAATCCGTTATCTTTCGGATGAATCCAAATTCTTCTATGATGCCAATACATACCTTGAACTACACCAATCATAAAGATGATTGCTCCAAGAATAAAAAATGGAAGGGTGTAATCTTTTTTCACCTGAATTCCACTAACATCATGAAGTTCATAGCCGGCCAGTCCAAGCCTGTATTGATTCCCTTTTGTCATCGGGTCATTTTTACCTATACCAACAAAGCTCTTCTCTGCTTTGTCACTGTCGGGTGGATAAACCGACAATTCGAAAGCCGGATTTCTCGGATATTTGGATTTTGAAATTGCTTGCCCATCTTCCTCAGCATAATCAGGATAATACTCATCAATGACTACCCTTGTTCCGTTATTAAGTTCATATTCTGATTTTGGTTCGTTTAAATCAATTTTAAACGTGCCAAGCTCACCCTTAAGCTTGTAATCCTCAATATCCAGCTGATATTGAGAATCCTCTCCAGCTGCTGAAATGCTGCCGTCCAATCCGACAAAACTTGTTTCAGACTTATCGCTATCTGGTGGAGAAACGAAAAACACAAATGCTGGATTTCGCGGTTTATCACTATGCGATTCCGGTTTGCCGCCTTCTAAATAATAATCGGGATAGTATTCTTCAACTTGCACACGAAAACCATTATCAAGCTTGTACACTTCTTTTTGATCGTTCAAATCAATCGTAAAAGTCCCAAGCGTTTTATCATTTTCCTCATCAGTTGTATGCAGCTTAAACGTCAAATTTTTATATTCTTCATCTTTAGCATCGGATCTTAAAATGTTAAAAGCCATACTGGTAAATTCATTCTGCTGATAACCCGATTGATATAAGGTATATTTGTCAAATTTTAGTGGCTGATTCAGCCGGATTTCGCCCTCTGTTACTTTTTCCAGATCCGGTTCTTCGCCTGGAATCGAATCACCCTTCTTTTTATAAATAACTGCATTTGTTTGATAGTTTTTTGCGACCGCCCCTTGTTTTTCGAGGGCATCCTTAAATTTTCCACCAGCTTCTTCCGGGTCCCATGTTTCAAGAATGAAATCTTTGTTTTCGATATAGTACTCCCCATCTGTGGAAGGAATAACAATACGCTGTCCTTCTCGAACCCATACATAATCATCCGAAAAAAGAAGTGGTGTCATCCGTAATATAGCGGCTAATAGGATAATGATTAGACCAATATGATTCACATAAGGTCCCCACCGTGAAAATCTTCCTTTTTCTGCTAAAATATGTCCATTTTCATCACGAACTTTATAGCGTTGTTTTTTCAGTCTAGCGATAACTTTTTCCTTTTCTTCCTGTGTTACATTTTCTGTTTTACTATAAAGCCGCTGCCTATTTAAAAATGTTTCGTGACGTTTGGCCTTTTGTCGTTTTAATGCCTTATAAAGTGGTACGAAGCGGTCAAGACTGCAAATAACTAACGAAATACCAATAAGTGCGATCAAAAGCATGTACCACCAAGAGCTGTATAAATGGTGAAAGCCAAGCTGATAGTAGATCTTTCCGAATATACCATATGTTCCTTCATAATAGACGGCAGGGTCACGCGAAACAGCATCGGGCGGTATGTATTGTTCTTGTGGAAAAATAGTTCCGATAGCTGAGGCAACAAGAGCCAGCACAATCAGCCATACGCCTACCTTGACAGAAGAGAAAAAGCTCCATATTTTATCAATAATAGACTTGTTATATGTCTGTGATCTGCGGGCACTTCCGTCATAACGCATATTTAATAATTTCTGTTTATCATTACCGTCAATATGCTGATTTCCTTCAATCGGCTTGCCGCATGCTTCACAAAGAACTGTGCCTTCCGGGTTGACGTGGCCACACTCACATTTTACTTTATCAATACTCATCCATATCCCTCACATTAAAACGATTATTTGGGTGCAATTTGCTGCAGGTAACCTTCCAGCTTATCCAAAGTCAATGCCCCTTCAACAATTTCCACAACCTCACCGTCCGGATTGATGAAAAATGTACTCGGAATCGGGCCAACACCATATTGATCCATAACTTGACTTTTTGTGTCATGGAGTACCGGGAATGTTAAATCATATTTGTCAATAAATCTGTCGATAACAAGCTGTGTAGCATCTAAGCTGACAGCAACAATTTCAATCCCTTTATCCTTATACGCTGGATACAACTTTTCCATGTAAGGCATTTCCGCTTCACAAGGTTTGCAATAGGTTGCCCAAAAATTCAGCATGACACCTTTTCCTTTAAGATCACTAAGTTTGATCGATTCCAGCTCATTGTTGGCATTTACTTGTTCCAATGTAAAGTCCGGGGCTTGATCACCTGTATCAATTTTTGTCTCGTCCTTCGATAAATTCGATACCAATGCATAAACGACGGCAACTAATAATATCGCTAATATGATCGATCTGAATATTAAACGGTTTCTCTTCTTCTTTTTTTTATTCGGCCCGATCTTCCTCTCGGTCATCTCGCTCACTCCCTACGCCATTATATCATGTAAGCAGATTGGTAAATTTGACTATTATTCAACAATTTTGCTTGCCTGTTGACGCATCATCTTTACCTCATGCGGGGTTAAAGGCCTTGATTCACCAGGTTTAAGCCCTTTTAATGTCAATACCCCGTAGCGTTCCCGTTTTAATTTCGTAACCGGATAGCCCAGTTGCTCCATCATACGCCGGATATGACGGTTTTTCCCTTCTTGTAATGTGATCTCGATAATGGCTGTATTCGTATCTTTATCGGTAGATAAAAATTTGTATCCTACTGCTTTTAATATGTCCCTGTCCACTTTTATCCCTTTTCGCAACTTATTTAACTCCGGTTTGCTTGGGATACCTTTTACCTTCGCAACATAAACCTTCTCAATACCATAACGCGGATGCATTAAATGATTGGCAAATTCCCCGTCATTTGTCAGTAAAATAATACCCGACGAATCATAGTCGAGCCTGCCAATTGGGAAAATCCGTTCTTGGATCCCCGGGAAAAAGTCGGTCACTACCTTCCTATTCTTGTCATCTTTCACACTTGATATAACGCCTCGTGGTTTATAAAGCATATAATATACAAGTGCCTCCTGTTGTAATGGCACCCCGTTTACTTCAATTTCATCAGCTGTGGATACTTTTGTTCCCAGTTCAGTCGTAATGCTGCCATTTACTTTTACCTTGCCGTCTGTAATTAACTGTTCTGCTTTTCGTCTGGATGTTACCCCACTTTTCGCAATCACTTTTTGCAGTCGTTCGAATTTGTTTGTCATGTATATCACCATGTTTCCCTTATATTTTAATTGTAAATACGGATGAATTTCCGGTCGTTTGGCGCTTTTACGGCGTCCAGCCCCAGCGATTAGCTGGCAACACTTACCCTACGATAAGTCAACTGGCGCGTTTCTGCTTTTGTTTTTTCCAACAACATAATAATAGCGTTAACTCTAAGTTAACGCTACTGTAAAAGCTTATCCAAATACAATGGTAACGATTATGATGGAGGCAATTATACCAATTAAATCGGCAATAAGTCCAACCTTTAAGGCGTATCTCATTTTTTTAATACCAACAGCACCGAAGTAGATGGTTAATATATATAATGTTGTATCTGTACTGCCTTGCATGGTCGAGGCCAGTCGTCCAATGAAGGAATCGGGTCCGTGGGTATCAATCAGTTCCGTTGTTACGCCCAATGCAGCGGTCCCTGAAATTGGCCTTACGAGAGCGAGCGGCACAATATCCGGCGGGACACCAAAAAAGCCTAAAACCGGCGATATAAGTCCGATAAAGGCATCTAACGCACCCGATGCCCGTAAAATAGCAATCGAAACAATCATCCCTACTAAAAAAGGAAGCAAAGAAAATGCCATCTTAACACCTTCCTTTCCTCCTTCAACAAACAGTTCATATGCAGGAACACGCTTCCATGTCGCTACGATAAGTACAAGCATAATAAAACATGGAATGAGCCATGTACTAATTAGTGTAATGACAGCCAAGCTATCCCCTCCTAATACTTCGGTAGTAAAAAATTCGATCAACCACTACGGCAGCTAGCGTTGAAATGATTGTTGCAATTATCGTAGTTCCAACAATTTCCGTTGGTGATGCGGAGTCATAATGCATTCGTATCGCGATCACGGTCGTCGGGATTAGAGTCAAACTTGAAGTATTCAATGCCAAGAAAGTAATCATCGACCGTGATGCGGTATCTGTTCCACTTAACTCTTTCATCTGTTCCATTGCTTTGATACCCATTGGTGTGGCAGCATTCCCCAAGCCAAATACATTTGCTGTAAAATTGGACAAAATATACCCCATTGCCGGATGATCTTTTGGTATTTCGGGGAATAGTCTGACAACAACCGGTCGAAACAGTTTTGCAAGTATTTGTAAAATGCCTGCTTTCTCGGCAATCTTCATAATTCCAAGCCAAAATACCAATATACTGATTAACCCGATCGATATCGTCACAGCTTCATCCGCACTTTCAAACAGTGCCTTATTCACGTCTTCCATCGTCCCGTTAAACATGGCATAAAGGATACCGACGATTGCCATAGCTGCCCAAATTATATTTACCATATTAATACAACCCTACCATTCGCTGTAATATTGATGCTGTTTCGGTAAACAAATTATCCTTTGTTCTATGCTGAGTCCCGCTAAAAATGGGTACTTCGCTTATTGGTGTCTCATCAAGGTAAAAAATTGTCTTGCCGATGATAGCTTGATCTCTCTGGCTGCCCTGTTCTAAAAGAAACGTTTTTTTGCTGATTTTTTCCAGCTCCTGGTCGTCTAAAGGATATGTCACATTACGATTAATAAAACCGCTAGTGATTTTTTCGTCTCCATTTATCTGATACGTTTTTTCCCCTTTTTTCAATATGGACGTCATGTTAAATGTATCAAAGGCCCATTCATACATACCGATATGATCCTGCCAGTCATCGGGAGCATTCAAGGTAACGGCAATCAGATCCATGTCCTTTTTATGTGCAGTAGACACCAGTGTTCTTCCAGCTTTTTTTGTAAAACCGGTTTTTCCCCCAGTACAATAATCATAATACGAGGTTAATAGTTTATTTTTATTTCTCCAGGCATATTCCCGTGTACTGGCTTTATAGGTAGTGGTTCCGGTTATCTTCTTAAACAGATCATTTGTCATCGCATAGCGCATTAACAGTGCCATATCATAGGCAGTGGAATAGTGGCTTTCTGAATCCAGCCCATGCGGATTATCGAACTCTGTATTGGTCATTCCCAGCCATCGTGCTTTCTCGTTCATTAAATAACTAAAGCCCTCCACACTGCCGCCAACATGTTCTGCAATCGCAACTGCCGCATCGTTACCGGAACGAAGCATTAATCCATAAACCAGATCTTTCAGTTTCATCTTTTCTCCCTGTTCAAGGTAGATGGAGGAACCACCTGCATAGACTGCCCGCTTTGATACTGTTGCCATCTCATCCATCTTGCCGGATTCAATTGCTATAATAGCAGTCATAATTTTGGTAATACTTGCTATCGACCGCTTGTCATGGGCATTTTTTTCATAAAGGACACGGCCTGTCGATTGTTCTATTAAAACAGCATTATTGGCTGATGTGTCAGGTTTAGCTTGTCCGATTGCCGGATATAGAAAAACACTGAACAACAGACAAAAAATAATCGTAACGAATACAAAACGCATGATGGAGTCCTCCTCCAGAGTTTATGTCTGTATATTTTATGCCGGACAGCTTTCGATATGAATAAAATGTTGGTGCTTTTTGGTTAATCAAAATACAGCAGAACCCCATCACGCTTCATTTATAATGTCAAAACAGTGGCCATTTAACTTTTTTCCCTTCCATGTATCTTTTATTAACATCATCCCAATTAACAACGTTCCACCAATTGTCGATATATTCATTTTTATTTGTTTTATATTGTAAATAGTAGGCATGTTCCCACATATCTAATACTAGTAAAGGAATAATATCCGCAATTTGAAAAAGCTGATGCTTTTCAAATGTTTGTAAAACGAGCCTCCCGCTTCTTGGATTCCATGCCAGTATTGCCCAGCCGACCCCCTCAACGGATGCAGCTGCCTTTGTAAATATGTCTTTAAAAGCTCCCCACGATCCAAAATCTTTCGTTATACGCTTTGCGATTTCACCAACAGGCTTTTTACCCGATTCCGGAGTCATGTTAAACCAGAAAATCGTATGCAGGTTATGCCCGGAGCCATGGAATGCCTGTTCCCTTAACCAATGTTTGATCAGATTATCCTCCTTCTTTGTTTTGCTTTATACAATTCTTTCTCTGCTTTATTTAATCCATCAACATAGGATTGGTGATGCTCATCATGGTGAAGACGCATAATTTCTTGATTAATATATGGTTCCAGCGCATCATATGCATAAGGAAGCGGCGGAAGTCTATGCTTTCCGTATGGAACAGCTCTTTCCAGCCCATGATTTGTTTCTGCTCTCATTTCGGAAAGCATTCGTTCCCCCTCATCTCGTAGTGAAATCAACTCCTGCTCCCCAAGATCTGCCATAGAGGAAAGACCTTTTTTCACCTTGTCTTGCCATGCCTCCAGTTCCTTGATCCGATAACTGGAAATTCCCTCTTGTGAAGCAGATAACGCCCTTTTTGTATCTTCTCCCCATTGCCAAAGACTTTTCAAATAAGACTGTTTACGATTATTCATAAAATCACCTCCATGTATCGTATGCCTATCTGAATCAGAAGTGTGTAAAAAAATTAACAAAACCCTTGCAGTAAAATAGTATGCAAGGGTTCTAGTCAGCCATGTTGTTATCCATTTGTGTATGAAACTTTTCAAAAAATAAATCGGCTTCGTGCTCGATATCTTCCTGATCAACATTTTCAGGTAATGGTGGTAATTCCTCTAACGATGTAAGGCCAAAATAGATTAAAAAATCTTTACTTGTCCCGAACAGGATCGGCCTGCCAACACCATCCCGCCTTCCTACCTCTTCAATCAGCGATCTGGAAAGCAATGTCTGTACTGGTCGATCACTCTTTACCCCGCGGATTTCCTCAATTTCTGTTCTGGTTATTGGCTGCCGGTAAGCAATAATTGCCAACGTTTCCAAAGCCGCCTGTGACATTCGTGACGTTTGCGGAGTTTCCAGCAGCCTTTTGAAATAGGCGCTATGCTCCGGTTTTGTTGTTAAATGGAACACTTGATGCGATTGCATAATCATCATCCCGCGTTCGACATGCTCATAATCGTATTTTAATTCCTCAAGCAGATGTTCAACCGTCGCTGCATTTACTTCGAGTATTCGTGACAATTGCTTGACAGTGATTCCATCATCACCACTGGCAAACAGCAATCCTTCAAGAATTGCTTTTAGCTCTGTCATCTTCATTCATTTTCCCCCATATAAAACACGTATAATGTCTCAAGCTGTTTCTCCTGTTCACAATACACTGCTTTATTTTTCATTAATTCCAATAGTGCCATAAACGTTACCACAATATGAGAACGTGATCGATAGCTGAACAGATGATCAAACGAAACACCAGCCTGCGCATTTTTGACAACTTGTATGACTTCCTCCATCCGTTCCTCAATCGAAATTTCAATACGTTTTATGGTCGTTTCCATTGGCTCTTTCCACTTTTTCCGTTCTAGCATTTTGCCAAGGGCTCCTAACATTTCATATATCGAAATGTCACCTTGAACAACCGGCTGCTGCAAATCAATATCATCAAACACGACTGGTGATCGTGTAAAAATTTGATTCGCATCCATTTCTTTTTCTTTTAAATTTTCAGCAGCTTGTTTATATTTTCGGTACTCAATCAACCTGCCCATCAACTCATCACGAGGATCTTCTGCATAGTCATCCTCTTCCGTATCCATTTCCTGTTTGGGCAGCAGCATCTGGCTTTTTAACGCGAGCAACGTTGCCGCCATAACCAAATATTCACTGGCAATATTTAGTTCCAATTGCTGCATGGTATGGATATATTCCATATATTGCTCCGTAATTTGGGCAACAGGAATATCATATATATCAATCTCATAACTGTTAATTAAGTGTAATAACAAATCAAGCGGACCCTCAAATGAATCTATTTTTACCTGATATGCTTGATTCATCCTGCTTCTTCCTTTCACTTTGTTATGGACGGATTCACCTGAAAAAAATAAAGAACCGTCATAATCGCCTATACAATCTGCTGATTACCTACATACGTTATTAACGTAAGATAAATGTTTTTAAAGAGGAAGTTCAAAAAGTCCGGTAAAAAGGATACTTCGATGTTTTCAGCTGGCCAGTTTCTAGTGTCGCGTCGAAGTTTATGGTCCTTATTATCCCTCCTTTTTGAACTCACTCGAATAAGACATTTATTCTTTAAGACGAAAAGGAGGAATTTCATTATGGGTGCAGGTTATGGCGGTGGATTTGCGTTAATCGTCGTATTGTTCATTTTACTCATCATCGTTGGTGCTGCATGGCTATAAAAAGGTAAGATTGAATTGCATATGCAATACCAGGTTGATTGACCAATCATTCTTTTGTTAACAATGAACGGTTACAAAGAGCCAACCCGATCATAAAGGGTTGGCTCTTTGACCATCCATAAACCATTTAAACGTAATATGAAGGACTTTCATAAAGAAGTTTTAGTCGTCTTCCTTCTCTTTGTCATCCTGACCACATTTATTATAAAATGTCTGGATATTTTCTTCTGCACAGACAGCATATTTATCCTGGTACATATTGTTTATCGCATGGACCATTTTTCGGCCGATTCCTGAATTCCGATGTGACGGGTTAACTGATATATGCTGAATAACCGCGTTAATATCATCTTCTATTCTTAATCCAATTGCACCTAGAACGTCATCTTCTTTCCAAAGAAAAAGATGCCAATCCGGATTTTCTTCGTATTCTTTTATGGTTTGCTGCAATTTTTTTACATCTTTTTCTTCTGGCATAAAAGATAGTAAACCCATTGCAATTTTTTCCAAATTCCTTTTATAACGAATTAACATAGATACCCCTCATTATGAAAATAACTTTCCAACCACGGAGAGTAGAAAAACATCCTGCAGCGTCTGCCCCAAAATAGTTAAACTTATTTCGAATCAGCAGTTGTATATTATCTATTAATGCCCTAACAAATTGCAATTGTCAAATTCAACTAATTAAAAAACAAACGCAACCCAATAAATAATGCCCCATATCATGCCAATTACAAGTAGTATTGAAAACAAAATCCAATTTTTTTTACGTTGATTCAACCTTCATTCATCCCTTTACAGCATTGACAGCTTTCCATTAAGTCATACTACTATTTATTCGGTTATTTGAAATTTGTGTACGTTTGTGAAACTGTTTTTACGATTGTATAGCCATCCGATTGTTTTCCGTTTAGTTTAAATGGAATAATATTGATAACGGCAAGCCAGATATTAAATAAAATCAATACTTGCACAAAGACATTGGAGGAACCGAACAAAACGCAAACGATAGCTGCTGCAAGCCCATTGCTGACAGGGCCCGCCAGACTAATACAAATTTTCTCCATTGGTTTATACGGAATGTTTCGTTCACTATAGGCAGAACCACCCAAAAAGAATAGCGTAAATACATCTATTTGTATTTGTTTAAATGAAAAAGTAATAAGCTTTTTTCCAGCCCCCACGGAAAGCGTTATAGAATCGGCTTTTGCCCATTTTGCACCAAGTACATGTCCAAGTTCATGTAACATTGTACTTACCGGAGCTGTAAAAAGCACGAGCCATAATAATAAATAAATATCCATACATCACTTCCTAAAGCTAAACGGGAAATGTCACATGCAAAGCTACACTTCAAACACCTTTATTTCCTTCATTACATCACCATTTTGCATTTCTTTCGCATGTTCAATTCCGGATGTTACTTGTCCAAAAACAGTGTGTACACCATCTAAATGCGGCTGGGCTTCATGAACGATGAAGAACTGGCAGCTTCCGGTATCCTTACCGGCATGTGCCATTGATAATGAACCTTCGACATGTTTATGCGGGTTCCCTTCCGTTTCGCACTTAATGGTGTAGCCCGCAGAGCCGGTACCATTCCCGTTTGGGCAACCACCCTGGCTGACAAATCCGGGAATAACACGGTGGAACGTTAATCCATCATAAAAATTTTCATTTGCCAATTTTTCAAAGTTCGCCACCGTACCTGGGGCTTCCCCCGGATACAAATCAAATTCAATTTTGTTCCCGTTTTCCATCAAAATATATCCTTTTTTAGTCATTGCTGCATCTCCTTTTTCAATTGATAAGAAAGTATAAAAATCCAGACTCTATTCTGCTCATGCCAGAGTAGGCCACGTCCGGCTCCAGCGCCCAGCGGCTAGTATGCAACACCCGCCTCCGTAAAATAAGTCAACATCGGTTCGAGTAAGAAGGAAGGCCGACTAAAAGCGGACTTTGCGTCCAACTCACGTTTACCCCTTTTTTTGTGGCATGTTTCCTTTATCTCCTACGGTTGTTTGTTCGGTTAAGATCGCTGCTCCCGGCAGCAACACCGAACCACCTGCGTTGCGCGGGCGCAGCATATACGCCGCTAATCAGGCGCTTCCGCCTTTGTTCTGTGTGTTCATGTTTTTATGTAATGTAAATCAATGTTCATCTTATCATTAATTTGGATATTTTAAAAGAATAATTAAACGCGCCCCACTAATAGACCTAGTTACTGGGCGCGTTACTAGCGAATTTATTCATAGGACAGGTCGTGCTTTACCACATCCTGATACGTTTCTCTGGCAACAACAAGCTTGTCTATGCCGTCTTCTGCAAAGATAACAGCCGGGTTGGGAAACCGGTTGTAATGATTGGCCATGGAATATCCATAGGCACCGGTTGAAAAGACAGCAAGAATATCACCATCATCAACATCTGGTACCGGTAAATCCCAAATTAACATATCACCGGATTCACAGCATTTCCCGGCAATCGACACTGTCTGTGTAGGCGGAAAATCTGCTTTATTTGCAATGACACCATCATATTTTGCTTGGTATAACGCAGGACGCAAATTATCAGTCAAACCGCCATCAACCGATAGATACTGCCGGACTCCCGGAATTTGTTTCATGGCTCCAACCGTATATAATGTTATTCCCGCGTTCCCGGCGATGGAACGGCCTGGTTCAATCCAGATCTCCGGTAAAGGAATGGATAACTTCGCAGCGTGCTGCTTGACAGCTTCCGCAAGTGCCTCAGCATATCTGCTTAATTGGATTGGATTATCTTCCTCTGTATAACGAATCCCAAAACCGCCGCCAAGGTTTAACACTTCCGGTATATAGCCATACAGTTCGCGCCATTTTGCAATTTCGGCAAAAAGATGATCTGCTGCCATCAAAAAACGATCCGTCTCAAATATTTGTGACCCAATATGGCAATGCAGCCCCTTCAACCGGATAAATGGATGATTATGCAGCAGTTGAAACGCCTTATAAGCTTGTCCGTTCCGTAAATTAAAACCAAATTTGGAATCCTCATTTCCCGTCATAATGTACTGATGTGTTTTCGATTCAATACCGGGCGTAACCCGCATTAAAACGTCCATTTGTTTGTCATGCTTTTTCAACAACGTATCCACAAGCGCTATATCATGAAAATTGTCAATTACAATACAGCCAATGTCATGTTCAATAGCCATGTTGACTTCATTCATACTTTTATTATTTCCATGCAAGTGAATGCGTTCTACCGGAAAATCGGCCTGTAATGCTGTATATAATTCCCCTTCAGAAACAACATCCAGGCTTAAATTTTCCTGCTTCACTACCTGAAGCATCGCAATCGATGAAAAGGCTTTGCTAGCATAAGCAACCTGTGCTTTTATATCCAGCCGTTCAAATGTATTAACGAATGCCCGGCAATTTTTTCGAATCAATGAAACATCATAAACATATAAAGGTGTACCATATTTTTTTGCTAAATCTATTGTATTTAATCCGCCGATCATTAAATGTCCCTGATCGACTGAAAATGGATGGTTATCGATTATCATGTACTTCCCCTGCCCTACTGCTATATATTATTAAAAAGTATAAAAATTTAGGTCCGATATTGTTCGTGGCAAGGTGAGCCACGTCCAGCTCCAGCGCCCAGCGGCTAGTGGACTTCCTTCACCTCCGTACGATAAGTCAACATCGGTTCGCTTCCAGCTCACCGTGTTTCCTTTATCTCCTTCGGCTCAGTCCACTCCATACGCCGCTAACCGGGCGCTTCCGCTTTTGTTCTTAAAAAACTTTATCACAATAAAGCAAAAATGAAAAGGGGGAGATGTTTATTCCCCTTTTTTTACAGGATACAGGGGCTGCCGGTAAGTATTTCTTGGATGGACAATACTTGGACGGCTGTTATCGTATGGTACTGGAACACGGATCATTAGATTCTTTAATGCTTTTGCGTTAAATGGGATAAATGGCCAAAAGTAAGGTGTCCGCAGTGATTTTAAATTGACGATAAAGAGAATAAATACGGTAACCCCTATCGCCAAACCAATTAATCCGAAAATCGCCGTAAGCAATACTAAAAACAAACTAACCATTTTATTTGCAACACTAAGCTCATAACTAGGTGTGACATAAGCACCAATTGCACTGACGGAAACGTACAATATTACTTCCGGGCTGAGCATTCCTACGTCAATTGCAATTTGCCCAATCAGTACCGCAGCAATTAAACCCATTGCTGTCGATAAGGGCGTCGGTGTATGGATCGCAGCCATTCGTAAAAATTCAACACCAACAATACCGAGAATGATTTGCACGTAAATAGGAATATTCCCCTTTTCATTTGGCCCAATGTACGACAATGGATCTGGCAGTAAAGTTGGTTCCATGGCAAATAACAGCCATAACGGCAAGAGAAAAATGGACAACAATACGGCAAGAAAGCGTATCAGTCGGATAAAGGTACCGACGGCAGGTCTTTGGCGATATTCTTCTGCATGTTGAAGATGGTGAAAAACAGTCGTCGGCAAGATAATCACACTTGGTGACGTATCGACAATAATTATTACATGACCTTCCAGTATATGATGGGCAGCAACATCTGGCCGTTCCGTATAGCGAACCATTGGATATGGATTCCATTTGCTTTTAATGATAAATTCTTCCAGTGTTTTATCAGCCATGGACATGCCGTCAATTTCTACTTCCCTAATTTTTTCCTTGATTAACTTTACTAATCCATCATCGACGACATCCTGTAAATAACTGATACAAATATCCATTTTTGAACGCTCGCCGACCTTCAGCATTTCATTGCGCAACCGTTCATCACGAATTCTTCGCCTCGTAAGGGAGGTATTTTCGATAACATTCTCTGTATAGCCATCCCTGGAACCCCGCACAACATGCTCTGTATCCGGTTCTTCCGGAGTTCGTCCGGGGTAATGGCGTACATCGATGATAAAAGCCTCTTTTTCACCATCAACAAAAATGACAATTAAACCGGAAAGCATTTGATCGACTACTTCATCCATTGATTTTGTGTGTGCAACCTGCTGATGTACCAATCTGTTTTCAACAATTTCCCGAACCTTTTTGCGATTTCCCTCATTATCATTAATTTGAACCAGGACTTTCATAATTTGAATGACGTTGGAGGAATCAACCAAACCGTTCACATAATAAAGCTGGATTTTGGTTTTCAATACTGTTATTTCCCGAAACCCAGCATCAAACGAGACACCAATTCCAATGTGTTTCTTCATGTAAGCTTCTGTATCCTTGATGTCAGGTGAAATCGGACTTTTGTTTTCTTTCGTTTCCGCCATTGTCTATTAACACTCCATTCGATTGTTCCTTACTTGACAAAAATCAGCCATTGAAACAGGGAACCGGCAATTTTCCCGAACACGATAGCCATAAGCAATCCAAATAAGTATCGTTCCATCCCTATCCGCTTGGAGATAATTGGAAAAACATTCAGTACTTCCGTTAAGGCTGCTGCTAACATACCATTGAAAATACCATGGAATCCGCCCCAGATAATGAACAAAACATGGGGTTGATTCCATGTTACATTTGTAAAAGAAATATACGTTCCAAATAAAAGTCCTGCTATCACACATACACCATAAACCCGAGTCAGGCCATCTGTTTTACTCAACTGAATCAGCCTGGGAATAATACCCAAAACAGTTAAAAACGCAACAAATCCACCTCCAACAGCAAGACCACCCGCAAATCCAATAATTATTTCGACGATAATATGGAAACTATGATTTATCATTTAATTCATTTTCATAATGAATGACATATTGGTTAAGATCCTGCTGATAATTAAAAATTTCAATTTCAAGTGGACTTGGCTCTTCGTTAAACCGTTTTTTAAACCAATGATTGAAAAACAGCAGCATGCCGATTCCCAAACCAAATGAATATGGTATTTGAATCCATAGCGGGTACTTATTATGCTCACCAGTTAAGATATAATGCAATTTTTGCTGTACCTCCTGCATACTCACATCATAATGAAAGTTCATGATGGTCATCGCTGCTCCAATGAATAATAACACCCACACAAATGCTGCAAGCAAAATCGATGGTGATTTTTTTCTTTCCACAATCCGGATAATCGTCTGGGCCGGACCAACAAGCTGAAATTCTAACCCCGGAAATAATTTTCGTAAGTGATCAATGATAATAAAGCTATCAATAATAACGATATTCCGGTCTTTTTTAGTAATGCGGTACAGGACAGTCTCTTCCATTTCCTGTTTATGTTCTGAAGATGTTGATAAATAGGCAATATCTTGCAGATGAATTGTTTGGAGTTCGGTTATCTCAATACTTTTCTTCATTCGGATATAAACGATGTCAGTCATACATATCACCCCATGCATGTAGTATTCGTTAAAAATGTTATTTTATAAGCAAAAAAGCAAAACACCTCATGCTGGTGTTTTGCTTTTGGCTATCCCATTATATCTTTCATGTCATGTAATATTTTTTTCTCTAACCGCGATACCTGGACTTGTGAGATTCCTAATCTTTCTGCGACCTCGGACTGGGTTTTGTCCTTATAATACCGCAAATAAACAATTAGCCGCTCCCGTTCATTTAACCCCCTAATGGCTTCCTGCAATGAAATTTTATCAAACCATCTTGTATCCGGATCAGCAATCTGGTCCAATAAGGTGATGGGATCCCCATCATTTTCAAACACCGTTTCATGAATGGAATGCGGTGATTTCGCAGCTTCTTCGGCATGTACCACATCCTCAGGTGAAATGTTTAGTTCATCCGCTATTTCGTGAATCGTTGGCGACCTTCCCAGCCTTTTCGTTAATTCATCTTTTTTCCGGCGAATTTTATTTCCTATTTCCTTTAATGAACGGCTTACCTTAATACTTCCATCATCCCTGATAAACCGTTGTATTTCCCCAATAATCATGGGAACTGCATAAGTGGAAAACCGGACATCGTAGGCCAGATCAAACTTGTCGATTGACTTAATCAAGCCGATACAGCCAATTTGAAATAAATCATCTGGATCATAGCCACGGTTGATAAAGCGCTGAACTACGGACCAGACAAGTCGTATATTTTTCTCAACGAGTAAATCTCTAGCATCTTTATCGCCTTGCTGACTTTTATAAATATACTCTTTTACTTGTTCATCGGTTAAAGGATCTTTACGATTTAAATGCTTTACATTTACATCCATGGGCAAGTCTCCCTACTTGCTTACCGTTCTGTTTTTCGTTAACTGTTTTGTCATCTGTACGGTTGTTCCTGCACCTGGTTCCGAGATAACTTTAACCGAATCCATAAAATTCTCAATAATCGTAAAACCCATTCCAGATCGTTCCAATTCCGGTTTTGATGTAAACAATGGCTGTCTTGCCTCTTCGACATCGCCGATTCCGATACCATCATCTTTAATGGTTAGTTCAAGCTCATCATCCCTTAATGCACATGTAATAGAAACTTTATGATCCGGTTCATTGTTGTACCCATGAATGATGGCGTTCGTTACCGCTTCCGATACAACTGTTTTAATTTCCGTCAATTCATCCATCGTCGGATCCATTTGCGTGACAAATGCTGCCACGGTGACACGGGCAAACGACTCATTTTCACTGACACTGGAAAATTCTACAACCATTTCATTATTCATGAAGCCACCCCTAACGTAACTAACGCATATTGTTCGTTCTCCTCCAGCCGGACAATTTTGAAAATGCCGGACATTTCAAATAAACGATTAACTGCTGGCGAAACGGAACATATGACCATTTCTCCACCTAGCTGCAGCACTTCTTTATATCGTCCTAATATCACCCCAAGTCCCGAGCTATCCATAAATGAAACAGATTCCAAATTAAGAACAACATGCTTTACAGCGTTTTTATACATCATGTCCTTCCATTCGTTACGCAGGTTCTCCGTTTCGTGGTGATCGAGTTCACCGGACAAACGAACAATTAAAACATCTTCTTTCACATCAAACATTGTCTCAAGCCCCATTTTATGTCTCCTCCTCACAATACGTTGTACCTTTTCATTTCCATATAAAGCGGGTCAATTCCTGCACGTTGACAAAAGAAGAAGAAATTCGACCAAAATAGTGCAAAAGCGTAAGGAGTCTTTCCCTTGATCTTCAGTTTTTGCCCTCATTTCTCCCCGAACGTTAACGGCTTTTTGCCATTTCACCAATGGAACGTTTAAATAACGTTAAAAACGATGCAGGCTCCACATCTTTTCCAATCGTTAATGGCGTTTCGGACAACACTTTATTCCCGTTTTTGACAACTAATGTCCCCACATGATCCCCTTTTTTCAATGGCAAAGTAAAATTACTTTTCAGTTTAACAACAGTTTTAATATCTTTTGGTTCTTGGCCTTTTTTGTGAAGGGTACTAATTGATTCCGACGCAACAACGTCTATCTTCTCATCCTCAGCTTTTAATAAATTTAATGTTGTAATTGGCTGCCCTTTTTCAAATAATTTCTTTGTTCCAAACTGATTAAAGGCATAATCTAGCATCTGGGTAACGGTTGCATTACGTTCTTTTGTTGTTTTTGCCCCCATAACGACAGCAATGACGCGCATATTTTCTTTCTCGGCAGTCGCTGTCAAGCAATATTTCGCCTCATTTGTATAACCAGTTTTGAGTCCATCAACACCAGGGTAAAACTTCACCAGTTTATTGGTATTGACTAACCAGAACTCATCCTCTGTTCCTTTTCGTAAATAATCCTCATAGATTGATGTGTAATCCGTGATCTTTTCGTATTTTAATAGTTCTTTTGCCATTACCGCCATATCATAGGCAGTACTGTAATGATCCTCTGCCGGAAGTCCGGTGCAATTTTGAAAATGTGTATTTTTTAAACCTAATTCTTTTACTTTTTTATTCATCTTTTTGACAAATGCTTCTTCACTGCCGGCTAATCGCTCAGCCATTGCCACACTCGCATCGTTTCCCGACGCAATGGAAATACCCTTTAATAGATCATTGACGGTCATTTCCTCACCAGCTTCCAAGAATAATTGAGATCCTCCCATGGATGCTGCTCGTTCACTTATTTGAATTTTTTCATCGAGCTTTACGTTTCCTTTGTCCAGCTCCTCCATAATTAATAATAGGGTCATAATTTTTGTCATACTTGCAGGCGGAAGCTTTTCGTTTGCATTTTTATCGAATAGCATTTTTCCCGTGTCACGTTCCATTAGTATTGCTGACTTTGCATCAGGTGCAAGGTTTGGAGTTTGATCCGCTTCAGCAGCATCCTTCTCCTCGGCAAATACAGGTACCGTCGTGGCGCATAGTAATGAAAGAACCATACTAACTAGTAAAACATATTTTTTCATAACCTTACCTCCAAGAGTCAATATAACTCTAGGATTGCCATGAATATAATTTTTTATAACTTAAAAAAGCACACATAATTAATGTGTGCTTTTATCTGCTAGGAAATTCAATTTTTAATGAATTGCGAATAACAGTGCTAATTGGCTATGTCCAAATCTGGTTCAACCGCAGGTGTGCTTCCGCCTGTGTTTATCGTTGTTTTGTAACAACATCATGAATTAAAGATGGTGCAGAAACATGCTCATCGGAAATAGCGATACTAGCATATAATTTTTCTTTAACATCCTCAATTGAATCCTGATTCGTATGGATGGTTAACAGCGATTCCCCTTCTTTGACAGGATCACCAACCTTTTTATTTAAAACAATTCCGACAGCTAAATCAATAACTGATTCTTTTGTCGCACGGCCAGCCCCAAGCATCATGGCAGCCGTACCGACATCATCGGCGACAATGTGTTGAATGGTTCCGGATTTTTTGGCCGACAATTCGATTTTGTTGGTGGCTTGCGGAAGCAAATCTGGATTATCGGCAACCGATGCATCACCACCCTGTGACGCTAGAAAAATTTTAAATTGCTCCAATGCTTTGCCGTTTTCGATATTTGCTTTCAATTTTGCTTTTGCCTCGTCCAGACTGCCTGCTTTGTTAGCTAAAACAACCATCTGGCTGCCTAAGGTTAAGCACAGCTCGGTTAAGTCCTCCGGCCCGTTCCCTTTTAATGTATCGATTGCTTCTTTTACCTCAAGTGCATTGCCAATTGCCTTACCAAGCGGCTGGCTCATATCCGAAATCACCGCCATTGTTTTTCTGCCGACGTGATTACCGATGGAAACCATTGCATGTGCCAGCTCCCGAGCATCATCGAGATTTTTCATGAATGCACCTGCTCCAGTCTTGACATCAAGCACAATCGCATCAGCTCCGGAGGCAATCTTTTTACTCATAATCGAACTTGCGATTAGTGGAATTGAATTTACGGTAGCTGTAACGTCCCGCAGACTATAAAGTTTTTTATCAGCAGGTGTTAAATTGCCTGTCTGACCAATAACCGCAACTTTATTTTTATTTACCAAATTAATAAATTCATCGCCCGTTATTTCAACGTGAAATCCGGGAACAGCTTCCAATTTATCAATTGTGCCCCCGGTGTGGCCTAAACCTCTGCCACTCATTTTTGCGACAGGCACGCCTAGTGACGCTACAAGAGGTGCCAAAATTAATGTTGTCGTATCCCCAACACCACCTGTCGAATGTTTATCAACCTTTATACCGGAAATGGCTGACAGATCTATTTTGTCACCGGAATCGACCATTGCTGAGGTTAAAATAGCCCGTTCTGCTTTCGTCATATCCTGAAAATAAATGGCCATCAATAATGCACTAACTTGATAATCAGGGATTTCCCCATTCGTATATCCATTAACGAAAAAATGTATTTCCTGTTCGGTCAGTTCTCCTCCATCCCGTTTTTTCTCTATAATGTCAAACATTCTCATTTCATATCACCTTTTTCTGTTGGTAATGTACGGACAATTTCCTGTACAAATTGTAAAAAGTTTTCCCGAACCTTTTCCGTTGTTTCGATTACTTCTTGATGGGTTAATGGCTGATCCAAGATCCCTGCTGCCATGTTGGAAATACAAGAAATTCCCAACACACGTAAATCTGCATGACCGGCAACAATTACCTCTGGAACGGTTGACATACCGACAGCGTCACCACCCCATCTCCGTAGCATCTTAATTTCTGCCGGTGTTTCATACGCAGGACCGGTATTACCAACGTATACCCCTTTTTGAATACCGACAGCTAATTTTTTCGCACAAGCTTCCGCGTGCTTGATGTATGCCTTATCATACACTTGCGACATATCGGGGAACCGTGCTCCAATAGCCTCATCGTTTGGACCGATGAGCGGATTTGTCCCCATATTATTGATATGATCGGTTATTAACATCAGATCGCCAGGAGCAAAGCTTTCATTTATCCCTCCAGCCGCGTTTGTCACCACAAGTGAGGTAATACCGATTTCTTTCATAACCCGTACTGGAAACGTTACCTGTTTCATGGAATAACCTTCATAAAAATGAAACCGTCCTTGCATGGCAATAACTTGTTTACCTTCCAAAACTCCCGCCACAAGCTGTCCTTTATGGCCTGAAACCGTTGATACAGGAAAATGCGGGATTTCGCTATACGGAATAACAACCTGATTTTCTATTTTATCTGCTAGTACGCCTAAACCAGAGCCTAAAATCAAACCGATCGATGGTTCAGCTGTTAATTTTTCCAGGATAAACGTGCTTGCTTCGTTGATTTCTACCTGATTCATGTAGATACTTCCTCTCCTAAAAATTGTCGTTATGTATGGTTCGGAAACCGCCATTTCATACACTGGTTTCCGAGGTGTACCTGCTTTAAATCTCCGTTAAAAAACTTTTGCCGTACGCAGGCATTTTCACATCAAAGTTATCGGCAATAGTTGCCCCAATGTCGGCGAAGGTTTCCCGTAATGGCAATTGTTTTCCCTCGCTACTATTTGGATGATAAACAAGTAATGGGACATATTCGCGTGTATGGTCTGTTCCGTGGTGGATTGGGTCATTTCCGTGATCAGCAGTAATAATCAGCAAATCGTTATCAGTAAGTTTTTCCAATACTTCCGGAAGTCTTGCATCGTATGCTTCCAATGCTTTTCCATACCCGATTGGATCACGCCTGTGACCATATTTTGCATCAAAGTCCACCAAGTTTAAAAAGCTGATACCGTTAAAATCTTTTTTCATCGATTCAACCAGTTTTGTCATCCCATCCTCGTTGTCTCTTGTCCGAATTGTCTCGGTAACCCCTTCACCATCATAAATATCAGAAATTTTCCCAAGCGCAATCACGTCATAGCCGCTATCCTTTAATTCGTTCATCACGGTACGGCCAAATGGTTTCAATGCGTAATCATGCCGATTGGAGGTCCGTTCAAATGCACCTGGTTTGCCAACAAATGGCCGGGCAATGACCCGCCCTACCATGTACCGTTCATCAAGGGTTAATTCGCGGGCGATTTCACAGATTTGATACAGTTCATCAAGTGGAACTACTTCTTCATGGGCGGCAATTTGTAATACGGAATCAGCTGACGTATAGACGATTAATGCACCGGTTTTCATATGCTCCTCACCAAGCTCATCAAGGATCGCGGTTCCTGATGCAGGTTTATTTCCAATAATTTTTCGTCCTGTTTTCGTTTCCAATTCGTTGATTAATTCAGGCGGAAATCCGTCGGGAAAAGTTCGAAAAGGCTGCTGAATGTTTAACCCCATGATTTCCCAGTGACCGGTCATCGTGTCTTTACCATTCGATGCTTCCTGCATTTTGGTGTATGAGGCCATTGGCGATGCAGCTTTTTCTATCCCGTCAATCTGTCTGATATTGCTAAGTCCTAATTTGCCCATATTCGGCATATCCAGCCCATTCATTTTCTCAGCAATATGACCTAATGTGTCGGCACCTGCATCACCAAATTTTTCTGCGTCTGGTGCTTCTCCGATTCCAACTGAGTCCATTACAATCAAAAATACGCGTTTAAATTTATCCATTATAAAACCTCCCATAGTTATCTTTCCTATTTATGTCTATTCTACTACTTTAGAGTACCATTTAACTGTCCTATACGAGTTAAATTAAATTCCGAAATAGCCACGTCCAGCTCTAGCGCCCAGCGGCTAGTGGACTTCCTTCACCTCCGTACGATAAGTCAACATCGGTGAAAGAGGAAGTTCGGTTAAAATCGCAACGTCCTGTTGCAACACCGAACTGACCTGCATCCTGCAGCCCCCAGCTCACCGTGTTTCCTTTATCTCCTGCGTAGGAATGTTCGGTTAAAATCGCCGCTTTGCGCGGCAACACCGAACCACCCTGCATGGCAGGGCGCAGTCCATACGCCGCTAACCGGGCGCTTCCGCTTTTGCGTTTATGTTGTAGGATGTCAGACAACTGCTCGTAAAAATTTATGCCCGTGGATGATAGGTTTTGTACACATCTTTCAATCTAGCTTTTGTTACATGTGTATAGATTTGTGTCGTGGAAATGTCCGCGTGCCCAAGCATTTCCTGTACTGAACGTAAATCAGCCCCATTTTCCAATAAATGTGTGGCGAATGAATGCCGTAATGTATGGGGAGTTATTGTTTTCGTGATACCCGCATCCCTTGCTTCGGCCTTAAGGATTTTCCAAAACCCCTGCCGTGTCAGTGGTCTGCCATGCTGATTGACGAACAACGCATCCGTCCCATTCCGTTTTACCAACCTGCTGCGTGCGCGCTGTAAATAATCATCCACAGCTTCTTTCGCAATATTGCCAAGCGGTACAATTCTTTCCTTCGATCCTTTACCAAGGCATCTAAGAAAGCCCATTGTCAAATGAAGATCAGTAACTTTAAGCGAAACTAATTCCGTTACCCTCAGTCCTGTTGCATACAATAATTCCAGCATTGCCTTATTCCGTATTTTCAATGGTGAATTCCCGCTGACGGAAAGCAAAGCTTCTACATCCTTTGGAGAAAGGATATCCGGAAGTTTTCTTTCCAGCTTCGGTGTTTCAATATGTAAACTGGCATCATGAGAAACTAGCTGTTCACCAATTAAAAAGCGATGCAATAATCGAATCGATGACAGGGTTCTGGCGATTGTCGCAGCGGATTTTCCGTTATCTTTTAACATATACAAAAATCCTGTAATATCGCTTCTTTGAACCATTTCCCACTTTGACCTTTGTGCGACTTTTTCAACGTAGTGAAGATAATGTTTCAAGTCCCGTCGATATGATTTTAATGTATTGTCAGATAACCCGCGTTCAATTTGCAGATAATGAAAAAAATCTTCTAATTGAGACACCAGCATAGCTATTACTCTCCTAATCGGAAAAATAAGTTCAAACGATCAACGAAACTTTGATCTGCCTTAAAGACTTTCACGGATGGACCTTCAGGCGAATCGTAACGATGCATTTGTTCATATTCGGTGTTCATAATCCGCAAACCGAAATAGAACAAAAACGTACAGGCAATGAAAATAACAAAAATTTTTATTGTATCCCATATCATCTGCTTCACGTGGCATATCCCCTTTTAAAATAGCTGCTTTATTTAAAAGATATGCCAAAAAAGAGGAACAATATACATACAAGCCTAAGAAAAACGTACATCTGCCTCATTATTTAATGGGTCAGAAACCGGATTCGCAGAAAACAGTACGTAATCGATTTCAATTACAACATTACCTACTTTCAAAATACCCTATTTTCTTCGGTTTGTAAATCAGGAAGACTGACTGCAGTTCTGCACTTCAGAGTCAGCGGAATACTCTCCAGAATAATGAAACACTATTAAGCATTTCATTAGAAAAACCTGGCGACGACAGAGAATTGTATATAACGAGCTAGTTTACCTAACGAAATAGATAAAGCAAAATTAGTAAGAGCTTCCCATTCCCAAATCGATCGTCACCAAATGGTGGTCTTTGTCACGTACGGCTGCATAGAAAATAGTTTCCTGATCTGGATAACCGGCTAATTGTAATTCTTTTTTCAGCCATTGTTCGTCTTTATTAAGATATTTTAAATTTCGATACTGAATCTTTCCTTCGACGATTACAGCTATCGGAATGCCTTGATAGTCGGTTTTCATCCCTAACTGGCCTGGTGTTACCGGCGCAGTCTCCCGTTTTGGGATAATACTAATCTCCCCACTCGTTTCAATAATGGCAAACTCAACAAGCGTTAAGTCTGGATAACCTTTTTCCCGGAGACTTGACAACACTCCAGCCAATGTAAAATGGGTCCGTTTTAAATTTTCCTTTATCAATTTTCCATGTTTAATTATCAAAGTAGGCTGACCGATGAAAATCTTATTCAGTGCATTGATAAGCGTAAGTTTCGATAAAACAATATGCAGGACACCGATAACCATTACCCCGACAATTGCATAGCTGAATTTTTCGGTAACTAATGGTCCCATTGCCAGCGTAATGACAAAGAAAATACCTGTCAAATCGTGAGCAGTTAATTGGGCGAAAGCAGATTTTCCCATTAGCCGGATAACACCAATAGCTATGATGTATAAAATAATCGCCTTTCCGATAAATAAAAACACAAACTAACCCCTGCCTTCAAAACAGTCTCCAAAATTAGTATGTGTTAATTTTGCAGAAATATTGTTACAGAAAAATCCATTTATTTCCTAATAATATGAGGTCTTTTTGCCCCTGTAAACACAAAAAACCGCCCAATTATGGACAGTTTTCCTTTCATTCCCTTTAACATCTCCACATACATCTTTTATATGTATGTAGCGAATTTCCTGTAGTCATTTTTACCTACAGGAAAAAACCTTCAGGGTATCAAATCATGTCGTTTTAACCGCAACTTTCTGACATTGCTTGCAAATACCATGAAATGTCAGGCGGTGGTCTTTTACTTGAAATCCCCAATCGTTCTCAACAATTTTCTCAACGTCTCCTAATAGATCATCGACAATCTCTTCAACCGATCCACATTCGATACAGACAAGATGATGATGAAAATGCTCTGCTCCTTCTTTACGCAGATCATAACGGGAAACCCCATCACCGAAGTTTATTTTATCAACAATTTTCAATTCCGATAACAATTCTAATGTACGGTAAACAGTAGCTAGTCCGATTTCCGGCGCTTTTTCTTTTACAAGTAAATAAATATCCTCGGCGCTAAGGTGGTCTTCCTCGCGTTCCAATAATACTCTAACCGTCGCTTCCCGTTGTGGAGTCAGCTTATAGCTTTGTGCATGGAGCTGCTTTTTAATCCGTTCAATACGGTGTTCCATGGCCATGCGGATCCCCTCCCTCTTATCCCCATCTTCATTATATGCATTGTGGAAACCAGTGTCAAAGTATAATTATTTTAAATTACTTCCAACAATTAATATTATATAATAATAATTATTATTTATAAAGTGACTTGATTAGAGCTTCCATCGCTTCGTTACTAACAAAGGCTTCCATACCCGCTGCAACAATGGAGAGACCCAATAAAAGGGAAAAGATGGTAACATATTTGCCAAACGGCTGCAAAATCGGTCTGGACAATTTATTGGTAAAAAGTTTGTTTAACAAGGTTAAAGAAAAAATCATCGACAAACTTCCGGCTGCAATGTAGATCGGGATAATGAGAAAGTTTTGCGGAGCAATCGCGAGTGATGCAAGTGCCAATCCCTTTATCCCAAGCTGATTTACAATAAAACCTACCGAAAAGCCAACGACTAATCCTTTTAAAAATAATAAAATCCAAACAATTGGCAGTCCGATAACGGATAAACCTAATACAAACAAAAGCAATAAATATTTCGTATGGTAAAAAAAGCTTTCTTTTAAAATTTCCACATTTTCAATCTGTTCCTTATCCGTAATTTGTCCAAAAAAACGTTCTAAATAAAAAAACAAATCCTGTTTCTGAACAAAATGCATGCTGTTCACGATAATCGCACCAAAAATAACGCCGGTTAAAAACAAAATAATCATAAACAGGTATATTGCCGCATGTTCCTTTACGTGATTTACTGCCAGAGTTCTCTTTTGGTACATCGGAATCCTCCATTCAAATTCAAAGCTAAATAACATTTTGACACAGATCGTCTAAATCGCTTTTAAAAGATTATGTGTATAGTTAAAATCTATGAAGAATTCCTGTTAAAAATACCAAATTTACTTTTTCCATACGTATTTTTTATAGTTTTATTGTGGCAACTTGTTACGTTTATTCCGATTGGGCGATACTGCCATATCTTCCGCCACCGCCAGCATTGATCATCTGCCTCCCTTCTCGCATTTCGATAATAGCATTTGCTAGTTTATCCGGGACTATCTCTCGTAACTCTTCTAGTGTGGCATGGTGAATCACATTCATTTCCGTTTGAAATCGATCTAACAGCTTTTGGAATGTTTTTGGACCGAGTTTCGGCAAATACTCTAACGGAACCTGATACAAATAAAGCGGCCGTTCCCTCGTAACATTATCTGCGTCCGTTAATTCCTGTATACGGTCAAAAACACCATTGATAATTTTTTTCGAACCACAGCTTGGACATTGCTCCGTTTTATACGGTACTTTTGTCATACAATTGCTGCACACCGTTGTATGGTATTTACCCAATTGTGGATTCATCCCGAAATTTTTCGTTATTTTACGTCCATTCACTTCATGAAGTGCCCAATAAAATTCTGTAAACGAAGGCTCTTCCATCTGAATTTCCTGATACTCTCTCGCTATTTTTGCTAACGAGTGGGCATCCGAATTAGAAACAAACGTATAATCATGTAATTCACTGATCTGATCGGCCATATCGGTATCTGAGCTTAAACCAAGTTCGATTCCATCGATAAGGTCTGGATCAAATACTTCTTTTAGTGATTTGTGCACACCCTTCCCATACATGCTTTTAAACGGAGTAAATACATGAGCAGGGATAAAAATTCCTTCTAGTTCTTTCACTTTATATTGCAGCTCTTTGGCGGTTCCATAGTAGCGCTGGGAACTCAATGTAATATTTTTCATTTTCGTAGTCAGCCATTCGGAAAACAATTCCATTTTCTGGAGCGTCGGAAAAAAACAGAGCACGTGAATCGGGCCTTTACAATTCTCATCATAGACCTCTATTTCCGATCCCAATAGCAATGTCACCTTTTCAAACCGTACTCCTCCGTTATCCAGTTCAAAGGCAGCACCATTTTCGATTAGCTGCTTGATTTCCTGCTGCACAGCCGGGGCATGACTATCAATGACGCCAACCATTTGAATTCCTTTATTTCTGCTCGCTTCTTTTAAGATATTCGTTAATGTTAATGTTTTAGCGCCAGTTATTTTTACTGGCTTATCATACATATCTCTGCCAATATGTATGTGCATATCAGCGAAATAGGATTGTAACATGGTTTACATCATCTCCAACATTTCTAGGTAAAGAATCGCATAATTTGTTTTCGCATCGTGAATCCGCTGTTCTTTTACATATTGTTTTGCTTCTTCTAATGTTAATTCTATTAATTCAACAAATTCATCCTCATCACCAGCCACCTTTTTTGTTAAGGGCTGCAGCTGATCGGTTAAGTACATATGCATTAGTTCATCGGCAAATCCCGGTGACGTATAGAAGGATGTAACAAACTTAAGCTGATTTGTTGTATAGCCTGTTTCCTCTTCCAGTTCCCGTACTGCAGTAACTTCCGGCTTTTCCCCTTGTTCCAGTTTACCAGCAGGGATTTCAATGAGAGATTTCTCAAGTGGTTTCCGATATTGTTCAACAAAAATGATTTTCTTATCCTTCGTAATCGGAATAATGGCTACTGCACCCGGGTGTTTGATCAGCTCGCGTTTCGCCGTTTTCCCGTCCGGCAATGTCACCTCATCTACTTGCAATTTGACAACTTTACCATCGTATATCTTCTCGGTCCGAATTGTTTTTTCTTCAAATTTTTTCATGATATCAACCTCATTTTTTATACTACTGTCCATTTTACCATAATTGAAAAGCTTGAGTTTACCGCAAGCTATTTTTACAATAGGAATATATATTGGAAACGGAGGCAATGAAATGCAGAAAAATCAACTTGGAAAATCGGATTTATTTATTTCACAGTTAACACTCGGATGTATGTCACTGGGAACGGATAAAAAACAAGCGCAGACGATTATTGATCAAGCACTGAATGCTGGGATCAACCACCTGGATACTGCTGATCTGTATGATTTTGGCTTGAATGAGGAAATCGTTGGTCAGGCGATAAAAGATAAACGTGAGCAGGTCATTATCACGTCGAAGGTTGGCAATCATTTTAATCGTGACACAAAAGATTGGTTCTGGGATCCGTCCAAAGCACATATTATAGAAGGTTTGAAGGATAGTTTACAACGGTTAAAAACAGATTATATTGATTTTTACATGCTGCACGGCGGTACCATTGACGATCCGATTAATGAATCGATTGAGGCTTTTGAGGAGTTGAAAAAAGACGGGCTGATTCGTGCGTACGGAATTTCTTCTATTCGTCCTAATGTAATTCGGGAATATGTCAAACGTTCAAGCATTGATGCCGTAATGATGCAATATAGTATGCTCGATCGGCGACCGGAAGAGGAAATTTTGGATCTGCTCCAGCAAAATACTATCAGCGTTCTTGCCCGTGGGCCTTTGGCAAAAGGCATACTAAGCGACAATGGCGAAAAACAAATCGAGCGGAAATCACGCGAAGGCTATTTGGATTATACGTATGAGGAATTGGTCAAAGTTTATGATGAAATAAAAGATGTGATCGGCGATAGTGCCTCCTTCAACACTGCAGCACTGCAATACGTGCTTCATCATCCAGCAGTTGCCAGTGCTGTGTTCGGGGCAAGCTCAGTAGAACAGCTTCGTGAAAATACCGCAATTAGTCAGGCTGCTCCATTACCAGAAGAAAAATATCAAGCATTACAAGCAGTTACGAAACCCATGCAGTATACGAATCACCGGTAATAAATCAGGATCGCCATGGTATGGCGATCCTGGAATTTCACCGGTCTTGATTTCAAAGTGCCATGGTACGACTCTTAAAATGTCGTCCATTTTCATCATAAAGCTTTGGACAACTTAAGGATCAATAGCTTTTATACTATTTTCCTGGCTCAATCAAATCCGTATCGGCCGGTGTATAACCTAACTGCCGACTCATGGAGACAATTTGCCCTTTGTGGTGAAACTCGTGGGTAATGACGTGTGTGTAAAGCCAGAGAGGTGTTAAATCATCAGCTTCCTCTTGCCACGGAACAGGACCAGTAATCGCAATTTCCCACCGGCCTTCAAACTCCCTAAGAAACTCTTCAACAAGATTGTCTACCTCGTTAAAAACCTTGCGCATCTCCTGCACGTTACTTACTCGATCAGGAGTTGCCAGAGAAATTCCTTTCTTAAGTCCGAAATTCCCAAGCCAAGACTGATAACATTCGGCACACGTGCACATGAAGGTTTCGGATGGAACCCCAGCCAAATTTGTCAAGTTCGAAAATATAATCTTCTATTGCTAATGATTCACAATAATGAAATAAGTTCTCTCTGGTCAAACGTATCCAGTCATACTGTTTCTTTAATACATTCATAGGTTTTTCACACTCCTGAATGAAGGCTGATTTCTTCAGTTCAACTAACCGTAACTTTAAAAATAAAGTACCATAAGTTCCTCATCATAGTATCTATCATCAATCTTCAATGCTCTTTTATCTATTCCATACGTTTCAAATCCCAAAAAGCGATAGAGGTTTTTGGCAGATTCATTATTTGAAACAACAGACAAATGGACTTGTTCAATCCCGTTTAATTTCTCTGCCTGTTTAATTGCCTCTGCTAACAATTTTTTACCTATTCCATTGCCACGCCGTTCGGGTACTACATACATAGCGTAAATAGTTGCCCTATGTTTTATTTTTATTTTTTGTTCTTTTACTAAGCTAACTACCCCAAAAAGTTTTTCATTTTCAAATGCCCCAAAGGTGTATGAATGATCATCTTTTAACCTGTTTTGAAATACTTCCAGGGGATATTGTTTCTCCTCTTGATAACTTGAAGCGAATGCTTCTGGATTTGTTTGTAATGCTTGAAGCCTTATTTCTAGATATTTTTCAGCGTCCTTGTCATTTAGTTGCCTAATAAACACAGTATTTGATCCCCCTTTCATAGTGTAACTTCTTGTTGAATCTGGCAAAAGTTAGAAGGTTAAAAATTCTTACAAATAAAGTTCTTTTTTATGCCAATTGTGTTTTGGGTAAATGAAATCTAGCGCAATGGCACTTAATACACTTGGAAGCAAAATAAAAGCTAAAAATTGAAGGGTAAAAATTCCACTAACATCAAAATGATCATGGAGCCGACTTAAAATTTGTGTAGCTGTCATAATAGCAACGTGGAATCCAATCGCTGTCCAAACATTGCCTGAGACCGCCCTAAAATAACCTAAGATAAAAGCAAAGCCAGGAATAAACAAAAGCTGTTCCAAGGAATATATAGCCCCTATAAAATAACCAAATAACGAAAACAAAAGTGTTTGTAAGATAAGTGTCATCCAATGGGGAAACCATATATTTAAGTAACGATAAATATATCCTCTAAATATAATTTCTTCTGGTAATGCTTCTATCAAAAAAACAGTAATGAATAAGATCAATAAACTTAACACGAGGTGATTAAAATCTGTTTTCACTGTTATTTCAACCCATCCAACCATCAAACAAATTACCAAACCAATTAGTGCAGGAATAGCCCAGAGAATTAAGCCCACTAAAAATGAAAGGATATTTGTTCGTATAGGGCTTAGGTTGAGTTGTTTCCAAGAAATTTTGTCAATTCTACGTGCAAAATCTATTAAAATAACACTTAATATGGTAGTAATAACCGCAATAAAGAAGTGATTTATGCGGCTATATTCTCCCCCTGAACTTATATCACTAAGGTAGCTTATAAGGTTCCAAATGATAATAGATAATGTAACCACAACAAAAATTCTCATTAGTGTATTTTTCATTGTCAATTGATTTTTTTTAACCAAATAAACCACCTTTTTCTTTCTGACTATTTTTGACACAAACTTGAATTGTTGTTTCAAAATCATTATTTCGTTATGCCATGTCTCCCTTCGAACTTGTTTAAAGTCCTTAACTGCTCTTCCGTAATTCCTTTTTGCTTCCTGACTAATTGCCTGCAAATCCATCGAATGCAACCAATGTACTTTTCTTCTCTACTTTTTTTCTATCTTCCTCACTCCATTTTTACAGTTATTTGCACTATCATGTGTTTATTCAAGTGTCGTACTCTTCAGTATCTAACATCTTAAAATATCCTTTTCAATAATCTCGTAAAATCGCTCCTGTTCCTCAATATACGGTGAATGGGCGGAGTGCGAAAAGGTATACATTTTTTTCATTGGTGCTTCGATAGCCTCAAAATACCGTTTTGCTTGTGTATGTGTCGTTTGATAGTCATGTATCCCATGGATGATATAGACTGGAATTTCAAATTTTGGTGCCAACTCAACTAAATCACTTGTGGCCATCTCACGTGCTAACGAAAGATATGAATATGTACTGCCTAAAAGAATATTGATTCGCTCCTGCAATTTATAAGACCCGCAGCTTAATGTCTGAGCCATTGTACGTATGTTTGAATACTGTTTATGCGTCATGCCACCACCATATTTGTTTAAATACTTGCCCCGAATTCGGTTATATCCCCTATTTTCAAAATAGAATGGTAACTGCCTGAATTTCTTTTTGAGCCCTTTTGTCATTTTGTTCGATGGCTGTTTTAAGAAAAAATTCATATGCTTCCTTTTCCGATTTGTTTTGTGCACCTATTTGCCCTGTTCCTATATATGCCTCGTACGTCTTAGGAAACTTTGTCGCTACCAGACTGCCTAAAAGGGTACCCTATGAATGACCAAGCAAATAGATTTTTCTTTACCAAATTTCTTACACAAATATTCCGTTATTTCATTGGTATCCTCAATAAGCTGCTCTACCGTCAACGGGCTTTTGCTATTTCGTTGTTATAGGACATACCCGTTCCTCGTTGGTCCCAGTAGCAGACCGTAAAATAACGTTCCAATTTCAGCCCGGCTTTTTTAATCATCGGATATGCAGGAAATCCAGGGCCACCGTGCAAAAATAACAACACTGGACTGTTCGTATCATCCCCTTTAATCATCATCCCTTGTCTGTGACCATTAATCTCCACATACTCCTTCACAGTAATGCCGTTTTCAACGTCCTTGCCAGAAATATCTTCTGAAACCATTACTTCTCCCTCCCTTATTAAGGTTATTTCTCCATTTTTCTTATTTCGACGATGCCACCTATAAAACCGATAAAGCCGCCTGCTGCTAGAATAATAGGGATAAACGACAAATTCGATATGGAGTCTTTCGTTACTAATCCATACACACCGTAAATGCAGATGATAAGGCTGGAAATCAACCCGATTCGTGCTCTTGTTTTTTTGTTAAACTTCAACACCTCCCAAAAAGTAATAAGAAAATATCCTGGATTGTATTACGGTCTCTTCTCCCACGGTTCCAGTTGCCCAATTACCATCCTTTTCTTACTGTTTTTTATCGCCGTAATTACCCCTTCAGCAATTTCCTTATGATTCAACCACCTGGATGTATTCCCTTCTGCAACAAAACCAAGCTGTATGTCACGGTATTGACAGTTTTCTGGCGTTGAAACCTGCGATTGGATCGATTTTAAGTGATAGCTGCTGCCTTTAATATGAAAAAAATTATAAACTGCTTTTTGCCGGCTGCTGATTTCATCGAGGATTGCCGGAATTGCCTGCGGAGCATCTCCGTGCACCCACGCCACCACCGTATCAATAGCCCCATAATTGGCTATCGCGTTTTGTATAATCTCTCTTAATGCTTCCGTGTTTTTATAATCTTGGGAAACGAGATCTACATTAGCTGTTGAACCAGCAGATTGGAGACGATTCAGTTTTTCTCTGTTTCGTGCTATTACCGAAGTATAGGCGGATTGCTGAATAAGCCATTTTGAAACATCCATTAACATACCGGTTCCACCAATAATTAGTGCATGCTTCATATAATCACTTCCTTTTTATCCCATTATTGTGAAGCGTTTAAAGCTTGATACCATGCCATCGCCTTTCTTTCTATTTCCAAAACAAGCTGTTCCTTTCCTTTTATGTAATCCGTAATATTATGAGGAAAACGTTTGGCCAATTCCTCTTTTAAACTTCCATATTTTTCGGTCACATTTGGGTGTGTCCGCATGTAGTCCCGGAATGCGATGTGTCGTTCTATTTCAGAATCGCCGAATTCGTAAATATGAACATGATGTGTGCGATTATCCCCTCCTTTTTGGAAATAACGCCGCCCAGGTATACCATTCTCTCCCTTTGCCTCATATCCGATGTCCTTCATTGCTGCGTTAAATGCAGCAACCCGGTTGATATTTTTTACTACCGGCATGATATCAATAATCGGCTTTGCTTTCAGCCCTACTACGGATTTACTGCCAATATGGTGAATTTGAACAATTTCAGGACCAAAAACCTCTCGTAATTTATTAGCTTCTTTTGCAAACATCAACGGCCATTTTTCATTATAGGCTGTTACCTTAACCCTTCTCATTCTATTCCCCATTTCAGGAAATGCACCTGGTTTGAACTATAAGGCCTAAAGCTTCGCCCAAATGCTTTTCGTATAAGCAATCCGCATTCCTGCTCTTTCCATATTTTTTTGACTGACACTTCCATACGTTGCCTGCCCAACAATCAAATTGCAATTATGTTGCTTTGCTTGTTGTAATCGTTTCAAGATCAGGGCACTGTGCACACCCCGATTTCGTAATTCCGGAATAGTAGCAGAAGCCGCGAGTGTCCCTATACCATCATATTCAAATAAGACTCCTATTCCAGCAGGTTCTCCTTCATAACTTGCCAAATAAAAAGTCCAATTGTCGTGATTATATAATACTTTATTGTTTTGCGCGACATGTTCTTTTAAAAAAGAAGGCATATGAAAACCTTTTGTATAAATGTCTCCGAAAGTCTCAAATTCATGTTCCCTGATTTTGCGGATAGAAATGGATGCATCTGTTTCTTCGTTCGTAATAACATCGTGAGATAATGAACCTGCGAGTGCAGTATGAAACCCAGATTGAAAGTATCCTTTCTCATGAAGAGCCTTAAATAACTCCAAAGATGCATGTGCCGGAGTTATTTCAAATCTGGCCGGAACTCCCCTTTCCTTGTAAAATTCCAATATAGCGTCCAAATACTTCTCTTCGCTGCCACTAATTCCTTTAACCGTATTAAAGGAAGGACCAGGAATATTCTTTACGGAAAACGCTGTGGCATTGCCAAATTCTTTTATTTCAACGTTCATTGGGTTACCATCCATTTCTTTTATAGCTGTTAGTCTGGACTTCAGAGCCTCTATCTCTGATTGTTCTATTCTCCGGGCAAGATTTCCACTTAAAAAAAGAGACATTGCTTCACCTCACTATTGATTTTTTCATGAAGACCCAATTATTCTATTATTTATCTTAAAACCCTGCTCTTAGTTGTCAGCCCCCGGGCTAGCCAAATTGTCCGTCAATTTTTTTCTATATTGGATCATCTTATATCGTTTGGTTTATATGGTCAGCGAATAGCGATCCCTTTGATCTGATAACTCATAGGGAATTGACCATCCATTTCGTGATTTGATATCACCGAAACAACTATTTTTCGTTACCGTCCAGTAACTGGAGATGAACTACACCATCCTTATCTAAACTTGCAGGGCATCTCCTCCCTTATTTTCAAGTTCCCCTCCATAACACATTCCATTCGCAAGACTAAATATCCTTTTTTTATTCCAAGGTGTACATAAATGAGTTAAAAAATCGTGGTCAACGTCGCTAAGCGGATGGTTTGTAAGGTTTTCTTCCATCATATCAAAAAACATGTTAGGTTTCCTGACAGATTCAATGACAATGACTTTAAGGTGCTTTAAGCTAGGATTAACCAATTAACTTAGAAGGAGGTAGATAAAGTGAACCTGGATATGGTTCTGCAACTTATAATCATCATAGGGTTTCTGCTCCTTGGTAACGGTATCGTCGCTGTATTTCCTATTCCGCTGCCAGGTAGTGTAGTTGGAATGCTACTGCTTTTTGTAGTTCTCATCACCGGAATTTTGAATGTGGAATGGATAGAAAAAGTTTCTTCCTTTCAATTGAAACACCTGACGTTACTGTTTATTCCACCAATTGTCAGTCTGTTTTTATCTTCAGGTTTTCTTGAAATCCTCCAGTGGAATATCTTGATTATTTTAATTGTAAGCAGTATTTGCTGTTTATTAGGGACAGCATTGGCTGTGGAGTGGCTTGAAAAAAGGAGAGGTATGAAATGACAAATTTTATCGTAAATATTTTTTTCTGTATGTCGATTACTTTCGTCTGTTATCTTATTTCCCTAAAACTCTATCGCAAGTATAAAAAGAGCTGGCTTAACCCTTTATACACTGCATCCATCCTGCTTATTCTTCTGCTGCTTGTTTTACCAATTCAAGGGGAAAGCTACCGGGAAGGAAGCTTTATCTTTAACCAACTGTTGCAGCTTGCTGTCGTTTCTTTAGCCGTTCCACTTTACAAACAATGGTCATTCTTAAAGAAAAATTTCAAAAAAATTTGTACTGGAGTTATTTGTGGTACCGCATTAGGGTTGATAGCTGTGCTAGGAATGTCCCAGATTTTTCATTTACCGGAACAGACGAGAGCGTCACTGATTCCAAGATCAGTAACCCTCCCTATTGCTTTGACTGTATCCCGCGACCTTGGCGGACTTACTTCAACGACAGTAATTTTTGTAATTATTTCTGCCCTTATTTCTTTAACGATTGGACCGAAATTATTAAAAAGATTTGGGGTTAGAAGCAAATCTGCGATGGGATTGGCAATGGGTACTTCAGCACAAATGCTTGGGGCAAATCGTTCGCTTGTATGGGGCGAAGAGGAAGGGGCGATGGGAAGTATTGCTATGACTACATCTGCATTATTTCTGTCTGTTTTCGTTCCCATTCTCGCCTACATTTCCCATTTATAAAAAACATGTAAAGCGTCATTTCAAGATCATTATGAGCTTATGGAGGTGTATGATGAAACAAAACCAGCTTCGTAAGGGTATAGATGAGTTGAAACAATTTTACATTCGAAAACTTCGAGATGCTAATGTATTGAATGATTCAGACAAGGATCCTTCCTCCCTTACCTTAAGTGAACTTGCAAATATGTATAAGTTCTATCAACTTTAGGGTTGAGGAACCAGTTCCTCTCTCCTTATTAAGAACTGGTAATATGGCTGCACATAGGCTCTCTGTTCAGGGAGCCTTTCCATATTGGAAAAGGCATTTACGACTTCCAATATAAACTTAATGCAACGAATGTTCACTAAAATGTCTCGTACAATTATGCAGCTCCAGCTTCCAGGTATCCTTATTATTTTGCAGTGTCGTCAACGAACAATTGCCAAGAGATTCTTCTACATCCTCATCTGGCAGCAATTCTTTAAGAAGATGTTTGATAAAAGATCCGTGACTGACAATCAATATGTTCTTCCCATTCTGTTTTTTCAGGATCTCATCCATGATGGATCGACCTCTGGCCAATATACTGTCGTTGCTTTCCCTCTCTAAATCCAGTTCCCGCCAATTATCTCCCCACTTGGCTATTCTTTCCTTTTCTGTTGTCCCTTCAATCAGCCCACCACCAACTTCACGTAGTCTGGGATCGAAATAAACAGACACATCCTTCAGTTTACTTCCAATCGTTTCAGCGGTTTGTTTCGCCCTTGCTAGATCACTGGAATAGATCACATCCCAGTCTTCCGTACCTAAACGATCAGCAAGTGTTTCCGCTTGTAAAAGCCCTTCCTCATTAAGAGCTACATCGGAACTTCCCTGTGCTCTCCTCTCTTTGTTCCAATCGGTCACTCCATGGCGCACAAATCCAAGCTTTGTCATCTTTCCACATCCTATCTTATTTTTTCAACTAATCCAGCCTCGTTGTTAAACATTCTATATTTTCATTGTAACATACTAACCAATTACCAGGATTGGAGAAATTAGCATTATTTATTTTTTCAGATTAGATTGTCTTCAGTATGTCAGCTTAACTCAGACACTGTTGTCCTTACTATCCTGCTATAAAATCATATTCATAAAGCCAGCTATTTTCTAATCCACGATGGTAACGTCTACTGTTCTTCTGCCCCAGCTGTATGCTTGTTCCTTCGTCGGGAGATGGACATCTATTGTATTCCCAATAATTTCACCACCGGTATCAGCTGCTACAGCATACCCGTAGCCTTCTACATAAACTTTGGAGCCTAGCGGGATAACGTCCGGATCAACAGCGATTATTTTTGCATTAGGATTTTCCCGTAAATTCACACCGGTTGCAGAGATTCCTGAACATCCTGTACAGTAAGCTGTGTATGCAGTCGCTTCGACAGATAATGTTCTGCCTTCTGCTTTTGTTTGCGGCTCCTCGGTCTTCTCTTCTACATCCGGTTTACTCACTTCCTTGCTTTCGGCAACTGACTCAGATTTTTGGGTGCGAGCATCTGTATTAGCTGTTTTTTCCACTCGTTTTGATTCAGGCTGAGTTTCTGACCCATTTACGATCAGCTGTTGTCCAACAATAATTAAATCAGAAGGAAGATCATTCCAGCTTTTCAGGTCCGAAACAGTTACTTTATCTCCATATGCTTGACTGATCTCACTCAGTGTATCTCCCTTTTGTACAGTGTAATACGCTTTATTAAGTTTCAACACTTGTTTTGGAAAAATCAAAGAAGACTTTAATCCATTTATATCCATCAATTCGTCCACGGTTGTATCGTGGCTGCTTGCTATATCCCAAAGCGTGTCTCCCTTATGTACTTCATACTCGGCTGCAGAGACTGACATTGCAGAAATTCCTAAAGTAATTAGAACGATACATAAAGATACCAACTTTTTCATTGTGTTGTCCCCCTTTTAAATTACTGACAAGCTCATCCTACCATGATATCCTCCTGTCTGCGTTTACAGCCTGTTTAAAAAAGGGTGACATGCTTTACAAATGAAATAAGTTAACATTAATTGGTTCTATTTGCTTTTTTTCTTACATAGAATTCCCCAGGGCACCTTTCTATTAAAAAACCGTTTGCTCTAATAATTTCCATTTTATAAAGAACGTGCATTCGTATATAATGAATAGACGAACGTTAGTTTTCATGAAGGGGTTTTATGGATGAAACGAGCCATTCTTTTGGTTGATATGCAAACATTCTATGCTTCCGTGGAAAAGGCGGCAAAACCAAATCTCCAGGATAAATCTATCAATATATTCCAATAATGCATCATTGCTTTCACGAATTTGAAAGTACCCCTCTACCGAAACTTCTCTATTTTGATAAAGTCCCATTACGAACTCTTTTGCACAGATTTGTTATCTTTATATTAGCATTTTTTGCTTTTTTATCATATTACTTGTTAATAGCCGTGTAAAAGGTTAAATTCTTTGCTGAAATCTATCTGATCAAGTTAAAAACGTTTGTCTTTTTTTATTGTTTAGATGGTTTACCTGACGTTTGGACAACTGAATGACTAACGATTCTATAATAAAGGAGCCGTTAGTCCAGTTAAGCCTACACCCATCTTTCTTCTTATCGATATGATCAAGTTTGTTTTTTTGCTTGAATGCTTAAAAGAAATGATAAATACCATCAACTCAAGCATTTTGGGGAATAGTCTGCTCCCTCGTAGTACAATCCAACTATCACTTAAATTTTCCTTGTACGGCTAAGGGCATCTCTTCATATTGAACTTCTTCCCACGTTTCTACGTAAATTCTTTTAGTAACTATTCGCAAGTAGGCATCTTCTTGAAGTTTTTTCTGGGCAGTGAACGTTACTTCCCTTTGTTTTCCTGATTCATCGTAGCCAGTTAACGTATATTCATAATCGCCTATTTTTCTTTTTTTGCCAGTCTCGTTAATTTGTACGTACACATCCGTTTTTGGTAGAAATGGATTTAACTTGTCTGCTATCTCATTTTGCACAAGTACAGTAAATGTAAATATAGCGGTTGCAAGAATTGCGATGATCAGTAGTGGAATGAGTAAAAATTTACGCTTACCTTTTCTTTTCATGTGAATCTTTCCTTTCCTATAATTTACAGGCTAACTAATTTCAATATAATTAATCCATTTATTGAAAACCATAGATAATTCTTTCATCATCCTTACATAATTGTAAGGGAGAAAACGAATCGATAGTCATTGCGTTTAATACTTCCATAACGAATGCAAAATGGGCACATACCCTTATTTCGGATATGTGCCCTTCTAAAGGAATCTTCCTCATCTATCTATATTATTGCCACAAGCAAAATACTTGCAGAAGTTCAATATGTTTAGTCATTATTTCAGGAACAATACCCCATCATAATTTTTAATAATATGGGGAAGATAACGATCATAAATGACAAAAGGATGTGTTTAAATGGATAAAAATAAAGGAAACAAAAAACATTCAAAAGAACAGCTGGGCAAAGTAAAACCTTATCAGGAGATTAATAACGAAATAACAAGTAAAAATGAGTTAAAACAAATGCAGCCAACACCACAACCGCAGGATTTTGAAGAAATTGATTATTAAGGAGCAGGTCTAAAAGGGTCTTTGACGTTGGTGCCTTAGTAAACTCCATAACCTGACCACACTATGCATTAACTGTTTTCTTGAGATTAACTTATATCGAAAGCTTCACTCAGCTAGAAAGATTTTATACCAGGCAAAATAATCTCGAGTTGCTGATTATTCGCTTCCTTTTTCTCTTTGTATTCGTCGTAGGGTAAATAAAAATCTTTCGGGGGAGTACCAGCGAGTGTCGTAAATATCCCATTCTCGAAAGTAACAAAATAACTTTCCTTTAAATCCACGTCTTCATCGAGGAAAGCCTTCAGACATTCAGATGTTTCCTCACTTGTTAACGTACGATGTAATATTTTACGGAATCCTTTCTTATCACGTTTGTGTACAAGGCACATCCCGTGACCTTTGTATTCCCTTTCCGAATAAACAGGCTCATTAGCGTTTTTCCAGTAATCAATTGTTTTTTCATAACTGTAGCCGCAACGATAACACCAAATGAATTTTTCCCATGTTTTGTAATAATAATCCTCTGTAGCACAGCAGCCGCAATGAGGGCACGCAATTGCAGAATAAGTAGATGCCATTGAAACACGCTCCTTATTAAAAAATAGTTCAATAATGGTAAAAAAGCAACGCAGAAAAGTGGAAATTCAAGCTTAAATAAATCGTTTAAGAAGAATTCAATGAAGGTATTTTCATAGGAGGTTATGGAGTTATACAAATTATACAATAATTACAAAAGTTAAACAAGCATTATTTAAATAATATCGATTATCATTATCATTTATATCTTTTTATTATCAATTAAATTGTATAAAAACGATAATATGTTATATTAATTTATAATAGTTATAATGAATGGTGGAAATATATATTTATTTCCTACCCATGGATAAAGAAACTGCAAAATGCGAAAAGTAAAATGAAGCTATTAATAAGCTATCATACTCCCCTTTTGCACTGTTTCGACCGAAAAGGAAGTGTTCTAAATGACAACGAACCTAGAAGCAATCCGTTTTGAACAGGTCCATTATACGGTAGACAGTTTACATATACTCAAAAATATTACCGGATCGTTCCCCAAAGGTGAAATCACAACATTAGTAGGTCCTTCCGGTGCAGGAAAGACAACGTTGTTCCGGTTATGTAACGGATTGAAATCACCAAGTTCAGGAGAGATTTACATTCACGGAAAAACGATCAACAGCTACGACCCAGCGGAACTGCGACAGAATGTTGGAATTGCACTGCAAAATGCAACGATGATAAACGGCAGTGTAAGAAAAAATCTGGAACTCCCATTAACACTGCAAGGAAAAGCGTTACCACAAAAAGATGCGGAAGAATTAATGCATGTAGTGGGCCTGGATAAAGATTTTCTGAAACGGAACAGCAAAGATTTATCAGGTGGCCAGCGCCAAAAACTATCAATTGCCCGCACCCTTGTGAATCGGCCAAAAATTTTGCTGCTGGATGAAATCACCTCTTCCCTGGACCGCGTCTCTCAGCAGGATATTGAGAAGCTGATTGGGCAAATCAACCAGGAATACGGAACGACCATCATTTGGATTACACACAACTTGGAACAAGCTTTGACTATTGGTAAATATACCTGGGTGATGATGAACGGAGAACTCATCGAAACCGGAACTAGCGATTTGCTAAGAAATCCAGAAAATGACAAAGTGAAACGTTTTGTAAAGGGGGAAGTGGAATGAGTTTTCTAACATTATCCATTACCCTAATTTTCGTTATCATTCCACTTGTTTTATCCAAAACGCTTAACTTAGGTCTGGAAAAAGATACGCTCATTGCAACAGTACGTTCTATCATTCAATTGCTAGCCGTTGGATATATCCTGCAATTTGTATTCGATTCGGAAAACATGATTTATATTTTATTGATGATTACACTCATGGTTGGGGCAGCCGCGCAGAATGCCCGAAAAAAAGGGGCATCCATAAAAGGGATCACATGGAAATTGGTGCTGACCTTTATATTTGTAGAAGTTTTGACGCAAAGTATTCTGCTTGGGTTAACCATTACCCCTCCCACTGCACAATATATCATCCCAATCAGTGGAATGGTCATTGGCAACTCCATGGTGCTCGGAATTTTGTTCCTCAACCGTTTTACAGCTGAAATGGCATCACACCGGGAAGAAACCGAACTTATCCTGTCGCTTGGCGGTACTCCGAAGCAAGCCATTCACAGGCAGTTGATTACCTCCATTCAGGCAAGTACCATTCCGACCATCGAAAGCCAAAAAACGATCGGACTTGTCCAGCTCCCCGGAATGATGAGCGGGCAAATTATCGCAGGTGCGGACCCAGTTCAGGCTGTCATGTTCCAATTGCTCATCTTGTTTCTGCTTCTGACGACGGCGGTTGTCACAAGCATCATGCTTGGTTATTTGTCATACCCAACACTGTTCAATGACCGCATGCAACTGTTGGAGGAACGTCTGGAGAATTTAGATTAGATGCTTCGCTTCCTGTGCTAGTTTAGTTAACATTTTTGAATTTAAAAACATCAAGAAGAAACCCTTTCAAAAGACGTGACTGCTACTGTTACGTCCTTTTCTTTCTTTTTTACTACAAATAGTCCTAATGGAAAATGGCTATGCAAACACGAAACATTGGCCCCTCCTTCCATATATTAGCCTGATTCAACAATCCAAACACCCTTTCATACAGTATAATGAATCAACCCATTTTTTCGAATAAAGAAGGTGACCAAATGACTAGTTTACCTGCAGCAGACCTTGGAATTATGGTCGAACATTTGACGGCACATAAGGGTGTCATAAATAAATTGGAGTTGTATCAGGAAAAAGTAACTATTATCGAACTAGAAGACATGATTCGGCTACAAGTGAATATGATGCGCGTACATGTAAACATAATGTTAACGTTAATAAATCCATATCATCACGGTTATGTTGAACTCCCACCATTAAACGCAATTTATCCAGGAAGTTCCCATCTTCCTCACCATATGGGGTATCGTTATCGTGCAGAAACCGATAATAAGTGGATCACATTGGAATCGCACACGACAGCTAAGTCAATGGCTGATGAGAATTACTCCTCTGCTTTAATGATGCAAGATCAAAATGTTAGGCATGTCCATGCTGACATGGCCTTACAGCAATTTCAGGTAATGGAAATGTACGCAGAATTTATGAAACGAATGGGATGGGATTTTACCCCTCGCGTTCCAACACAGAAGCTAATAAATACGTACCAGCATTTTCAGAAAATGTTTGCTTAACAAAAAACATGATGATTTATTAGAAATAACAGGATACATTCTGAATCTTGAGAATACCCTGTTTCTGTGATGTACGGTTTTCGCTTTTAAGTAATAAAAATAGACTCCCCCCTTCTTTGCAAATGAATTATATGAAAAAAAGTATATCTTGGAATACTAACCACTAATGCTGATAGTATTATACAAAAAAATCTGCTATTTAACTATTAACTAACATATACCCCCAGGAAAATCATTGTCTGGGGGTACTAAGTTTTCCTGAATTATGCCTTCAACAACTTCGCATTAATCGCAACAATTACCGTACTCAGGCTCATTAATACAGCCCCAACTGCCGGACTTAACACGATGCCAACCGGCGCTAAAACACCTGCTGCAAGTGGTATTGCCAAAATATTATACCCGGTCGCCCACCACAGATTCTGGATCATTTTCCGGTACGTTTTTCTCGATAGATCGATCAACGAAACAACATCCTTCGGGTTACTTTTGACCAGGACGATATCCGCTGTTTCCATAGCTACATCAGTACCTGCTCCGATTGCGATACCTAAATCAGCAGTTGCCAATGCGGGTGCATCATTGACACCATCCCCAGTCATTGCTACCTTCCATCCTTTTTCTTTAATCTTCCTCACCTGATCTGCCTTTTTATCAGGTAAAACTTCTGCGTATACTTCATCAATATCCAATTGTTTGGCAACCCAATTAGCAACCTTCTTATTATCCCCAGTTAGCATGATTGAATGGATGCCATTTTCCTTAAGAGCAGCAATTGCCTCTTTCGCTGTTTCCCGAACGATATCAGCTAGCGCAATCATACCAGCCAATTTATCATCCAGTAAAACAAATACAACTGTCTTTCCTTCTTCCGACATTTCATTAAATAGCTGTTCATCATACCCCATATTTTGACTAGTAACATAACCAGGGCTAACAACATTCACTTTTTTTCCATCGATTATTCCCTGAATTCCCTTACCAATAATTGATTCAAAATCGGTTATCTTTTTAAACTTTATCTTTTTGTCTTTTGCTGATTTTACGATACCAGTTGCGATTGGATGCTCAGAGTTTTGTTCCAAACTGGCTGCCCAGTTCAGGACTTCTTCTTCTTTATAGCCTTCATTTGGTACAATATTTGTAACTTCGAATTCACCTTTCGTCAGTGTTCCTGTTTTATCAAAAACAACTGCATTCAGGTTTCTTGCCCCTTCAAAACTGGCACGATTGCGGATGAGCAGTCCATGTTTGGCAGAAATCGATGTTGAAACTGCTATGACAAGTGGCGCTGCTAAACCAAGTGCGTGGGGACAAGTAATAACCATCACGGTAACCATTCGCTCAAGGGCAACATCAAAAGAATACCCCAGGATTAGCCAGATGAACAACGTGATAAAACCTGCTGCCAGGGCAACATAAAATAACCATTTTGCTGCTCGGTTTGTAATATCTTGTGTTCTGGACTTTGATTCTTGTGCTTCTTTTACCAGTGTTATAACCTGGGATAGATATGAATCTTCGCCCGTTTTTTCAACCTGTATTGTTAGCGATCCTTCCTTATTTACCGAACCGCCGATTACTTCATCACCCTTATTTTTTTCAACGGGCACAGATTCTCCGGTCAGCATTGATTCATCAATAGCCGATTTGCCATCAGTAATCGTTCCATCAACAGGAATTTTCTCACCAGGTTTTACAAGAACCCTATCCTTATTTTTTAAATCAGATACCGGCACATCTCGTACCTCATCATTTTCATCCAGTTTATGGGCTTCATTAGGCATAAGTTTGACGAGTTCTTCCAGTGCGTTGGATGCGCCTATTACCGAACGCATTTCAATCCAGTGCCCTAATAACATAATATCGATTAGTGTAGCTAGTTCCCAGAAAAAGTCTTTTCCCGCCAGGCCAAATACAGTGAGCGAACTATAGACATATGCAACCAAGATGGCAAGACCTATAAGCGTCATCATTCCAGGGTTTTTGTCTTTTAATTCACTAATCCCGCCACTAATAAATGGCCAGCCACCATAGAAAAAGATAAATGTAGCAAGCCCAAACAAAATATATTGGGTATACGGAAATTGCCAATCCACACCAATAAAACTTTGGATCATTGGCGACAAAATTAGAATTGGAATCGTAACAATCAGGGAAACATAAAATCGTTTCTTGAAATCGTTCACCATATCTCCATGACCATGATGGCCGTGATGACCATGCCCCTCATGATTGCTATTCTCATGATAATTGTGTTGCTCATGGCCGTTATGGCTGTACGGTCCATATTCTTCGTGAGCGTGATGTTCGTGCTCACTATGTTTGCGTGTTTTATTATCATGGTTTGCCAAGCTTATCTCTCCTTGATAATTATTATAGCTTTTCTTTTTTAACTGATATTTCATTCAAAGTGTACTAATCATCTTCTGGACTTTTAAATAATTTACCCCTGTACCGTATATAACAAACAATTTTAATCAGTAAATGCAAATTATAAAAATCCAGTAAACTGCAATTTGATCATTTATGCTTTTACATGATTGCTGTTTTCTGTTCGACTATTGACAACTTGAACAGGCTGATCTCCGGAAAGGAATCAGCCATTATTTAAGTTATGCTACAACATCGTAACCTTGATCTTCTACTGCTTCACGCATGTCTTGAACGGTAACCTTTGTATCGTCATACGTACCGTCTACCTTACCAGTGGCTAAATTTATCTCAACATTCGTTACGCCGTTTAGCTCACCTAGTGCACCTTCAACAGATGATTTGCAATGGCCACATGTCATTCCTTTTACATCAAGCGTCAACTTTTCCATTCCATTTCACCCCCCTTCAAAGGATTGTTTCTTATATTTTTACCCTTTTTTACGCCAAGGGAGTTGGAAACGACACTTACTGAATGAATGCCATTGCTGCCCCAGCGATCCATGGAGCTAATAAACCAATCACTGGGGATACACTGAAAAATTACGAATACCCCTTCTATTAGTATTTCCATTTTCATAGATTTAAACGTGAGGTGAAAAATGATGAAGACTAATTATAATAAAAAAAGCAAACTCCATTTGCTAACAAAAATAGTTGGTTTTATTGTACTGACATTTGCTGCAATCGTAATCATCAGCTCGTTGCAAGTTAAAGTCTTTCAATCGCAAAGCCTCGAACAGTTAACAAAATCAGGGACATTTACCAATATATTTCTCCATATGCTAGGTGATCAAATTCCCCAATTCGAGGATACATTTAGCGATGAGTTAAGCACACCTTCCCTATCAAATGTAGCTATCGAATCTCTGACAGGGATTAAAATCGATAATCTGGCAACCTCTTTTTTGCAGGAGATACCCGGAGTTCATCTCGCGAAATCCGGAAGGTATATTGCTGGTGAAAAAGTAAACGATGGCGATATGCCACAAGAGTCACCACCACCAAATTTTGATGAATTGCTAGCCGGTGAGGATCCAAATGAAGATGAGGAGTCAGCTCCTGACAACAAAAATAAGAAAAATCCAGCCAATCCTTCTGTATATATTTACCATTCACACAGCTGGGAAGGGTTTCTGCCGCTGATAGAGGAAGATGTGAAGCCTAGTGTTTCATCAAGTGTTGATAACGATGAAAATGTTGTTCTTGTTGGTTCTATGTTAACGGAACAATTGGAACATTATGGGATAAGCACATTCCATAATAAAGTAAACATGGGACAGGCTTTGCACGATAAGGGATGGGACTCGGATAATTCCTATGATCTAACACGAGAATTTGTACAAACAGCTGTCGCCCAGCATAAAAGCATGGAATACTTTATTGATATTCACCGGGACGCGGCTAGAAAAGATAAAACAACGGCAACAATTAACGGAAAAAAATATGCTAAATTATATTTTGTGGTCGGCGTTGAGCATGAAAACTATGAAAATAATTTGGCATTTGCAAAGAAAATCAATGAAAAATTGGAAGCAAAATATCCTGGCATAAGCAGAGGAATATATCCAAAGTCAAAATTTGAGGGTAATGGTGTATATAATCAGGATATTTCCAATCATTCGCTCCTAATCGAAATGGGGGGTGTTGATAATACGAAGGAAGAGCTAAAGAACACGGTTGATGCATTTGCGAAGGTCTTTAATGAAATTTATGACGGCGCGATAGAGGTTAATGCGCAGTAAATTGAACTACATTCATTGGGGACCTTCCCTGTCCCCAAATGCGCGTTAATCGAATGTATTATTGGAACATGAATTTGTCTCGCCTCTCAATCAAAACTTCTACCACTAAACTAACCCCTTTATAATGAATACATTTACCTTAAAAATCATTTTTCTTTTTAAGGTACAAACGAAAATGATATCTCGGATAACATTCATTAAACAATTATGCTAGTATAGGTTTAAATGCTATTAACAGACATGGGGAATATTAATGGCGAATTCAACTAAATCAAGAGTGGTCATTTCCCATGCGATTAATGATTTTCAAGTATTTTACATGATCCTTGATATAATCATTGGGCAGCACAGCTTGTTCTACATTTTTAGTCTTTTAAGGAAAAAACAGTACAGTTCATAAACGTTGATACAAAAATTACTAGTGGATTGGAGTGTTGCAATCGTGTCCTCAATCTTGCTTATCGGCCTTATTATTATGTTAATCATTATTTTTTTCAAAGCACTAATAATAGATATGTTTGGAAATAAAAACAAGTTTGTAAAGAAGCTTAAAAACGCAAAATGGTTTCAAAAAACGTGGACTGCAGGAATGTTTCTGTTCGCATTAAATGCGGTACTATTCTTTTTCACATGTCTTCTGCTTTATGTTCTTACTTTCTTGCCGATCCCTTACATCCATTGGGTTATCATGCTGTTTGCCGTTATTTCCAGTGTGTTCTCTTGGATTGTGGTGAACAAGGCTTGGCAAGGAACAAAAAAGAACCGCCTCAAGCTAGGATTTATCGGCAGCAGCTTTTATCTTATTTTGACAATTGTTTTTATTTATGGCTTCATGAGCCTGAAACCTGCCTATCCAGGTGAAGATACGTTCATGAGTGCAATTGGATTAGTTTTTGCCATTATTGTTACAGCGATTGCGTTTATTGCATGTCTTGTCTATACGGGGTTTTCCGGGAAAGCAATGGACAGAAAATAACCAGGTGGCACGGGCATTACCTGCTCCTGTGTTTCCGTATCATTCCCTTATTCCCATGACCCTAATTCGATGATAATCGGCAATCCAATGCTGATCATGAAAAATAGCTTTTGCCAAATCATTCTCAACGTTGGTAACTATTTTAGTGACAGTTCCATTGTCCAATCCTGCAAACATCGTTTTTCCAAACATATCAATCCAGTTTTTCAAACCGTTCATTCCTTCAAGTGGTGTTGGCCTTTCGAATTGTCTGGCAAAAATTACTTTAAACCCCGCCTGCTCCATTAAAGTTGTATATTCACCAATGCTAGGGAAATACCAGGGAAAACGTTCCTCACAATAGGTCAATTCTAAAATTTGAAATTGCTTTCTAATAGCACTGGTTATTGTCTGGACATTTCCCTTTCCGCCAAACTCAGCCACGAAACGGCCACCTTTTTTTAAACTATCAAATATACAACATAGCGCCTCATTTGCAGCTTTTATCCAGTGCAGTGTGGCGTTTGAAAATACAGCATCAAACGTTTCACGAAATTTTAATTCTGTTGCATCTCCAACCTGGAATGTTATATTGGGATATTTGCGCTGAGCCTGCAAGATCATATTTTTCGATTTATCAATCCCAGTAACATGAACACCAAAATCATACAGTCTCTTTGCTATATCTCCGGTTCCACAGCCGAGATCAAGGACAGCTTCGCCTTTTTTCGGCTCCAATACGTTAATTAAGTCATTTCCATACGTTGAAACGAATGCATGTTTTCCATCATAAAGTTCCGCATCCCACATATCGTTCTTTTTTCCCGGATTAACCATCAACTCTCCCGCACTCCTCTTGATAGATTATAGGTTTCTTGGAATATAAAATTCTTCATATTTCATCTCTTGATCCAAACGAAGACAATTTACATCGTATTTGGAAACAGATAATGGACCAGCTTCTTCTTTATATGAGGCTCGAAAAGGAAATACCAAATGATTCTGTAAATAGTGATAGTACTTTTCCAAGTTACCATCCGTCCCATCCATTCTCGCCCATTATTTAATAACAACAATCTAAAAAAATCCCCCAAGCAATTTCCGTTCGAGCCGGCACTCTTCACATCTTTTAGGGTCTGAGAAGCCTTTTTGTTTATAAAACTTCTGTTCACCGACAGTAAAGGTAAACCGTTTGCCGCAATCCCAGCACTTCAAAATCAAATCATGCGGAGTATAACCTTTCATTGCTTCATTGATTTCTGCTTGTCTTTGTTGGGCATTGTTCAAGTCAATTGGTTGGCCAGACTCCAAAGTATCGATTGTTCTCCGAATTTCAGCCCGTACTTTTTTATAATCTACTTTCTCCCAGGCTTCCAAATAAGAAATGTATCTTTTATTACCTGACTCCCTGGCTTTTTCCAGCAGCAATAAAATCATTTTACGATTGCGGTCTTTTAAATAAGTCATGTCTGGTGCAGGTTTGTTCTCTTCCAGCCACCTGTCCCATTCTGCCAAAAATTCATCTGCCCGTCGATCACGTTCAATGTGCCAGCCTCGATCGGTAAATATAATCATCGGTAGTTTTCCGGAGTATTGAATATCCAGAAAATCATGAACAATCATCCAATCTATTTTCTCCATCACGTTATCCGTTTTTTCAGGTTTGAAATAACCATAGACTGGACATTTGTCCAATTCCAATGCAAGTACTTTTTTCTCCCGTGACCCTCTTAAAATTTTCGCAAGCAGCGTTCTACCCCCCTCTGCAATAATTTCATCAGCTGCCCGCAAAATGGCTAAAATTTCGTTTTCTGGTAGAGATTCGATCGTTAAATCCATTTTACAGTTACTCCTTTCTTATTACCCTCCGGACAAAAGAACATAAACTTTTTTATATTATATCAATTTCATTAAAATGTGTCAGTTCAAAAAGAGAGCCAGCGGTTTGCACGTCGAGATTCCGTTAATTTACGTTGATTTCACGCTTAAATTACATTGATAAATAGTGCTGATAGAAAAAACCATAGCAAATTTGCTATGGTTTATTTCATCACAGGAACCTTCCCAAAAACCTTATTCACATATTGGCGTTTATTGTCCGTTATCCCTGCCAAGCAAATTGTTGCGGGATCTTTCTCCAGGTCCAATTCCATTGTTGAACTGTCAACTGGCAATGTTTCCTGAAAAATTTCCTCATATTCTGCAACGGTTATCTCTATTCTTGAGGAAAATAACTGCTCATGCTCTACTACATGCAAATGCTCACGGTAATTTTCCTCCAACTTACCACTGAAAAATTCTCCTACCGCTCCGGATCCGTAACTGAACAGTCCGATTCTTGAACCGGCTTGCAAGTTTTCGTTCAGTTCAAGAAGGGAAAGCAGGCTTAAGTACAATGAACCGGTGTAAATATTCCCGACATTTCGATTATATTGCGTGCTGATTTTGTAGTTTGCAAGTAACCGCTCTCTGTCTTCGTCCGTACCTTCATCCAAAACTGTCTTCAATGCCTTGAATCCCATCTTCGTATATGGCAAGTGATAACAGATCGCTTCAAAATCGCTTAACTCAAGACCTGACTTCGCCTTATACTGGTTCCAGACTTTGTTAAAAAATGCAATATACTGTTCATTAGAAAATTTGCCGTCTACAAATGCTTTGTCAGCGTGTATTGGGCGCCAAAAATCCATAATATCCTCAGTTAAAAAGGCACTATTTTCTTCAAGCGTCATGATTTTTGGATCTGCGCTGATTAGCATGGCAACCGCACCCGCTCCTTGGGTTGCTTCTCCCGATGTATTCAGCCCATATCTCGCAATGTCTGAACCTAATACCAATACCTTGCTCTTCGGATTCAGCGCAATATGACCTTTTGCCATTTGGATGCCGGCAGTCGCCCCGTAGCAGGCCTGTTTCACTTCAATCGATCGGGCATATGGGTTAAGCCCCAATAAATCATGGACATAAACTCCGGCAGACTTGGAATTATCAATACCTGACTCCGTCCCAAAAATAACAAAGTCGATTGCTTTCTTATCCTCTTCGTCCAAAATTTTCAGTGCCGCATTTGCCGCCATTGTAACGGAATCCTGCGTAATTGGAGCAAGCGCCATTTTCTCCTGTCCAATTCCGATCGTATACTTTTCCGGTTCCACGTTTCTGCTGACCGCCAATTTGTTCATATCTACATAAAGATGTGGTGCATAAAAACCTATTTTGTCTATTCCTATTTTCAATGTTAATCTCTCCTGCTAACCAGTTTAAATTTGAATTGCGCTATGGAAACGGTACTCCCAAATCGCAATTTATCAAGTGATTCATTTCACAAATAAACACAATCTTTAACTAAACACTATAAATGATAATACAAACGAACGCGAAAGACAATGAAAAGGTTGGTGTGGACTATTAATCTCCTATCTTTTATCAAGTGAGATGTATGTTATCTAAGTGTATCCAAATAATTCTTTAAACTATTAGCAGCGCACTCAGAAATCAACCTGATAAATGGTTCTACATGCTGTTGCAAACTTGCCATCTCTAACGATTGATAATAGTGAAGTCGTTGTTCACTTTCCGCCTTCACAATTGCGGGCGGATACCCATTTTTCATTAAAATTAAATTCATGATTAATCTTGCAGTTCGCCCATTCCCATCGGAAAAAGGATGAATATAGACAAATTTAAAATGAAATAATGCAGCCAGTTCCACGGGATGCAGCTTATTTTTATTTTCTTCATACCAATTAAATAATGCATCCATTTCATCCTGGATTTGCAGAAAATGTGGAGGAGTATGTCTACTACCAGAAATCCTGACATTAACCTGTCGATACCTTCCAGCATTTTTATCATCGATCGTTTTCAGTATGAGATAATGAATCTTCTTAAGGACATTTTCATTGATAGTCCGGTTCACATTTACATATTGTTCAACAAAATCAATGGCTTCGGCATGATTGATCACTTCCAAATGTTCCTGAAGCCTTTTTCCACCAATGGTTAGTCCTTCTTCCAGTACAATCTTTGTTTCATTTAGTGTTAAAGTATTTCCTTCTATGGCGTTTGAATTATACGTCCATTCTACCCGATAAACTTCAGTGAGGTTTTGTACAACCTCCGGCGGAAGCGGTCTGTATTGATCCAGCTCATTTTTTAATTTTGTTATCGCATCAAAATTCATTCCAGATCCCTCTTTTTCACAATATGTCATGTACTGCATAGCCTTTATATATCTTTTCTACACATTAATCAGAATATCCTCTTTATTTTGGGGCTATTCTAAACTGTAAATATCACTGTATCAATTGGAAAAACATGACACCGCTAATTGAATGTCATGTCCTTATTTAATGGCCAATTATTTTTAAAATTTTAACTTTATACATCATGAATAAGCTATAATTATTTGGCTAAGCAATAATTCTACTTCTCAAGGGAGGTGGCTCACTTCTGTTGCTCGTCGGAAGCCATTGGATAATCAATGTCACGACGGGAGGAGGTGATGCCATGGACGAACAGACCTACCAGGCTTTGTCCCTGATGATTTTGTTTGGGACGCTGGTAGCAATGATTATGTCCAATAAGAAATAAGACCTCCCCTCTGAGTTAGCCGCTCTAGTCGGGAGATCTTTTCTTCGGACAATGAGCCGCCCCTTTTGACGGGTTAAGTCATTGCACCGTTCCATGTTTGGTGCATGGAACGGTTTTTATATTCTATGCTATGTTATTCTTTCTATGTATAGTATACCACGGAATTGGCGTTCGTACACGTATTTAAATACTATTTAAAATTTCTTTAATAAAATAATAACAGAATTAGGCGCTGCTTACAAATTACACAGTGTTACATCCTTCAGAATGGTAAGTCGTCATCATTAATATCAAATTTATTTTTTGTATTTCTATCCCCATATAATGAATCAACATCAGGTTCCGGAAGTTTATCCATGTCATCCGTAGTGTTCTCTAATTCTTCCCATGTTGTACCAAAAGGGACACCACCTGATGTATAGCCGGCAATAAATGCAAATGTTTCATTACTAAAACCATCCCATTCTTCTTCCGTTTCCATTTGTTTACGTGCCTTTCGTTTTTTAGCGGTCCGTTGCTTTTGTAATTCATTCTCTTTCAATTGTTGTTTGTATGCAGAACTATACGTGTAACCTAGCATTTCTAACTCTTTGACAGCACAAAGTTTATTTACCCCAAAATGCTTGCTGTAACCTTTTACAAGATTTTTGCCGTCATACTTTGGGATCCAGTGTCTGGCAGCTTGTAATCGTTGTGGTCGTTTCATCCGCTTATGTCTGGGCGTGTTGGATTTCTTTTTCTTACGCTTCCCCATTGTTGCATTCACCTCGTCAACCATACTAAACCTTATAATTAGCTTGCCACTACTAAAGCGCTTATTGTTTAAAAATAATAAAACCGAATAGTGCTGCAAATCACTAATCGGTTTTATTAATGATTATGCTGCTTATGGGGTTATTTCTTTTGCTCCGACAATACCGCGACCATCAATGTTGCAAACGATATCATCAGTACAAGCGTCTCGAATACAGACATTTTGCATCTCCCTTTCCCTTTTAACTTAAAGGAGTTGTGCTGTTTTATCCGATTCCTGTATCGTAAGCGTGGTAAAGTCGCTTCATATGTTTATTAACTCATTTCATCATCAATGAATAGCTGCAAATTTTTAGCATCACCCTCCTTCTATTTCCGTTTTATCCAGCAACCAAATTATTTCATAATGTTTTTGATAACTTTTCCAAAAAATAATTATATTTAATGGTATGGGCGAACTAGCTTGTCCTATTCCACTTTTTTAAAAATTATGCAAAAAAAAGACGAAGCATCTAAAGCGATTCTTCATCAACGTAAATACATTTATGTAACGGCGGACATCCTAGAACCATCCAAATTTTAATAAACAGTTCCAAACGCGGCTGGGATATATTGTTAAAAATTTTGCTTATATTTGGCGGCTTCATTTTCAATTGATCGGCAATATCCTTTATATAGATATTTTTATTTTTAGCTATCTCCTTAAATCGGTTTTTAATGACAGGTTGACGATCGCCCTCCGAGAACGGGTTAACCATGTCAAACTGTTTGATTTGTTCGATTTTCTCCTTGATACAACCAACAATAAATTCTTCCAGTTTATAATCATCGTTTCGATTCTTGTCCCGATGTCGATTAATCAGGTTTTCCAACTCCGTTATTTCCTTCAGTTGATCATAAGTCTCATCTTTCAGTTGAATTGTCACTGTTTTCACGTATAAATCACCTCACAGTTGGAAAAATGAATAATGGAAAGGATGATAGAAAATGATAAAACATAATGATAAAGAAGATGTGATTGACGTTATTCATGAAACATTTGATAAAGGGAGAAAAGGCTAAAAATCTGGACAAGCCTTACATGCATGACTTGCTTGGAAACCTGATGAAACTCCAATTGTGAATGAATCAAATGAAGTCAAAGGACAAGTCTTGACTTCATTTGATTATATTCCGTTTTTTGATCTTCCCTTTCAGAGAAGGTATCTCTCCTTATTACATATTCTGTTTATATCTAAAAAATACATGTTTTGAAGCGATCATTATTTTTTAAAAATAACAAATTGCATTATATTTTTCACTGGATTTATCATTACTATGTTAAATTGGCTAAGCAATGATTGACTTCTCAAGGGAGGGTGGCTCATCTCTGTAACCCGTCGTTAGCCATTGGTTTGTTCAATGTCAGGACGGAAGGAGGTGACGCCATGGACGAATCAACCTATCAGGCTTTGTCCCTGATGATTTTGTTTGGGACACTGGTAGCAATGATTATGTCCAACAAGAAATAAGACCTCCCCTCTGAGTTAACCGCTCTGTTCGGGAGATCTTTTTTTCTGGACAATGAGCCGCCCTCAATTGATAAGGGTTCTGTCATTGCTACCGTTCCATGTACCAGCATGGAACGGTTTTTTATATATTATGCTGTATGATACTTTCTATGTACAGTATACCACGGATTTATGGAATGTAAACATTCAAAAACTCATTCTTTTGGCTTCGATGGAAAAAAGTATAAGACCAAACGAAATCGATAATGAAAATTAGCCCCCTTAGCATCCTGATAGGAAAGATGGTTTCGTTTCAAAATTCCTGCTTAAGACATGACGAGGATCGCCACAACATAAAATATTCCCGTATGCTGTGGCTACTGCTTTTTATCTTACTGCTTATCACTGCCGTTTCTTCGTTTTTTTATTATTAAATTTTTCAGCCTCTGTTAGCGGTTCATTCGCAAATTCATGATCAAATTGCCTTGACAGTTTTCCCCTTACAGCTTGCTCGTCACTTATCCCGCCATTTACATTTAAATCCTTCTTCATCTTCTTATCCATTTTGCATACACCTCCATCGTGTTATTTTGTACGGATATCACACTGTTATCCTAAATCCAAAACAGTGGAATCCGAATTTACCATCTTAAAATCGGTAGGTTATAATCAACAATCAATACCAAACTTCGTTAAAGATAAAATTTACAAAAATAAAATTATTATTATCAACGATAATGAAGAGATTTTAAGGTATCTGGATTACTAAAAAACCCTTCACAATACAGCCACACTCCTTAACTGGAATGCGGCTGTATTTCATTTCAAGGTAAAACTAATCCCGTTGATGCTTCCCTTTTAACGAGGCTGTTGCGCCCCGATGACCTTCCTCTTTTTGGAAACCTTTATCCAATCTGCCAGCATTTTCAATATCACCAGATGCCTTGTAGCCGGCAATTTCCATATTGGATGTCGTTCCATACAGACCCATACCACCTAATTCAACATTAATGTTTTCTTGCATTTCTTCGTTATTATCTTTTTTATTCGCCAATCCTTCCACCTCCTACCGATAGGTTAACCAAAGCAGAAAGGAATATGATAAGGGGACTGTTTTACACGAGAACGTATGAAATTGTCCTTATTCCGCAAATTAAAAAAGAGAATTGACAAATGATAATGGAAAATAATAAAAAGCAAGAACGAAACCCGAGTAGCGGAAATGACGATCTGAACGGCGGGTTAGTTGAAGATCATTTGAATAGCGATAATGCTTTTAGCGACAAAGGCTTAAATAACCATCGCTTAACCAGGGAATCGATGAAGAAGTCGAATACAAATACTTGATTGTCTTTTATTTGTTTTAAGAAATTCTAACAAAGAAGCCCTACCATAAAGGGAGGGCTTACCTATACATCCGTTCAAAGTTTCAAGTTGAGCTTATTCATTAAAATCTCTTTCCAGTTGCTCCATCCATTCATTCAGTAACTCAGTTTCTTTAGGCGATTCTGTTTGACTGAACAAATAACCTTTATCTATTGAGGTAAAATTACTTGCAAGCATTTTTGCCGCCCAGAAGTGATCTTCCACGGATTTCCAATGAACAGCGGCACGTAAGCGATCCATTATAATATCTTCAACAGAAATCACATATACGTAATTTTCATCGTCTATTTCTAATTTTGTAACTCTACTATAATCCCCAGCTAAATCACTTGCAGGAATTTCTATAGCTATTTCCAAACCTTCGTGATAAAAATATCTACCTTCTTTTTGAAATCCTAACGTAAAAAGAATATTTGATATTTGTTGATAACCATCCGAAACAAAATCAATATCCCTGGTTGTATATTCATTTTGTGTGTAGATCTCAACGGACAGCCCACCCACAATGATTGGTTTTATATTTTGCTTATCTAACAGTTGCGTGATAACGGATGCAGTTAACAACATCGCCTCAAATTTTGGTATATTCTTAATACCTCTTAATTTCTCAATTGCTATTTTTTCATCCATAAATCAACTACCTTCTTGAAAAACCATCTAGGATTTTAGCTTCAGTTGGATTTTTTGGGCGAACTCGACCTTTTCTTAGGTTCTTATTGTAAATACCTAATGTAATCTGTTCCATTGCCCGTTGGCTTCTATAGGAATTTTGCCTTATTCGATTTTGTATTTCCTTTAATGTTAAAGTGGACATATTTTCATCATTTATTATATCTGTCATACAGATACTCCTTTTCGAATAATAGATGTATAGTTTAAACATATTATAGCATGTCTATTCAAAATAATAAATTTTTGCGAAAGATTCATTTACTTCCGATTAAACTGCTTCCGCAACAAAACCTCCATCACACCTGGAAATAATTGATAGAACTTGCTTCCGGCTTCCATCCAGTGTGGTAAATTAATCTCCCGCTTTTTTCTAAACAGGTTTTTTACCACTTTCCTTGCCGTCTTATCCGGATCAAGCATGTAACGGGAAACGCTTTTCTGATAACTGCCGCTTGGATCTGCCGTTTTAAAAAAGTTTGTTTTTACTGGGCCTAGATTAACAGCTGTTACATAAATTCCCTTTCCGGCGACCTCCATCCGCAATGCGTTAGTAAAACCGAGCACGGCATGTTTTGTCGCAGCGTAAACGGCTGATTTCGGTGTTGCAATTTTCCCTGCTTGCGAGGCAATATTGACAATATGACATTTGCGCCGGTTCGCCGAAAAATGCGGAAGTAACAATTGTGTCCCCTGGATTAACGCATAGACATTTAATTGAAACATTCGCTCTATATCTTCCATTTTGATATCTTCCACATAGTCAAATACTCCTGCCCCAGCATTGTTTATTAGCCCATGGATGTTTTTATGTTCCAGCAAAATTTGCTGTATCACATTCGAAAACGCATCTCTATCTGTTATATCAGCCTGATATACATGTGCGGTTATATCAAATGACCGTTGCAGCTTTTCTTTCAGGTTCTCCAGTTTATCAATCGACCGAGCGATCATAATCGGTGTCCCGCCATTTTCAGCAATATGCCACGCGATACGCTCACCGATTCCGCTTGATGCACCCGTTATAATAATTGATTTGTTACGTACGTTTGTCTCCACAGACATCACCTATTTCACTTGATAAAAAAGTTGACCGTCATCCATTCTTACTGTTACCTTACCCTCTTCTTCCAAAAAATCAAGCTGCCCAATCGTTTCGGAAATCGTTAAATCAAGCTGCTCTTCAAATTTTTTCGGAAATAGCTGCTGACAAATGGCAAAAGGTGTCTGTTCTTTTTCCTGGAGGATGTCAAACACTTTTTTTGCTCTTTGCTCCTGTTTTTTCATGCGCATTGGAATCAACTCATCCACATTCGAAAAAATTTCTCCGTGTCCAGGATAAACAGTGTTAACCCCCAATTTCAGACACTTCCGTAAATTGGCCCGGTATTGCAGCAGTGGCTTTGGACGCTCCTTTTCCCCATCATGCGGCGGCTCTAAAATCGGATTCGGCGAAATAGATCTGAGCAAATGGTCACCACCGATAAACGATCCGTCCGCTTCACGGTAAAAAGATAAATGGCTTTGCGCATGGCCCTTTGTCTCTATCACCTGCCATTCTTCATGGCCAGGTAAACGATCCCCCTCATTAAGCTCCACCGTTAACTCTCCCTCACCGATCAGTGCCAGTGGTGCTTTTAATTTATCCAACTTCTCTAAATACTTGTTGGGAACCCCGGATAATGCAAAGTAATCTTTATAAAATTGCTCATACTTTTTCAGAAATGCTTTATCTCTGGTTAGCCAAGGTTCGTTATACTGATGGCCAACAATTGAGTAAGCCCTTGGAAATTCGCCTACTAGCCCGATATGATCCGGGTGATGGTGGGTCAAAATATGTTGTTCAATATCATTTGGTGCATAGCCAAGCTGCTTTAATTGGGCTACTAGTGCCTCCCACGCTGCTTTTGTTTTCACACCTGCATCAACAAGTGACAATGTATCACCTTTTAAAAGATAAACATGTACATCCCCTACTGCATATGGTGTTGGGATTGTTATTTTGGTAATCGTATCATGTAAAACTTTCATCAATATGCCCCCAAAGTGAATGGTCATTCATTTATCTCTATCTTACCCTTTTTCCCCGTTTTTGTCACTTATGTTCAACCTAATTAAGCAACCGTTTAATCGCACTTGTTAAAATATCCGGCAAATACTCAAAGCTGTATGTTAGTTCCAGGCGCTCGGTCCATTGGTGCGGATCCCTGCCAAGCGGGCCAATGTTTAATACCGGCATGGTCAGTTCCTCTATCACCTCTTCCGGAAAAATAAATCCATTATTTTTTAGCGGCATATTTGTTGTCAATTGACTGAGCTTACTGCTTTTAGCTGATGGCGGACCAACATAGCTCAAATCGGATAACCCGGTAAAAAATTCGGCGACCGTTAAATGTATATTGTATGAACTACGGGTTTGTTCTATTGTATGATCAATGACATTTTTTATATACGGATCACCATAGGATGATACAGCAGGATAAAATGGCGGACTATAAAACAAAACAATCATTGGGCCTAAATCTTTACACAATGACGCCAAATCCTGTACAAGCAGTGTAGAAAAATCACGGTCCCCATGTTCCCGCTTGCTGACCAATAGATTTTGCCGTCTCGTAATTTCCTTTTGACCATAGCGTTTAACAGCTTCGCCATATAATTCCTCATACATCAAAACGGTTACTTGAAAATCGGGCAACGAAAAGTCATTCGCCACATCGGAAAAATAGCTGGCTTTTTCTTTCACATAAGCTTCAATGTCTTGGCCCGCTTCCTTAGCAGCCATTAATAGTTTTGTATTTATTTCATGGAAAGGCTGTTTTAAATACAACACATTGTACATCGCAATCGCCGCATTTGGCATCTGTACCGAATATGCCTCTTTTAAATCGCGCTGCATCAGACTTGTTGGCGGTGGTGTTACCTCATCACCGATTTTCTCAATAAAAGCTTCATTCAATTCCAAATGCTGAGAAAGAAAACTGATCATCAGGTTCGGGTTGATACCAGAAAACGGCTCCCCAACATGAGCCTCTTTCCCATAACAGTAAAAGCCGGGAAGCACTTTTCCGATCGATCCTGTATATACATAATAATGATCATCTCCTGGATATTTGCTAAACATTGGTTCGCTGTTTAAACAAGCATTATACGTTACGTTTTCTTGTGCTTTTAATTGCTTCAATACGGGAAGGGCGGTCAGCATCCCTTGTGAATTAACTTCTTCATCCGGGACCGTCAACAACAGAATATTGCCGTCAAATTCATTGTTCATTGCTTTTTCAAGCATGGCTAAATGGAGTGCAAGGCCTGCTTTCATGTCCATTGTTCCCCTGCCAAACAGCCATTCACCCGATGCTAGATCCTGCTGCACCTGTTCCGGGAGTTCTCCCTTAATATGTTCCATCTCTTTTGTTAGTTCCTTTGGACGGAAGGCAAGATTCTTAAGCGAACCATAATCCTCAACTTCCACGACATCAAAATGGCTTAATAATATTACTGTCTTTCTTGCATTTCCCTTTTTAACGAGCGCCGTTAACAATCTTCTGCCATCGTCTAATGGATGTAACGTTAGAAGTTCAGGATGCTGCTGGAAGTATTCTGTTTGCATGAGCAAATGATGCAGATACTCTGGAAGGGCAATTTCTGCGGGACTTCCAGTAATACTTTGATGGGAAACGAGTGAACATAATAGATCCGTTAGCGCCTCTTTCGTTTGCCAGTTTTTCATCTAGATTTCCTCCCTGAAAATTGACTTTTCGTTAAAATTGCAACACAATCGAACGTGAGGTGAAACTTTTGACTACAAACATTATCGCGCATCGTGGTGCATCACGACTTGCGCCGGAAAATACGATGCCCGCTTTTAAACTAGCGTATAAGCTTGGTGCAGATGGAATTGAAACCGATGTCCAGCTAACAAAAGACAATATTCCTGTCCTAATTCATGATGAACATGTAAAGCGAACAGCCAACGGAAGAGGGTTTGTTAAAGATTTTACGTTTGCTGAGCTGAGAAAATTGGATGCTGGTTCCTGGTTTTCCAAAAAATATACTGGAACGAAGATCGTTTCTTTAGATGAATTCCTGCAATGGATCAAACCCAGGCCGTTATATTTAAATATTGAGTTAAAAAATACTAAAATAGATTATAAGAACTTGGAAACAATTGTATACGATATGCTAAAGTCTTATCAATTATTAGATCGTACAACGCTCTCAACATTTAACCCCGTCAGCGTACAACGAATGCAAGACCTATTCAGTGATGTCGAGATTGCCTTATTAACATCAAGGAGAAATCGAAATCTTGTTCATGATGCAAAAAGGATCGGAGCGAATGCGCTTCATATCAAATATCGGCTGCTTACCCCATCACTCGTTGATGCATGTCGGCGTAAAAAAATAAAGGTTCGTGTTTATACCGTTAACCGGCCAATTAAGATGGCAAAGTGCTTTGCTTTAAAAACTGATGGTATTTTTACCGATGTACCTGATCTGGGGTTAGAACAACGAAAACAATTCCATCAAACAAATTAAATTAGGAGGATGTATTAATGGCAAAATTATTTTCACCAATAACCTTTCAAGATGTTGAACTAAAAAATCGGATTGTGATGTCGCCGATGTGTATGTATTCGGTCTTCAAACAAGACGGGATTATTACACCATTTCATTTCACCCATTTGGTTAGCCGGGCAGTTGGTCAGGTAGGATTAGTAATTACTGAGGCGACTGCCGTTCAGCCTGAAGGACGAATTTCTGCAGAGGATTTAGGAATTTGGGGAGATGAACATGTTGCCGGATTAACGGAATTAAACGAACATCTTCACGCCTATGGTGCAAAAACTGGCATTCAGCTTGCCCATGCTGGTCGGAAGGCAGAGCTGGAATCGGATATTTTTGCCCCATCTGCGATTAAGTTCAATGACGCTTATAAAGTACCAAAAGAGATGAGCCAGGAAGATATTAAGCAAACCATTGATGCGTTTAAACAAGCAGCAAGGCGCTCTAAATTGGCGGGATTTGATATTGTAGAAATTCATGGTGCCCATGGCTATTTAGTAAATCAGTTTCTATCTCCTTTAACGAATCAGCGGACAGATAACTATGGCGGTTCCCGGGAAAATCGTTACCGTTTTTTATCAGAAATAATTGAGGCGGTAAAAACAGAGTGGAACGGTCCTATTTTCGTCCGTATTTCAACAGATGAATACAATGAGGCTGGCAATACAATGGAGGATATACTTTATTTTTCAAGTGAAATGAAAAAGCAAGGAATCGATTTAATTGATTGCAGTTCCGGCGGTGTTGTTCCAGCTAAAATCAACTCCTACCCTGGTTATCAAGTACCACGCTGTGAAGCGATCAAAAAAGAAACAGCTATTGCGACCGGTGCAGTTGGCCTGATCACAAGCGGACTGCAAGCAGAAGAAATTGTGCAAAATGACCGGGCAGATCTTGTCATTATTGGACGTGCATTACTTAGAAATCCATATTGGGCAAAGGCAGCAGCCGATGAACTAGGCTATGCATTGGAAGCACCTACCCAGTACGAACGCGGTTGGCAATAGGAGGAGGTCATCATGGAATTAATTTTCCTTGGTACTGGTGCAGGAGTTCCTTCAAATGAACGTAATGTATCGGCGATTGCGCTAACAATGCTGCAGGAGGCGAACAGCATCTGGCTATTTGACTGTGGGGAAGCAACCCAGCACCAAATCATGAAGACATCGCTCAAGCCGCGGAAGATCAACAAAATTTTTATCACCCATATGCATGGTGATCATATCTTTGGCCTTCCTGGTTTCCTGAGCAGCCGCTCCTTCCAGGGTGGAGATGATTTATTGACTGTTTACGGTCCTAAAGGGATCAAGGAGTTTATTGAAACAAGTCTCACAACAAGTGAGACCCATCTTAAATATCCGCTCGAAATTGTTGAGATATCGGAAGGTAAGGTGTTTGACGATGTTCAGTTTACCGTCTACTGTAAAAAATTACAGCATGGAATTCCCTGTTATGGGTATCGAATCGTGGAAAAGGATAAACCAGGTGTGCTATTAGCGGACAATTTAAAGGAAGCTGGCATCCAGCCCGGACCAATTTATCAGCAAATTAAAGATAATGCGGTCGTCACAACTGCCGATGGAAAAACGATTCATCGGAAGGATTTTCTCGGACCCGACAAGCCCGGACGAATCATTTCGATTCTTGGGGATACAAGAAATACCGAACAAAACAAAACATTTGTGGAAAACGCTGATTGCTTAATCCATGAAGCAACGTTTGATCAGGAAAAAGCAGATCTTGCCCATGAATATTTTCACTCAACGACAGCCCAGGCAGCAATGCTCGCCCGTGATGCTGGCGTCAAACGACTCATATTAACACATATCTCGTCACGCTACCAAAAAGCGGACAACGTATTGTTACGAAAAGAAGCTTGCAGCATTTTTCCAAACACAGAAATTGCCAATGATTTTTTCCGTACGACTATTAAGACGAAAAATTCAAGGAGTGATTAAATGGAACGAGTGCAAGGATTGATTAAAGAGCAACGGGATTTCTTTTTGAGCGGGGAAACATTAACGTACGCTTTTCGCAAGCAGCAGTTGAAAAAGCTGAAGGCCATGTTGAAAAACTATGAATCACAAATTTATCAAGCATTGAAAACGGATCTAAACAAATCTAAACATGAAACACTTACGACAGAACTCGGCTTTTTATATACCGAGATTGACTTCGCACTTAAAAATTTAAAAAGCTGGATGGAAGATGAAAAAGTGGATGCTCCCCTGACGCATAAGGGGACAAAAAACTACATCATGTCGGAGCCATACGGTGTTACGTTAATTATTTCGCCATGGAACTATCCGCTTCAGCTAGCGCTTGCACCAGCAATTGGGGCAATCGCCGCCGGAAACACCGTAATTCTGAAGCCTTCTGAATTTACCGAAACAATGTCCGGGTTGTTTACGGAAATGATCATTGCAACATTTGACCATCGTTATTTTGCTGTGGTCGAGGGTGACAAAGCGATAAGTGAACAATTAGTTAAACAGCCTGTTGATTATATCTTTTTCACTGGAAGTTCGAACGTTGGAAAAATAATCATGCGTCAGGCAAGTGAGCACCTAACTCCTGTCACACTGGAATTGGGCGGCAAAAGCCCGGCAATTATTAACCAGGATGCCGAAATTGATCTGGCAGCAAAACGAATTGTCTGGGGTAAATTCACCAATGCCGGACAAACCTGTGTTGCGCCGGATTACTTGTATGTTCATGAAAAGGCGAAGCCAAAATTATTCAAAGCCATGAAAAAATACATTAAATCGCTTTACGGCAAGAAACCGTTAAAAAATGAAGACTATGTTCATATTGTCAATGAAAACCATTTTAACAGATTACAAGCTTTTCTAACCAATGGAATAATCGTTCATGGCGGAAGTGTTAACACAGATAAAAACAGCATAGAGCCAACGATTTTGGATAAGGTGACGTGGGAAGATCCCATTATGCAGGAGGAAATCTTCGGTCCGCTATTACCGGTACTGACATTTTCTAAGCTTGATGATGTCATATCCACTTTAAAACAAATGGATAAACCACTCGCACTCTATTATTTTGGCGAGAATGAGCGTGATCAGGAAACGGTTCTGCAGCAGCTGTCATTCGGTGGCGGATGCATCAATGATACACTCTATCATCTGGCAAATCCAAATTTACCTTTTGGTGGTGTTGGCAATAGCGGAATGGGCGGATATCACGGCAAATACGGTTTTGATACATTTTCACATAAGAAGAGTATCATGAAGCAAACGACTAAATTCGATATCCCACTACGCTACCCGAGAAGTAAAATAGCTCATTCACTGGTAAAGCGGATAATGAAATAACGGTAAAACGCTTGGAAATGAAGTTTTTCCAAGCGTTTTTGTATAATACACCTATATATACCGTTAGCATCATTTTTATACCCTTTTACCCTTTATTCAAAAGTTGAGCTTTAAACCAATTGTCGACAGAGTTTGTGATGTCCCCATTGGCTAATAGTGTTAATGCTTCGCTCGCAGTTAACCTTTTGCATAGATCCCGAACAAATGAAGTTCCTAAATAATAACCAAGTCGGCTATATCCGAATTGCTTCCCGCCTGACAACCTAAACCATTCTTGTTCCATGTTTACTGATCCATTTTCAAGTTCATCCTTAAAAGCTTCCACCAGCTTCATATAATTTTCCTGACAAAACGAAAACCAATCCTCTCCCTTTTCATCATAAGAAAAATAAACGCTTTTAGGATTACCTGGTACCAGTTTTTCAGAGAAATACGTAGCTATCCCTTCTAAATACATAGAGATACGGACGTCCAGCCAATTAATAGCATTCCAGTCAATACCCGCACGCCCTAATATATGATAATGATAACTATGGACAAATTCATGAGCCACGATTACTTCTAATAACTTTGGATCCTGATGCAGCTTTTCAACAGCGAAATAGATTTCAGTTTTATGATCGACAAACGCATTCGAGGCATATAACCCAACAAAGATATGTACTGGAACGTCAAGTGAAAAACCGAAGTAATCCTTTCCTTTACCTGCCACATTTTTTATAACGCCGGGTAGTAACTTGGCAATTTCCTGTAGTCTGGAATAATCCTCAGAATAGCGATATATTGCAGCTTTCATTTTTTCAGTTGTTTTTTTGCAATAACCATTGAAGTATGTGTTAAAAATTTTTGGATGTGCTAGATGATATTTCCTAATAGAAGAAAGATCGGGTTTATTTGAACTTAAGAATTTTTCCACGGTATTCTCAATTTCCAACTATGACATCTCCGTATAAAAATTATTCTAGATCAAGTACTACTGCTTATAAAAAATTTGTTTTATCACGAAGGAACGATAATTCAGATTATGGATTATGATAATTTGTCTTCATTACTCTTTCTCATACCAAGCTTTTTGAGGTCTGTCTTTTGGATACCCAAACAGTTCACGATACCTTTTTCTTTCATTTGTGAAATCAAACCATTGTTTACCGCTACTTGGTTCGTTAGCAAAGTTAATGACACAGCGAATTTGGTCTTCTACACAACTATCCGTCCATACACCTAATTTCTTTTTTTATGAATCAAAAAGAATAGCACCATTCTTATCTTTAATTTCTTGTAATGAATAAATCTTTAAAACGTTTACCAATTTTTCAGCTAATTTATGGCCAATTGATGGAACGGTTTGAAATTCTGCTAATGCTTTAACTACTAGAGATCTGTCTTCGGAGATATTCAGTATTTGTGCTAATTGATTCGTGCTAAGCGAGTGTATTTCGCTTATTTTTATTTTAGCTTTTTGAAGTCTTGCTTTTTCATCACGTGTTAGTGGTAATTTTGGATTTGTACTCAACATTCAATCTCCTTTTAACGATTATCAAAAAACCCAGTTTTATTTCACAAAAGTTGCAGCATAATTATAGTTTCAACCTCCACTTCACAATTTCCTGCTTATCCACAAAAATAACCCAGTTTGACTGAGTTATTTTTAAATTGATTCTATTCCACTAAAGCCTTTGCTTGCTCCAACTGTTCACGTACTTGCTTTTCTGCAGTGCCGCCAGTACTATTGCGCGCCTCCACCACATGTTTTGGCTGAAGCACTTCAAAAATATCTTCCGCAAACAGTTCACTAAATGATCGATATTCGTCAAGTGATAGTCCCAACAAATACTTTTTCTGCTGGATCGCATACAAAACAATCTTACCAATGATTTCATGTGCCAGACGAAATGGAAGACCTTTTGTAACAAGGTAGTCGGCAATATCGGTTGCATTGGAGTAATCCTGGTCAACAGCCTTGTACATTTTTTCTTTCTTTACTTTCATCGTTTCGATCATTGGTGCAAGCAACCGTAATGAACCATCCAGTGTTTTTACAGTATCAAGCAGTCCTTCTTTGTCCTCCTGCATGTCTTTGTTATAGGCTAGCGGGAGTCCCTTTAAAACCGTAAGCAATCCGAATAAATTTCCATGAACGCGTCCTGTTTTCCCACGCAAAAGCTCGGGCACATCTGGATTCTTTTTTTGAGGCATGATACTTGAACCAGTGCAGAAAGAGTCGTCCAGTTCGATAAAATCAAATTCCTGACTTGACCACGTGACAAGCTCCTCTGAAAGTCGTGATATATGTGTCATTATGATTGAGGCAATCGCTAAGAATTCCAGAATAAAATCACGGTCACTAACCGCATCCAAACTGTTCGGATAGACGTTTTCAAATCCGAGCAACGCTGCAGTACGCTCACGATTGATTGGAAAAGTCGTCCCGGCAAGGGCACCGGTACCAAGCGGAGACCAGTTTACCCGCTTCAAACTATCAACCAGACGCTGTTTATCCCGCTCAAGCATCCAGAAATAGGCAAGCATATGGTGGGAAAATAACACTGGTTGTGCCCGTTGAAGATGTGTATACCCTGGCATAATGACATCGATATTTGCTTCCGCTTGTTTCACAAATGCCGTTTGCACAGTTGTCACCAGTTTGATGATTTCTTTTGTTTTTTTATTTACATATAAATGGATATCAGTTGCGACTTGGTCATTTCGGCTTCGTCCGGTATGGAGTTTCCCACCGACAGGCCCGATTTCGTCAATGAGCATTTTTTCGATGTTCATATGAATGTCCTCATGTTCCACCGAATATTCAATCAATCCAGCATTGATTTTTTCTTCAATAGTTCTGAGGCCATTGATAATCTTTGATGCTTCATCATTGGTAATGATCTCACACTCAGCGAGCATCGTAACGTGGGCGATACTTCCCTCAATATCTTCCATTGCAAATTGTTGATCAAAATCAATGGAAGCGGTAAATGATTCAACAAGCTCATTCGTTGATTTTGTAAACCGTCCACCCCAAAGCTTAGACATGAATTATTCGCTCCTTTATGTAACGAATTTACGGAAGCCCAGATGATGAACCTCCGCAAATCACTTTATTTATATACCTTTTCTTTCTGATGAATTTCCGCATGAACTTTCGTTGGCAGTCCCCACAGCTTGATAAAGCCGACCGCAGCATCATGATCAAACATGTCACCTTTTTCATAAGTCGCTAATTTTTCATTATACAAGCTAAAATCAGACTTCCGAGCGATAACGGTATGATTACCTTTAAATAACTTCACGCGCACTTTTCCGGAAACCGTTTTTTGGGTTTCGGCAACAAACGCGTCAACAGCATTACGCAATGGAGAATACCACAGCCCATCATAGATCATTTTGGCGAATTGCTGATCAATCGTTTTCTTGAATTGACTGACCTCCCGCGTATGAGTTAAAAATTCCATCTCCTGATGGGCATTGATTAAGATTAATGCGGCGGGATTTTCATAGACTTCCCGGGATTTAATGCCGACTAAACGATTTTCAATATGATCAATCCGCCCGATTCCATGCTCACCGCCTGTAGCATTTAATGTCTCAATGATCGAAACCAGCCCCATCGGCTCGTCATTCAATGCTACTGGAACGCCATTTTCAAAGGAAATATCGACTAATTCAGGCTTGTGAGGTGTTGTTTCAATCGGATTCGTCCAGGCAAAAGCTGCTTCTGGTGCCTCATTCCACGGATTTTCGAGGACCCCTGCTTCACAGGCACGTCCCCAAATATTCGCATCAATCGAAAATGGATTATCCAGATCAACGGGGATCGGGATTCCTTTGTCTTTTGCATAAGCGATTTCCTCATCACGTGTCATCCCCCATTCTCTGACAGGGGCAACTACTTGTAAATCAGGGTTCAGGGCCTGTATGGAAACCTCAAAACGCACCTGATCGTTCCCCTTTCCGGTACAGCCGTGGGCCACTGCAATCGCACCTTCCTGCTCAGCTACATCAACGAGCAGTTTAGCGATTAAAGGACGACTCAATGCGGAAGATAGCGGGTATTTCCCTTCATATAATGCATTTGCTTGCAATGCCGGCATGAGATAATCGTTCGCCAGCATTTCTTTTGCATCAATAACAATTGCTTTAATAGCTCCGACGTTTAATGCTTTTTGCCGGACAGCCTCCAAATCCTTTTCTTCCCCAAGATCAATCGCCAATGCAATCACATCATAATTATATTTCTCCTGCAGCCATTTAATTGAAACAGATGTATCCAATCCACCTGAATAAGCTAGCACAATTTTCCCTTCACTCATATCTCCATACCCCCAATTTATTTATTTATTCGTTCGTGTTCAAAAGCCGCCAAATTGGATCTTGAAGGTCGAGGCGTCATGGGTCCCGAGCATCGGCTGTTCCTCTACAACTCTTAAAGGTCGTTGCTTAGCTTTGCTGACTTTTTGAACAACCTCTATTACCCCAGCAACAGTTTCAACAATGCTTTTTGCGCATGCAGCCGATTTTCCGCTTCGTCAAACACAACCGAATGAGAACCATCCATAATTGCAGCGGAAACTTCCTCTCCTCGATGTGCAGGCAAACAATGTAAAAATGTAAAATCTGCTTTGGCATGCTTGCACAAGTTCTCATTGACCTGATACGGCGCGAAAATATTCTTCCGCTCTTCATTTTCCTGTTCTTTTCCCATACTTGCCCATACGTCTGTCACCACAATATCCGCGTCCACCATCGCCTCTGCTGGGCTTTCGCTGACACTTAGCTTCGTTCCATTTGCTGTTGCCTCTTGTTTGAGTTCTCCGAGAATTTCCGGATTCGGCCGATAATTCGTCGGGCAGGCAATTGCCACATCCATTCCAACCTTCACTGCTCCCTCCATTAAAGAGTGGCACATGTTGTTATTTCCATCACCAAAATAGGCGAGTTTTAGGCCAGCCAGTTTTCCTTTATGCTCGTAAATGGTTAATAAATCTGCAAGTACTTGTGTCGGATGATGCAGATCCGTCAACCCATTGATAACTGGAACGGTAGCATATTGTGCATAGGTTTCGATAATCTTATGACTGAATGTTCGGATCATTAAGCCGTCCACATAACGTGACAGTACTTTTGCCGTATCTGCGTTTGATTCTCCCCGGCCAAGCTGGATATCACCCGCGCTAAGAAAAATTGCCTCGCCGCCAAGCTGCAACATTCCGACTTCAAATGACACCCTTGTTCTGGTAGATGCTTTTTCAAAAATCATTCCGAGAACTTTTCCCCGTAAGCAGGGGTTAAAAATCCCCGCTTTCGTTTGCTTTTTAAGCTTGACCGCTTCAGCTAACAGCATGGTTATTTCAGTTTTGTTAAAATGACCGAGGGTTAAAAAATCCTTATGCTGCAAAATGGGTCGAGCCTTATCCTCTGTTGAAAGTACATTCGTCATAAAAATCAATCCCCTTCCACTAAACAGTTGAATACGTATGAAGATAGTCCTGTAATGATGTAACAGAATTAGTCTGTATGTTACTTTCGATTACTGCCTGTAATGTCGAAAGCGATGTAAACAATGGAACCTGATACGTTACGGCAAGTGCCCGGATCTGCCTTCCGCTTTTCTTATTTTGCAAACCGGTCGGAGTGACAACTGTCCCAGCTATGATTTGCTGCTGAAAAACCCTTTCCAATTCTGCTGAACTACTTTCGATGGTCTGATTGACAATCTCGTGTTTGCTTAAATAGGCACTCGTTCCCGGTGTGGCAAGTAATGAAAAATCTTTCCTCAGTTCTTTGCTAATTGACAACAGTGCCGGCTTCTCTCTATCCGTTATTGAGCAAAGCACATATCGTTTTTCCGAATCTTTTTCGATCGTATACGCCTTCATATCAGTTGCTTTAGCAAGTGCGTCCTTATACGTTGCTGCAAGACCAAGCGCTTCACCGGTCGATTTCATTTCCGGACCGAGCTTGTGATCAACGCCCGCTAATTGTGCTGCCGAAAATACTGGTGCCTTCACTGCATAATAACCAAGTGATTCCGGTACACGATTCCTTTCAAGCCGCTCCCCAAGCTGGGTACGAATGGCCAATTCAACCATTGGCACCCCCGTTATTTTGCTAATCATCGGGATGGTTCGTGACGCTCTCGGGTTCACTTCCAGCACATATATCTGCTCATCTGTAATAACAAACTGGATATTAACCAAGCCAACTATATTTGCCGCTTTGCAAATGGATTGCGCATAATAAAGCAATATTTCCTGTTGGATGGAAGATAAACGAACAGGTGGCATGACGGCAATGCTGTCGCCAGAATGAACACCAGCCTGTTCCACATGCTCCACAATCCCCGGCACAAAGCAATGTTCCCCATCGGTAATAACATCCACTTCCGCCTCTAGCCCCGGTGTATATTTGTCAACCAAGATCGGCCAAATTCGCTGATCAGAATAACGGATTGTGTCCAAATAGGCGACCAATGCTGCCTCCTGATGAATAATAAACATGGATTGCCCGCCAATCACATACGATGGGCGAACCAGAACCGGGTACCCGATTTTTTCAGCGCAGGCTTTGATTTCATTTAGACTGTAGGCCATTTCCCCTTGAATATGCGGAATGTTTATCTCCTTAAGCAGCTGATAAAAATGTTTCCGATCCTCCAGCTGGTCAATTTTTTCTGGTGAAGTACCGTAAATCCGGACTCCCGCATCCGCCAAATCTTTAGCGAGGTTAATTGCGGTTTGCCCGCCAAATTGAATAAATACACCTTCCACCTTTTCCCGACGGGTTACAGCTAAAATATCCTCCGTCGTTAATGGCTCAAAATAAAGATGATCGGCTACTGAACTGTCCGTACTAACAGTTTCCGGATTGTTATTTACGATTACAGTTGTGTAACCCATTTTTTTCAAGGCATAAACCGCATGGACGGAGCTATAATCAAATTCCATCCCTTGCCCGATACGAATCGGTCCAGAGCCAAGAATCAGTACTTTATTCCCTTGCACAGATCCCGCATCGGGCATTTCTTTGTTATACCAGGTCGAATAATAATATGGGAAATGATTTTCGGAAGCAACTACCTGATAACTTGGCATTAACTGAAACTCCTTGATTTTTTCCTGTACCTCCTGTTCCGTTGCCTGGAAAAATTCAGCCAATGCCTTGTTGCTGATTTGCAAATGTTTTGCTTGTAATAATTGCTCGGCAGTGACTTTATCTAATGATGCAGTCTTTAGGGTTTGTTCCATCCCTACAATTTGTTTGATTTTCTTTAAAAACAGCCGGCTGATCGCGGTCAAATGATAAATTTCCTGCACACCTTTTCCCATCCGCAGTGCTTCTGCCACAGCAAACAACCGTAAATCAGTAGGTTGCTGCATGTGTTCAAGCAAAACCGGATAGTCTTTACCGGTAATTAACGGATGCTGTAAGGATGTTAAACCGTTATCCAACGAGCGAACTGCTTTATTCAATGCGGCTTCAAAGGTTAGATCGATCGCCATTGTTTCCCCGGTAGCCTTCATTTGTGTCCCTAACTCTCTATCTGCCTCCGGAAACTTATCAAAGGAAAATCGCGGAATTTTTACAACCGTATAATCGATAAATAGTTGATGAACGGTATCAGTCTTGGATGGGAAATAGTCATCCAATGATTGACCAAGCGCCAATTTTGTTGCGATTTTAGCAATCGGACAGCCGGTTGCTTTCGATGCTAATGCTGACGAACGACTCACCCGTGGATTAACTTCAATAACATAATATTCGTTTGTATCATGGGCAAGGGCAAATTGAATATTACACGCGCCAATAACCCCGAGTTCGCGAATAATGGTAACCGCTGCATTACAAAGCATTGTATTTTGCTGTTCTGTTAATGTCTGTGCTGGTGCAACGACAATCGAATCGCCTGTATGGACACCAACCGGATCGACGTTTTCCATGCTGCAGACAATAACACAATCATCATGGACATCGCGAATCACTTCAAATTCAATTTCTTTAAAGCCTTTGATACTTTTCTCTAACAGTACCTGATGAATCGGGCTTATCTGCAGTCCATTCGTGACAATTGATTGTAATTGCAAGCTGTTTTCCGCAAAACCGCCACCGGTGCCACCTAGTGTATAGGCTGGACGAATAATTACCGGATAGCCGATTTCCTCTGCACGGCTGACAGCTTGCTCCACCGTCGTAATAATATGGGAATCAGGTACTGGTTCGTTTAGTTCTTGCATAAGCGCACGAAATTTTTCCCGGTCTTCCCCATTTTGCATTGAATTTACTGATGTTCCCAACAATTGAACATCGTATTTTTCCAATAAACCAGAATTGTGCACTTCCAATGTCAAATTTAATCCTGTTTGGCCGCCAAGTGTCCCAATAAGCCCATCGGGACGTTCTTTTTCAAAAATGTTTTCAATGGAGTTGACGGTCATCGGCTCAAGGTAAATACGATCAGCAACTGTTTCATCGGTCATAATTGTTGCTGGATTGTTGTTCAGTAAAACGACTTCGATTCCTTCTTCTTTCAATGCCAAGCATGCCTCTGTACCGGCATAATCAAATTCTGCGGCCTGCCCGATGACAATTGGACCTGAACCAATAACCAGTACCTTTTTTACCTGATTGATAAGCCATAACCTCCTGTTTTACGAAAATACGTGTGTCAGTACGCTTCGGAATTTTTTTATAAACAACAGAATGTCGTCTTCTGTTATCGTCAGTGGTGGCAAGAGCCGAATGACGGAGGGGCCAGCTGTCAGAATCAGTAATTTTTCCTGAATAGCTGCTTGCACGATTTCTCCCGCCGGTACATCCGCCACTTCCATTCCAATCAAGAGCCCCCGCCCGCGAATCGTCTTAATTTGCGGGAATTCCTGTTTCAGCTGTTTTAAATAGGTGATCAATAACATACTTTTCTCGGCACCATTTTGGATAACCGGTGAATGAACTAATTCCGTTACCGTTGCGAGACCAGCTGTTGCTGCCAGTGGGTTGCCGCCGAATGTACTACCATGGCTCCCTGGCTGAAAAGCCTGTGCTATCCTTTTTTTTGCAAGCATGGCACCAATCGGAAATCCGGAACCTAAACCTTTAGCAAGGGTGATGATGTCCGGTTCCAATCCATATTGTTGGTAGGCAAACAACGAACCTGTACGTCCCATGCCAGTTTGCACTTCGTCAATAACAAGCAATATTTGCAGGTCTGTACAAATCTGAACAAGCTCATCAATCCAATCCTGTTCTGCCGGGATGACACCACCTTCCCCTTGCACAAGCTCAAGCATAACCGCAGCAGGCTGTTCCACTTTCAGCCTTGCCAGACTAACCCGATCATTGTAGGGAAAATAGGTAAATCCTTTTAATAAAGGAGCAAAACCGGTCTGAATTTTCCCCTGTCCTGTTGCACTCAGGGTAGCCATTGTACGGCCGTGAAATGACTGGCGGAACGTTACAATATTGGAGCGCTCTGTACTAAACAAGCGGACAAGCTTGATCGCTGCTTCATTCGCTTCTGCACCGCTATTACAGAAAAAGACTTGATCCAGACAACTGTATTCGGTTAGTAATGCTGCCAATTTTTCCTGAGCATCAATGTGATATAAATTGGAACAGTGCCACAGTTCCTCTAGTTGACTGGACACCGCTTCTTTCACTGCCTGCGGAACATGGCCAAGGTTGCAAGTCGCAATCCCTGCAGTAAAATCCAAAAACCTGCAGCCATCCGTATCCCAAACATAACTGCCCTTTCCCTTGGCAACCGTTATGGGAAAACGATTGTACGTCTGCATTAATGATGATTGAATCGTTTTTGCTTCCACCAATTCACACCCTTCCTGCCTCTAAATTAGCTGGTGTTTCTACTGCTTCATCCAATGCAAAAAGTGTCCCTGCGTTTTTCCCGGATACCTGCTTGATCAGACTCTTTTCTTCCTGTCCATTAATGATCGCCACCTTTTGCACCCCTTCTCGTAAACAGTCGATTGCCGCCTGTACTTTCGGAATCATTCCCCCGTAGATTTGACCGGCAGCAATCATTTTTTCTGCTTCGTTAGCGGTTAATTCAGAAATGACGCTGCCGTCTTTGAGTACACCTGGTACGTTTGTAACCATGTATAACGGTGCTTTCAACGCTTTGGCAACTGCTGCCGCTGCCAGGTCAGCATTGATGTTCCAGCGCTGTCCGGTTTCATCAATGGCAACGGGTGATATAACAGGGATTTTTCCTTGTTCCAGAACCATCTTTAGTGGCGTTGTATTAACGGAAACAACCTCCCCAACATAGCCCAGTTGCTGTTTGCTTTGTATAGCGCGTGCCAGAAGCAGCTTTCCATCGACACCACTTAAGCCAAACGCTTCGCCGCCATTTTCTACAATGGCACGAACAAGTTTTTTATTTATGGTGCCGGATAGAACCATCTCTACTACATCAAGAACTTCTTCGGTTGTTATACGCATTCCGTTTACAAATTTCGTTTCGATATTGAGATCCGTGAGCAATGAGGACACCATTGGACCCCCGCCGTGTACGATTACTGGTTGGGCTTGATAGTCCTCGATTAAGGTAATGACTTCCTGGTAAAATGATTCCGGAAGCTGGTCAAGAACACTGCCACCACATTTAATAATCTGATAAGCCACCGTCACCCTCCCCTCAAGTTCGATAGGAAGCATTAATTTTTACATAGTCATAAGATAGGTCACAGCCCCATGCGAACGCTTCCTCACTACCACTGTGCAAATCCACTGTGATCTTGATTTCATCATTCCATTTTAAATAATTGTTCACCAGCTCTTCGTGAAAATGAGTTGGCATACCATGCTGAACAATAGGTATATCCCCAATCGAAACAGCAAGTTTACTTGTCTCAAGCTCTATTCCGCTGTAACCAATCGAACAAATGATTCGGCCCCAGTTAGCATCAGCTCCAAATACCGCTGTTTTCACAAGACTTGAGCCAACAATCGTTTTCCCAATCGCCTTAGCGTCTTCCATACGAGCGGCTCCGGTTACCTGCACCTCGATTAATTTAGTGGCACCTTCCCCGTCTCTAGCAATTTGTTTTGCCAGCGATTGACAGACTTTCGTTAGAGCATCGGTAAACAGCTGAAAATTTCCCTTATCTGCCAATGTTATCGATTGATTGTTGGCTTCCCCGTTGGCCATGATCATAACCGTATCATTCGTACTTGTATCGCCATCAACCGTAATGCAATTAAACGTCTGGTTTACAGCCGACCTTAATGCCACATCCAAGGCAACCGGTTCAATGCTCGCATCTGTCGTTAAAAATGCAAGCATTGTTGCCATATTCGGGTTGATCATGCCAGAACCTTTAGCCGTTCCACCAATTGTTACAAGCTCCCCGTTTAATTCCAGTTGAATACAAACATGTTTCGTATACGTATCGGTTGTCAAAATAGCCTTCGCAAAGCTTTCTTGCTCAGATTCATTCAGATTAATTTGCGCAATTCCCTGTTTGATTTTTTCCATGGACAGCTGCTCTCCGATAACACCAGTTGAGTTAACAGCAACGAGGTGGTCGCTAGTCCCAAGCTTTTGTGCGAATAAATGGCGCATTTGGTATGCATTCGCGACTCCCTGCTCACCAGTACACGCATTCGCAACCCCGGAATTAACGATTAGCCCCTGGATTTTCTGTTCTACTGCAATACTTTCCTTTGTTACCAAAAGTGGGGCGGCCTGAAACAGATTCGTCGTATAAACAGCAGCGGTATGTGCCGGCACCTCCGAATAAAGCCAGCCCAGGTCATGCCGCTTCCGCTTGATACCGCAGTGAACTCCTCCAGCATGGAAACCTTTGGCCGTTAAAATACCACCTTCAGTTACTTCTTGCAATTCCGTTTGTGTCTCCATTACGCCCTCCTTCTATGGATAAACAGGGATGGTGTCAAGTCCTGTCCTTTCATCCCAATGATTTAGTAGATTCATATTTTGAATTGCCTGACCTGCTGCACCTTTTACAAGATTGTCAATGACAGAAACAACAATGACCATATTTGTCCGTTCATCAACCTTAACACCAATATCGCAATAATTTGTTCCGTATACCTCTTTTGTTCCTGGCCATGTTTTTTCCGGTCTGATGCGAACGAAATATTCATCCTGATATGCTTCCTTATACAATTGAACAAGATCAGCATCTGCTAATCGTTCTTTAAGCGGTGCGTATATCGTGCACAAAATCCCCCTTGTCATCGGCACTAGATGGGCATTAAAGCTGACCTTGATATCCTTGCCATGCAAATCGGTCAACACTTGTTCTATTTCCGGTGTATGCTGGTGACTTCCGAGATTATATGCTTTTGTATTTTCATTGATTTCGGAAAACAGTGATCCCTGCACTAGTTTCCTCCCGGCTCCGGACACCCCCGTTTTGCCGTCGATGATAATTTGCCCTGTTGTTTCCGCAATACCCTCCTTGATCAAAGGGATTATTCCGAGTAATGCTGCCGTTGGATAACAGCCTGGATTGGCAACGAATGTTTTATCTTTGATGCGCTCACGGAATATCTCTGGTAATCCGTAAACCGCCTGATCCAAAAATTCCGGTTCGGCTGGTGATTTTTTATACCATTGTTCGTATGAGTGCCCTTCTTTTAACCGAAAGTCTCCAGATAGATCGATACAGGGAAGTCCCGCCTTAACGAACGGCGGTGCGATTTCTTTCGTTACTCCTGAAGGTGTTGCGAAAAATAACACATCTACCCGATCGGTAATTTCATTCAAACTTAGCTTCTCTAAAGGCAATTCTAAGATGTTATGTAAGTGTGGATACTGGTCAGTAATCTTATGTCCCTGAGTCGAATGTGATACGAGTAAATCGAGCGTTACCATTGGATGGTGATGCAACAGTCGAACCAGCTCAACACCCCCATACCCATTCGCTCCAACTATTCCTGCCTTCACCCTGTATTCAGCCCCTTTAAAATGATTGTGTATTATTATAAATAATATAGTATAAATATGCAATAGGTATTTTAAAATAACTTATTTTTTTCAGATAGGGGATAGAAAAAACAGCCCACACGTTTCCATAAGTGTGAGCTGTACGCTTGGATAAATGGATTTATAAATAGGTTTTCAGAATACGAGCGTGGGAATGTATAGGACGTGCTCGCTCTTTTCAATTGGTGATTGTCGTGGGTGTTTTATCCGAACTTCAACTGAAACTTATTGTACCGATGCGGGTGTTGTCGCCTGACGTGGCCATCTTGAACAGTCAGTTACCACAGCGTATAAACTTTATAATTTCCATGATAATTATAAAAAACCCCCATCTAATGTAACAATGTGAGCTTTCATCTTTTATAATCATCCAAAAAATCCTTTTGAAAACTGGTACGCGGCTGATCGTTCTGCCCCTGATTTTCCATTTGTTTAAAAGGGTTTTTGCCGTATTTATTCGTTAATTCTTCAATTGCTGTATAGAGTTTTTCTTTCCTTGCCTCTTCTTCATACGTAAATAAATCCAATTGGTGTGCGATATTTTGCTTTTCTTCTACATCTTGAACTGTAATCCCTAGTAAACGAATCGGTTCAAGGTTCCAATGCTTTTGAAATAGTTCATTGGCGACACGAAGAATATCTTCCTTCTTTTCAATGTAGGATTGCAGCTTTTTGCTTCTTGTAATCGTTTTACGGTCATGATAACGAATCATAAGTTGTACACCAAGTCCTGCTGCCTGTTTTCGGTTCATTCTTCGCTCTACATTACTGGCAAGCTGCTCCATTAGTTTTTGAATATCAACCTCGTCCGTCGTATCCTCGGGCAATGTTTGCGAACTGCCAATACTTTTAAATTCGTTCACCGCCTCCGGATCGACTGGTCTTGGATCAATGCCATTTGCCCGATTACGCAGTCGTTCACCATTTATCCCTAACACTTGTTTTAGGTGATAGACATCACGGGAGGCAAGATCACCAATTGTCTTTACATCAATCGCATTCAATTTGCGAGCTGTTTTTTCACCCACACCATACATGTCGCCAACAGGAAGCGGCCATAGCTTTTGTGGCAAATCACGTTTACGGAGAATGGTTATTCCCATCGGTTTTTTCATATCGGACGCCATTTTTGCCAAAAATTTATTTGGCGCGATTCCAATACTGCATGGCAAATCCAATTCATCTTTAATCCGTTTTTGCAGGTTTTCAGCTATTCTGATTGGATTACCAAGCTGTTCGCATTCGGTTATGTCCATATAACCCTCATCGATCGATACCGGCTGCACGAAGGGGGTTATTTCGGCAAGCATTTTAAACATTTCTTGAGAAGCCATTCGATAACGGTCAAAATTCGGGCGCATGATAATTAAAGTTGGGCAAAGTTTCCTTGCCTGCCACAATGTCATGGTCGTTTTGACTCCCCTAGCTCTGGCTTCGTAGCTGCTTGTCACAATAATTCCTTTACGCTCTTCCGGGTTACCGGCAATCGCCAGCGGTTTCCCTTTCAACTTGGGATTATATGCCATTTCAACGGAGGCATAAAAGCAGTTCATATCAATATGAAAAATGACGCGACCTTTTTTCGGATACCAGTGAGACATGTTTAACACCCTTCACGAACGGTTGTTTCTATATTTTATTATAACATAAAAAAGAAAGACCGGATACCAACCAACCCAGTCTCTTTCATTTTTATATAGTTGTTCACCGGTGAACTCGTGTTATTTACTGTCCATTTTTGTTTACTGGCCAAATAAAAGCATTTACTGGCCAACCATTGTCATTCACAAGCCAAAATCCACTGTTTACTGTCCTAGACTATTATTTTGCTGCTTCCTCCACAATTGCGGTGATCAGCTCCGTCACTTTCACAAGCTCATCTACCGGAATCCGTTCATTTGTTGTATGAATCTCTTCATACCCGACAGCCAAGTTTACAGTCGGAATGCCGAACCCAGCTATCACATTGGCATCACTGCCGCCACCGCTTTTTAGCAGCTTGCTTTCGCGGCCAATCACTTTTGCTGCGTTACGGGCAACTTCCACAACTTGATCACCTGCTTTTTGGTTAAAACCAGGGTACATAATCTTCACATCAACCTCAGCACTGCCGCCAAGTCCTTCTGCAGTTGTTTCGAAGGCATCTTTCATTTTAGCTACCTGTGCTTCCATTTTTTCCGGAACAAGCGAGCGTGCTTCTGCTAAAATTTCTACATAATCACAGACAATATTCGTTTGCTGGCCACCTGCGAACCTGCCGATATTCGCGGTTGTTTCCGCATCAATCCGGCCAAGTGGCATCTTAGCTATAGCCTTGGCCGCAAGTGTAATTGCGGAAACACCTTTTTCGGGAGCAACCCCGGCATGTGCCGTTTTTCCCTTGATAACGGTAAAAATTTTCGCTTGTGTCGGCGCAGCAACAATGATATCACCCACAGCCCCGTTACTATCAATCGCATACCCGTATTTTGCTTTAAGCAAGGAAGAATCTAATGCTTTTGCCCCGACCAGGCCTGATTCTTCACCAACTGTGATCACAAATTGAATATCGCCATGCTCGATTTTGTTTTCCTGCAATGTGCGAATTGCCTCCAGAATTGCTGCAAGTCCAGCTTTATCATCTGCACCGAGTATAGTTGTGCCATCCGATACAATATAGCCGTCTTTAATCGATGGTTTAATTCCGTTCCCTGGAACAACCGTATCCATATGTGATGTGAAATAAATGGTATCTGCATCAGCTTTCGTTCCTGCTAAATTACAAATTAAATTACCTGCTCCATGACCGGTTTCTGCTTTACTGTTATCCTCTATAACATCAAGCCCCAAGTCAGTAAATTTTTGCTTTAAAACACCGGCAATTTTCGCCTCCTGTTTTGTCTCTGAGTCAATTTGTACCAATTCCATAAATTCATTGATTAAGCGCTCTTGATTTATTTGAACCATTTGTACTGTAGCTCCTTTTGCTTGAATTTTAATTCCACCATGCCCCGGTGCAAATCCAGTACCATTACTCACGAGGTTGACCTATCGCATCATTTGTTATATCAAAACATCCATTATCCTTCACTTCCGCCTTCCTCTTGGCACAGCTCAAATAGAACGCCGTTCGCTTGCTTCGGATGGAGAAATGCGATTCTGCTGTTATCTGCACCTCGTTTTGCTTCCTCGTTGATTAAGTTGATACCACCATTTTTATATTGTACTAGCCGCTCCTTGATATTATCCACGGCAAGAGCAATATGATGAACTCCTTCCCCTTTTTTATCGATAAACTTTTGGATTATTGATGTGTCATGAAGCGGTTCCAGCAGTTCAAACCGGGTTTCACCAATCGAAAGAAACGCAATCTTTACCCCTTCTGACGCTACCGTCTCAACCGCTTCAAGCTCAAGGCCCAATACATCGGTGTAAAAGGAAATCGTATCATCGATTGACTGTACGGCAATCCCGATATGGGAAATTTTCTTTGGCTTCTTATCCTTGTCACCAAAATATAGCCGGTTAACTGCTATTTCCGATGACGATGTGCAAACAGTCCTCTGTTCTGGAAAACTTTCAACCGTCTTATCCACGGCTTTTTTCTGATCAGGTTGAATCTTGTCTTCAGACATTGTTTGCCACCTCAAATCAAATCTCTTTTTCTGATTACCATATTCATTATTTTTTACACTTGTCCAATCCCGATTTTAACGATAAAATACAAGTAGCATGTTGGAATGAAGGAGGAATTCCGGTGGCTCAGAAACAAATCAACAAGCAAGCGAAACAAGCAGCAAGGAAACGGTCAAAACGTGAAAAACGATTTAAAGCAGTTGTCTACATCATGATACTCGCTATGGTTTTGACATTGTTTACAACAGGATTAGCAATGTTTTTATAATCGGCAAAAGAACCGAAGACTGGATTAGGTAGCAGATTGTTCAGCTCCAGTCTTTTTATTTTTCTTTACATCACTTGTTTTGAACTTCTTTTTTAAAATTAAATAGTCCTCAATTTCATGCAGCAGACGAAAAAGGTTTGCCCTTGTTTCAAATTCCTCTTTCGTAACAGGTAGCGGTTCCTGGTCAAAGGCCTTATGCAGTTCATCCAATTCATCGAGAAACAGAATAGCTGTATTGCCAGGGTGAACAGCATCTGCCAACTTTTCAAAAAAACAAGCAATCTTCTCGGAAATGGTAACTGTATTGGGCAGCCTGGTTACGAGTGGCAGCATTCGTTGAAGCAATGCAAATTGCTTTGTCCGCATCACAAAATAATCAGCGTATGGATGTTTATTTCGTAACAGGTGATTTTCCCTGTCCCGCGCCACTAAATCATTTGCCTCCTGCAGAATTTGTTCTGCCTCCGTCAATTCCTTGCCATCCCACGCTTGATTTTTGTCTCGTATGTATAATGCAATTTCCTGCAAAATTGTTCGGAAATTCTCCTCCAGTTTCTGCTGCTTTATCGTTAATTCATTATCCAAGCTTGGCATATATAAATTTAACAAAAGTCCAGTTCCTACACCAACCAAAATCAACAAAAATTCCTCTATTACAAAAGCAGTGGAAATATGGCCAGCACCATACAATTGTAAGATAATAACGGAACTAGTCGCAATCCCCGGTGAAATTTTTAAAAATACGGTAGTTGGAATGAAAAATGCCAGCATGATTCCAACTGATATTGGATTGTAGCCTATCGTTTCAAAGAACACAAAGGAGAAGACAATGGCCAATGTACAGGCTAAAAAACGGTGCCAAGCACTCAAAACTGACCGTTTTCGTGACGGCTGTATACACAAAATCGTTAAAATTCCAGCAGAAACATAATTTGTTACCCCTAGCAATTGAGCGAGTGTAATAGCAATCGGCGTGCCTATTGCTGTCTTAATTGTCCTATAGCCAATTTTCACTATAAAATCTCCCCTAACAACGATCTGGAACCCAATACGAGAACTGTAAATCAATTGGTCTGATTAAAATGAGGCTGACCCGTTAACCCAGAGACAGCCCCCTTTAAATACGTGGAAAACATTATATTTCTTCGCAATGTTCATCAAAAACATGCTGGAGCTTGCCAATCACGTCCATCGCTGTAAAACCCTCAATATCATGACGTTCCAGCATTGTTACGATCTTGCCATCCTTGAGAAAGGCAAATGATGGTGATGAAGGTGGGTACCCTTCAAAATACTCTCTTGCCTTTTCCGTAGCTTCCCGGTCCTGGCCAGCAAAAACGGTTACTAAGTGATCCGGCCGTTTATCGTAATGAATGGCATTAGCAGCAGCTGGACGAGCAACACCGCCGGCACACCCACAAGTAGAGTTAATCATAACCAAGGTCGTGCCTTTACGGTCAAGCGCTTCTTCTACTTGTTCCGGGCTTTTCAACTCTTCGTAACCAGCTTCGATGATATCTTTGCGTGCTGCATCGACAACATCATTCATGAATAGATTGAAATCCATCTGAACATCCATCCCCTTAATGTAATTTAAGTATAGGTAAATCCTTTTTTAAGCTTATCAATTTTAGTAACAGTTTTCAATTTAAATTGCTTGTGGACAAAGCAATTAATAGATGTTGACTGTTTCTTTGTTGAGATGTTCCAAAATTTCTTTTACCCTCGCAAGAAATTTTCCGCAGATAAGCCCATCGAGAATACGGTGATCCAACGATAACGACAAATTAACCATGTCTCTTGCGGCAAACATATCGTTGATAATCACCGGGCGTTTTACAATTGATTCGATTTGCAGGATTGCAGCTTGCGGATAGTTGATTACCCCCATCGAATGAATCGATCCAAATGACCCGGTATTGTTCACCGTAAACGTGCCACCATGCATGTCATCAGACGTTAGTTTACCAGAGCGAGCTTTTGCTGCAAGCTCATAAATGTCTTTCGCAATTCCTTTGATGCTTTTTTCATCAGCATGTTTAATCACAGGTACAAACAATTCCTGATCGTTTGCTACCGCAATGGATAAATGAATATCCTTTTTTTGGATAATTTTATCACCGGCCCAGACACTATTCAATTGCGGGTATTCTTTTAATGCTTGCGCGACTGCTTTCACAAAAAAAGCAAAGAATGTAAGATTATAGCCTTCTTTTTGTTTAAAGTCATTTTTTACTTCGTTACGATAGGAAACAAGGTCTGTCACATCCACCTCGACGGTCATCCAGGCATGAGGGATTTCCTGTTTGGCGCGCACCATGTTTTGGGCAATCACTTTACGAACACCAGTAACCGGAATCTCGATGTCACCAGCTTGTGTCGTTTGCTGGACTGCTTTCATTGGTGCTGTTGTCTGCGGAATCGAATCTTGTCGTTGGTTATCCCGGCCAGGTTCCTCGCTTGCTGCAGGTATTTGCCCGGATGACAGGATTTTTTCAATATCTTTTCTAGTAATGCGCCCGCCTTTACCACTGCCATTTACCTGTGTTAAGTCAATATCATTTTCCTGCGCCATCCGTAATACTGCAGGAGAATAACGCTTTTTCATGGATTGATCGGCATTTGCGCTGCTTTCTTCCTCAGGTTTTTGCGCTTTTTCGTTATTATTTTCACCAGGAGCTTTATCATCAGAAGAACTGTCCTCTGCGTCGATATAACACATCAGTTCACCAACTTCAATCGTGTCCCCTTCCTGGGCAATGAGTTCTTTTATCACACCGGTAAAGGAAGATGGTACTTCTGCATTTACTTTATCGGTCATGACTTCGGCAATTGGATCGTATTTGTTCACTTTATCGCCAATACCTACCAGCCAGGAACTGATCGTACCTTCTGTAACACTTTCACCTAGCTGGGGCATGTTAATCTTCTCCATAGCCATGTGGATCCCTCCTTTATGAATATTAACTGTAGCTAAATGCGGTTGTAATTAATGGCGAAACAAGCCAAATCCAGTCTAGCGTCTAGTGAAATGCTTCTTTAGTTAAAATTCCGCTAACTCCCGCATTGCTTTTTCAACTTTATCCGGATTAACCATGAAAAATTTCTCCATAGTTGGTGCATATGGCATTGCAGGTATCTCCGGTCCTGCCAAGCGCTTTATTGGAGCATCCAGATCAAATAAGCAATTTTCAGCTATGATGGCAGCAACCTCGCCGATCACACTGCCTTCCTTATTATCCTCCGTAACTAGCAATACTTTCCCTGTTCTTTGAGCCGCTTCAATGATTGCCTCTTTATCGAGTGGGTAAATTGTCCGCAGATCCAAAATATGTGCATCAATTCCTTCTTCTGCTAATTTTTCTGCTGCTTGCAGGGCAAAATGAACACATAACCCGTACGTAATAATCGTGATATCTGAACCTTCCCGTTTCACGTCAGCCTTACCGATCGGCAGCACATAATCATCTTCGGGAACTTCCCCTTTTAACAGACGATAGGCACGCTTATGTTCAAAAAACAGCACAGGATCATTAGCACGTACAGATGCCTTAAGTAATCCCTTCACATCATATGGAGTTGAAGGCATAACAATTTTTAAACCTGGCTGGTTGGCAAATACAGCTTCTACCGATTGTGAATGATAAAGTGCTCCATGAACACCACCGCCGTACGGGGCGCGAATGGTAATCGGGCAGTCCCAATCATTATTGGAACGATAGCGGATACGCGATGCCTCGGAAATAATCTGGTTTACAGCAGGCATAATAAAATCGGCAAACTGCATTTCCGCAACCGGACGTTTTCCGTACATGGCAGCACCAATCCCAACCCCAGCTATTGCCGATTCAGCTAGCGGTGTATCCAGTACCCTCATATCACCAAACTCATCATATAACCCCTTTGTAGCGCCAAACACACCACCTTTTTTGCCAACATCTTCCCCAAGCACAAATACGTTCTCATCACGGTGCATTTCTTCTTTTAAGGCTGTCGTTACAGCCTGAATATAGGACATTACTGGCAAGATAACTCCCTCCTTCTCTATGCTTCTTCATACACAAATTTCAAGGCCTCTTCCGGCTCTGCATAAGCTGCATTCTCCGCATAATCTGTCGCTTCATTTACAACTTCACTTATATCGTCCTGAATCTCTTTTTCCAATTCCGCAGTTACAATTCCGGCTTCTTTTAAGTAGGCTGCAAACGTTATAATAGAATCCTTTTTCCTTGCTTCCTCTACTTCTTCACTTTCCCGGTATTGACGATCATCGTCATCACTTGAGTGGGCGGTCAGGCGGTATGAAATGGTTTCAATTAATGTTGGGCCATCCCCTTTAATTGCCCGTTCCCGAGCTGTTTTTACCGCCTCGTATACGGCAAGCGGATCGTTTCCATCAACCGTTACGCCTGGCATGCCATACCCCTGGGCGCGATCCGATACTTTTTCACATGCCAATTGACGTTCGATCGGAACAGAAATAGCATATTTATTGTTTTCCACCATGGTAATGACTGGTAATTTGTGGACACCAGCAAAATTTAACCCTTCGTGAAAATCTCCCTGATTGGAGGAACCTTCCCCCAGGGTCACCAATGAGACAATGTTGTTGTTATCCATTTTTGCTGCCAACGCAACACCGACCGCATGTGGCACCTGAGTAGTAACTGGTGATGACCCGGTCAATATTCTGTTTTTCTTTTGGCCGAAGTGACCAGGCATTTGCCGGCCACCTGAATTCGGATCTTGTTTTTTAGCAAAACCGGATAACATTAAATCTTGTGCGGTCATCCCAAAGGAAAGAACAACACCCATATCACGATAATATGGTGCCACATAGTCTTTCTCACGATCAAGTGCAAAAGCTGCACCCACTTGTGCCGCCTCCTGACCTTGGCAGGAAATGACAAATGGGATCTTGCCTGAACGGTTTAACAGCCACATTCTTTCATCAATTTTTCGAGCTAATAACATGGTTTTAAACATGTCTAATACCTGGTTATCTGATAAACCTAATGCTTCATGACGATTAGTTGACATAAAAGGTGCCTCCTTTTTAGTTTCTGCTGTACCATACTCGCTGAAGCCAAACATATCGTATACAATCCAATTTAGGCAAAATACTGTCCTAAATCGAGTATTACCGCAAATACTTCGCCAAATCCAAATTACTGTACAAACTGCTGTGAACAGCCTGCATTCCGAATTTACCCGTGAATTTGCTTCCCATCTACCGCTAGAGCAGCCTCCCCCATCACTTCCGATAATGTCGGATGCGGATGAATGCTTGAGGCAATCTCCCATGGTGTTGCATCAAGCACTTTGGCAATGCCTGCCTCAGTGATCATGTCCGTTACGTGCGGTCCAATCATATGAACTCCCAATAGGTCGTCATTCGTTTTATCGGCAATTATTTTGACAAAGCCTTCTGATTCACCGTAAACTAGCGCCTTGCCAATTGCTTTAAACGGAAATTTACCTATCTTTATTTCCTTGCCTTGTTCTTTCGCCTGCTTTTCAGTTAAACCAACACTGGCAACTTCGGGATTCGAATAAATGCAGGTTGGAATGCTTTCATAATCAATCGGCAGCGGGTTTTGATCAGCCATATGTTCGACTGCGGTAATTCCTTCATGTGAGGCGACATGCGCCAGCTGCATCCCGCCGATACAATCACCAATGGCGTAGATATGGGATTCCTTTGTTTGATAAAATTGATTTGTACGGATTACCCCTTTATCAACCACAATATCGGTATTTTCCAGGCCAATATTCGTCGTATTTGCCTGTCTCCCCACCGAAACCAGCATTTTTTCTGCTGTGAAGTTTTCCTTTTTGCCGGCAATTTCAGCTTCGATACGGATTCCATTATTGATCTTTAACGTATTGTCTAAAACCTTTGCGCTTTTAACAAAGGTGATTCCTTTTTTCCGCAAAAGCTTTTCAACCTCTTTGGCGATTGCTTCATCCTCAGTTGGCAATATTTGTTCCAAGGATTCGACAACCGTAACTGCTACGCCGAAATCGGCAAGCATGGATGCCCATTCGATTCCGATGACGCCACCACCGACAATGATAATCGTTTTCGGCAATGCCTCCATTTGCAATGCCTCATCAGAAGTCATGACGTATGTTCCGTCGATTTCCAGACCGGGTAATGTTCGGGGACTGGAGCCAGTTGCAATCAAAACATTCTTGGGGACGATCATCGTGTTTTCATCGCCGTTTTCGTATTCAACAGAAATGGTTCCAGGCATTGGCGAGAAAATACTTGGTCCTAAAATCCGGCCAAACCCTCGATAAACATCAATTTTCCCCTTTTTCATCAAGCCTTTTACTCCCTGGTGCAGCGAATGGACAATGTTTGTTTTTCTGTCCTGAACTTTGGTAAAATTTAGTGTTGTGTTTTTTGTTTCGACCCCATACAAGTCTGCTTCTTTTGTCTGTTTGAAAACTTCTGCACTACGGAGTAAAGCTTTAGAGGGGATACATCCCCGATGCAAACACGTCCCCCCAAGTAAATCCTTTTCTACTACTGCAACCTTCATCCCAAGCTGTGATGCACGGATGGCCGCAACATAGCCGCCTGTTCCTCCACCGAGAACGGCAAGATCATATTCTTCTGCCATCGATTCTATTCTCCTTTTATCTCGAAATTTTCCGGGTATTGCTTTGCAGTCTCGTTATTGCGTAAAACGCGTAATGTTCCCTCCATTAGCGCCTGCAATTCATTCTCCCCGGGATATACAAGGGTATCAGCAATCCAATTTACCCGAGACGAAATCATTTCAACAAATGTTTTACCATATGCAAGACCACCTGTCAGGACAATCGCATCGACTGAACCCGCTAAGACTGTACTCATCGATCCGATTTCCTTCGCGATCTGATATGCCATTGCGTCATATATTTCCCTTGCTTCTGCATCTCCGTTTTGGATTCGCATTTCTACTTCAACGGCATCATTTGTCTGTAAATAAGCCATTAGACCGCCATGGCCAACAAGCTTTTTCATGATCTCATCAAGATAATACTGTCCGGAGAAACATAATGAAACCAAATCACCTGCTGGAACTCCTCCGGCACGCTCGGGTGAAAAAGGGCCATCCCCGTGCAGTCCATTATTTACATCAATCACCTTTCCATGGTGATGTGCACCAACGGTAATCCCGCCGCCCATATGGGTAATGATCAGATTCATTTGTTCATAGCTCTTCCCCAAATCAGAGGCGCAGCGTCTTGCTACAGCCTTTTGATTCAAAGCATGAAAAATACTCTTTCTCGGTATTTCCGGGATTCCGGAAATTCTGGCAATTTCAGCTAGCTCATCTACGACAACGGGATCAACAATATACGCTGGAATGTTTAGAGATTTAGCTATTTCATGAGCGATGATACCACCAAGGTTTGAGGCATGTTCGCCATAATAGCCTTTTTCCAGGTCGTCGAGCATCGTCTCATTCACCCTGTAAGTACCACCTTCAATTGGCCGGAGCAAACCGCCCCTGCCACAGACCGCACTTAACTTTGATATGTTAATGCCTTCATAATCCAATTGCTCCAGAATAATTTTTTTTCGATACGCATATTGATCAATGATTCGCTTGTATGATGCCAGTTCTTCGGTTCGGTGACGAATTGTTTTTTCAAAAATACATGTTTCATTATCAAATACACCGATTTTAGTTGATGTTGATCCTGGATTTAACACTAATATGCGAAATAACTGCTGCAAGGCTATTGACCTCCGTTATCTACGGCTCAACGTATGATGTCCATTTAATAAAAATTGATTGCGTGACTTGCTGACGGAGGCAATTCTTTCTTCAGCCATCCGATCCGCGGCAACATAGGTTGGGATATTATCACGTTTGGAAATTTCGAATACCTTCAGCAAACTATCGTAAATAGTTTCGACCTTCTTCATTGCCCGGCTTTGGTTGTAACCGTTCAATTCGTCCGCGACATTAATAACCCCACCTGAATTAATGACGTAATCCGGCGCATAAACGATTCCTTTTTCATGAATAATATCGCCATGTTCCGTTGTTTTTAATTGGTTATTCGCAGAACCTGCAATAACTTTCGCTTTCAACTGTGGAATCGTATCATCGTTAATTGTTGCCCCAAGTGCACATGGAGCATAAATGTCACAATCTACACCATAGATATCATCCGGATCGACTGCTTTAGCACCAAACGTCTCAACAGCACGGTTTACAGCTTCTTTATTAATGTCTGTAACGATTAAATTTGCACCTTCTTTATGCAGGTGTTCGCAGACTGCATACGCAACATTTCCTACACCTTGAATAGCGACTGTTTTTCCTGCCAAAGCGTCTGTTCCATATGCGGCCTTTGCCGCTGCCTTCATGCCTTTATAAACCCCATACGCCGTAACAGGTGACGGGTTTCCGGATGAGCCAAACTCGGGAGAAATCCCGGTTACAAAGTCTGTTTCCATGTGAATTAAATCCATATCCTGAACCGTTGTTCCAACATCTTCAGCAGTAATATACCGGCCATTCAGACTTTGAATATAACGGCCAAACGCACGGAACATTTCCGGACTTTTGTCCTTTTTTGGGTCACCGATAATAACTGTTTTTCCGCCCCCAAGATTTAAACCTGCTGCAGCGTTTTTATAAGTCATTCCTCTGGCTAAACGTAATGCATCTTCAATTGCCTCTTCTTCAGAATTGTATGTCCACATCCTCGTGCCGCCAAGTGCAGGCCCTAATGTTGTATCATGAATTGCGATAATCGCCTTCAGTCCTGAATTTTTATCTTGGCAAAAAACCAATTGTTCGTAATCATATTCTTCCATATAAGTAAATATTTCCATGTCTGTTTCCTCCTTTAAAATCCATACAAAAGGCAGCCAAATTGGAAGGTCGCCTATAAACGACACGTCAATAGCCAACGTTCCCCGCCAGCACGTTCTGTGCGTCGCAAGAAAGGCGAGACGACGCAGTAAGAAAAGCGCAAGCGCCCGTTTAGCAACGTACAAACTGGAGCACTCCGCAATGAGATAAAGGAAACATGCCCCTGCAAAAGGGGTATGCCGACGTTGGACGCAAAGTCCGCTTTTAGTCGGCCTTCCTCCTTACCCGAACCGATGTTGACTTATCGTAGTGAAGGAGTGTGAAGTTTGCTAGTTGCTGGGCGCTGGAGCTGGACATGGCCAACTCTGACGCAATCAGAATAGAGCCTAAATTTTTATACTTTCTTTACCTATGAGAAATCGGGGGAAAGCTTCCCCGATTTCATATCGTACGCCGGAAAAGATCCGGCATTCGCCCAGGTGCACAGAAACAAGTAAGGTCCGAGTTTCGCCGCTTGGACAACCTCCTAAAATGTAGTGGAGGCTAATAATGCAAGGGTCAGTGAATATACTTTATTTTCCGCTGTATCTGTCCGGGAAGTTAAGACAATTGGTGCCGATGCACCGCTAATCACTGCTGCTACTTTTGCGCCTGCAAAATACATGAACGATTTATATAAAGCATTACCTGTTTCAATCCCCGGCACAAGTAAAATATCGGCATTTCCTGCAACCTCTGAATGAATTTGTTTATGGTCTGCCGCTATTCTTGATACCGCATTGTCAAATGCTAAAGGACCATCTATAATACACCCTTTAATTTGGCCACGTCGCTGCATCTGTGTTAAGGAAGCCGCATCAATCGTTGCCTGCATTGCCGGATTAACTACTTCCACGGCTGCAAGTGGCGCAACCTTTGGATTAGCTATTCCGATACAATGAGCGACATGAACGCAATTTTGGATAATCTGAACCTTTTCAGGTAACGCTGGGGCGATATTCATTGCTGCGTCGGTTAGGAACAGCAGCTTGTCACGTTCCGGAAATTCAAATAACGCAACATGTGACAATACATTTCCGGAACGCAATCCACACTCTTTGTTTAATACCGCCGTTAATAAATCCTTCGTCGAAATATTTCCTTTCATTAAAATGGACGCTTTTTGCTGGTGTACTGCTCTTACCGCAGCAGCACCCGGATTTTCTGTCTCATCAACGATCGATAGTTGTGGTGACGTTACATTGAGGTCAATGGAGTCTGCCAATGATCTTGTTTTTAGTTCGTCACCAAACAATAAAAAAGAACATAAATCCTCCTCAATTACCTGCTTAATAGCCTTAAGCACATCCACATCCGTTGCATTTGCGACAGCAACTGTCTGCATGCTTTTTCTTTTTGCTTGTTCTTTTAATTCTGCCAGCGTATGCATTATTTCCTCCCTGATGGCTTCCCTTGTTAAAGTTGCAAGTTCTATGCCAAATGTTATTATATTGAAAGCGCTTCATTTGCAGTAATATGCATAATGCAATTTTTTGCAATCAGGAAAAATCTTGCGTGCTATTTCTTTCAATTTGATATTTCTTCATTTTATAGTAAAGGTTCCGAATCGACACATTCAGTTCTTTCGCTGTTTTCGTTTTATTGTAGTTATTTTGTTTATATACATGCGCTATATATTGTTTCTCATAGTCTTCTACAGCGGTTTGCAGTGATTTGGTCATTAGATTGTCAGTCGTAACGTGATGGTCCGATTTTGCCGGCGTAACGACTAGATCAGGAATATGCTCCTGTTTAATTTGTTCCTCGTTCATATCCATATAGATCATGGCTCGTCCAATGACATTTTCCAATTCCCGAACATTTCCTGGCCAGTGATATTTTTCCAATATTTTTAGTGCATTGTTTGAAATTGACTTGACATTCCGGCCATAGTCCTGGTTTATTTTCTCAATAATACGGGCAACCAGTGGAGGTAAATCCGTCATTCTCTCCCGCAATGACGGAATATGGATTGGTAATCGGTTTAACCGGTAATACAAATCCTCCCTAAAGGTTTTTTTCATAATTGCCTTTTCCAGATTTATATTGGTAGCTGTTATAATCCGGACATTAATCGCGATCGGATCGGTACCACCAACCCGAACAATTTCGTTTTCCTGCAGTACACGAAGTAATTTTGCCTGCATATGTAAAGAGAGCTCGCCAATTTCGTCGAGAAAAATACTTCCCATATTTGCCTCTTCAAATATTCCTTTTTTTCCGCCCCGTTTCGCCCCGGAAAATGCTCCTTCTTCATAACCAAATAGTTCACTTTCCAAGATTGATTCCGCAATTGCAGCACAATTGACACGGATAAATTTATTATGCTTTCGGTCACTCTCATTGTGAATGGCATGGGCAAAAAGCTCTTTACCTGTACCAGATTCCCCTCGCAGAAGCACGGTTGCGGGAGTACGTGCGCCTACTTTAGCCTGTTCAAGTGCTAATTTCATTTCTGGTGAAGTGCCGACAATATCATCAAACGTATATTTTGCTTCCAGATTGCGGATAATCTGTCTGGCTCGTTTAAGTTCACTTGTTAAAGCTTTAATCTCTGATACGTCGTGTAATACGCCGACACTCCCTTTTATTTTACCATCAACGATTACAGGAGCGACATTGACTAATACATCCCGTTTGGCTGATCCCACTTTCATCCGCACACCCCGGACTGGACGGCGCGTTTTTAACACCTTCATGTGCATGCTTTCCCCTTCAGATATATCCACAGTCGCTGGTTTGCCGACAACATCGGTTTCCTTTAATCCGGTTATTCTCGTATACGCAGGATTGATCATAATTCCCTTTCCGTTCTCATCGACAACACTAATTGCCTCATCCGAAGAGTAAATGATCGCTTCAAGCATTGTTTTAATTTCTGTTAAATCGGTATTCGCCTCCGCCAAATCCATCACTTCGGTAATATCCTTAAACACCGCAAAAGCGCCAATTATTTGATCCTCGGCATTAATCATCGGTATTCTCGTTGTAATCAGGCGCTTGCCGTTCTCCAACACCAATTTTTGGTTGACTTCCCTTCGACGACTTTGCAGCACGTGGGGCAATCTGCTTTGTGCAATGACCTTGGTAATCGGCTTACCGATAAGCTCCATTTTTGGTACTTCCATAATACGTTCCGTGCTTTTGTTGACAAATTGAATCATTTCCCGATTGTCAATTACAATCATGCCATCCCGAATATTGTTCAGGATAAGTTTCTGGTTATTCATTTGCAATTTTATTTGACGTAATAATGTTTCTTTTTCTTCCATTAACTCAGCTATTATGTATGCTATAGAACCGGGAATAACAATCGTTTTTTCGCTGGACGACGTAATCAATTCCTCAAGCACCTGTTCATCGCCAGTGGCCTCAATTACAATATCAATATCCTGATTGATCCATTCCCGCCAATAAGCTCCGATTGGTATTCCAAAGCTTTCGGCACGTGCCAATCCTTTCGCTTCCTGATTTTTATCAATTACCGCAACAACTTCCAGACGATCGGTAGCAGATAAAATCTCCAGTAAAGCTGTTCCACCCTTTCCCGCCCCAACAATCAGCACCCGTTTCATAATACCCCACCTTGCAATTTTTTGCACACTTTTATCATAAGCTATTCTGCATTATTTAGCAAATCCTATAATTATTTCTATTTTTTATTGCTTTTGCTATACTAAATGAAGTTAATATAATGTGTTTTTAAAAAGGGGAAAAGGTATGATTCGAATTATTGCCGTATTAATGTTGGTAATTCCAGGAATAATCGCGGCATATGGAATTAAACTTATGCGTGATTCATTGTTTAATGAACTGACTGGTATCTTCCTTCATACTGGATTGCAATTTTTTATCGGTTTTATTTTTTTTGCTGCAGGATTGGCCTTTATTGGCGGATTTATTGTACATCGTGATCGCAAACGTCAGGCAGAAAGGAAAAATAATAGAAGCAGAAGATAACTAATACAAATTAGTTGTCTTTTTTTACATCATCCAGCTCCAGTCAGTGTCCAGCAACTTGTTTCTCCTCCTTTTCGGTTGATGTCCTCGTTTTCGGGTTGATCTTCACACTCTCGGGTTGATATTCTCGTTCTCGGATCGATGTGTTGATGACCCCGCTCTCGGGTTGATGACCCCTCTCTTGCACTGACTTTAGGTCGGTTAAAGAACAAAGGCGCAAGCGCCCATTTAGCGGCGTATGTGCTGCGCCCTGCCAAGCAGGGTGGTTCGGTGTTGCTGCGCAAAGCAGCGGTTTTAACCGAACATTCCTACCGTAGGAGATAAAGGAAACATGCCACTAAAAAAGGGGTATGCCGACGTTGGACGCAAAGTCCGCTTTTAGTCGGCCTTCCTTCTTACCCGAGTCGATGTTGACTTATCGTACGGAGGTGAAGGAAGCACACTAGCCGCTGGGCGCTGGAGCCGGACGTGGCTTATCCGGTTATTAAGTTATCCACAGCCGCAAAATTTTATAATTTCCTAGACGAGGACATAGTCGCATAAGTCGCCACCCTCAACTCCCAATTTTGGTTCACAAATCACCTGGAATGTGTTACTATTTGTAACATTATTATAAAACTTGAATTATTGGGGCGATGTTTATGAAGGTGGCAAAATTTGGCGGAAGTTCCGTAGCAAGTGCCGAACAAATTAAAAAAGTAGCAGCAATTATTACCGATGATCCAGCGAAAAAATTTATTGTCGTGTCTGCACCAGGAAAACGAAATAAAGACGATTTTAAAATCACTGACAAGCTAATTGAGATAGCAAATCGCCATTGTCAAGGTGAACCATATGGACACTTGACCGAAACGATCATGATGCGCTTTTCCGAAATTCTTGATCAGCTAAATCTTTCTTCAGCTATTGCCGAAGAACTTCATCAGACGTTGGAAGAAGCGTTGGGAAGTAATGAATATGATTCTCCAAAGGTTGATATAGTAAAGTCATTGGGAGAAGTCTTTTCAGCGAAAGTGCTGAGTGCATACTTAACATCAATCGGACTCAATGCCACATATACGAATCCAGAAACAGCTGGCATTATTGTGAGCGACGAGCCTGGGAATGCGCGGGTTTTGGAGGAGAGCTTTGCCAATCTGTATGCATTGCGGAAAAACAGTGGAATCCAGATTATCCCAGGTTTTTTTGGTTACACCAAAGCAGGAAAATTAGTTACCTTTTCCCGCGGTGGCTCTGATATTACCGGTTCAATTGTCGCAGCAGGAGTAAAGGCAGAGCTATACGAAAATTTTACAGATGTTGACTCCGTATTTACGGTAAATCCATCAATTGTTTATCGGCCAAAACAGATTTCAACGATCACATACAAGGAAATGCGTGAATTATCGTATGCAGGATTTTCTGTTTTTCACGACGAAGCATTAATTCCCGCTTTTAATGTAGGAATACCAGTTTGCATTAAAAATACGAACAATCCTGAGGCTCCCGGGACAATGATTGTTGCCGAAAAAGAGCCAACAGAACAATGTGTTGTCGGAATTGCTGGGGATGGCGGTTTTTGCAGCCTTTATGTAAGTAAATATTTAATGAACAGAGAATTGGGTTTTGGCAGGAAATTACTGCAAATCTTTGAAGATGAACATATTTCGTTTGAACATGCACCATCAGGAATCGATGATATGTCCGTCGTTATTCGGCAAAATCAGTTTACTGCAGAAAAGGAAAGAATTATTTTGCAGCGAATTCAAGATGAATTAAATGTGGACACGATTAAAATTCATCGAGATTTGGCAATGATAATGGTTGTTGGTGAAGGAATGATAAGCACAATTGGTGTTGCCCAAAAAGCAACAAAGGCAATTACTGATGCAAACGTTAATATGGTGATGATCAACCAGGGGTCTTCAGAAGTATCAATGATGTTCGGAATCCAGGAAGTGGATCTAAATCGTGCTGTTCAATCGTTATATAAAGCTTTTTTCGAATAATGAAATCAAAAATAGTACTGGAAACATGTTTTAGTAAATAAGTTTCCAGTACTATTTTTAATTCATCAGCCATCACTAACACAGTTAACTCGCCTTATGTTCCAGTCGCAATCGGTCAGCGACCATGGCAATAAACTCTGAATTCGTCGGTTTTGCCTTCGAAATACTGACTGTATACCCAAATAATGCTGAAATTGATTCAATGTTGCCTCTGCTCCATGCTACTTCAATGGCATGCCGAATCGCCCGCTCGACCCTTGAAGCTGTCGTATTAAATTTTTTAGCGATATCAGGATACAACACCTTTGTAATGGAACCAAGCAATTCAATATCATTATAAACCATTGTAATGGCTTCCCTTAAATACATATAACCTTTAATATGTGCCGGAACACCTATCTCATGAATTATATTCGTAATACTTGCTTCCAAATCTTTTTTCAGCTGGTCCTTTTTATTAACCTTTTTCTTTTTCGAATGAGGAATTCCACTTCCCTGAACTTGACGAATTTGGTCAGCCAAATTATCCAAATCAAATGGTTTCAGGATAAAATAAGCAGCACCTAAATCCACCGCTTTCTTCATAACTTCTTCCTGCCCAAAAGCTGTCAGCATAATAACACTTGGATCATGATTCCTCTCCATACTTCTTAGTTGATTAAGCACTGCCAGTCCATCGACATGAGGCATGATTATATCCAATATAAGAACATCAGGCTCAATATCCTCCAGCAACTCCAGGCAATCACGGCCATTATATGCTGTACCAATCACCTCGATATCCTGCTGCCCATCAAAATATTCCTCCATCAATTGAATAAGTTCTCTGTTATCATCTACTAAACAAACCGATATTTTTTCCACCAATCCGTTCCTCCCTTTATGTATTTCGATCCTTCACGTAATGTATTCGACATAAGAACTAAATATCCTTTTTTTATTTAAAAAACTTTAATTTTTTTTGTAAAAACTTCAATTAGCTCGATTTTACTCTTGTTTACGATTTAATTTGATAAAAAATGATAAATTACGACAAATATACAGTAATTTTGTCGAAAAATATTACAAGAAAAACCCAAAAGCAATTTATTTTTGCTTTTTGGTTTTGAAAGTATGGATAAAGTGAATCTTCATTCAGTTGGGAAGGAGTCCCTCCCTCACTGAATGCTGAATGCCCCCACCTTCCTGTATTTGGTTTACTCACCCTTGGAGGTGGGGGGATTACATCGTTAATACGTGATAAATTAACTAACTTGCTTTTTCTTGTTCTTCATAAATATTTATTCCCGCTTCCTGCAGCATCCATTCTATATGAACACCATACCCTGATGTTGGATCATTGACAAAAACATGGGTAACCGCTCCAACTACTTTTCCATCCTGAATGATCGGACTACCGCTCATTCCCTGTACAATACCACCTGTTTTCTTCAACAATTTTGGATCCGTTATTTGAATAATCATCCCTTTTGTAGCCGGATACTTTTGTGGAACGCTACTAACAATTTCCACATCGAACTCTTCCACCTTTTCCCCGTCAACAACAGTTAGAATTTTGGCTGGCCCTTCTTTTACCTGATGGGATAACGCAATTGGCATTGGTTTATCGTAGGCATCATTCTTAATCGGTTTTGTCAGTTCACCGAAAATGCCAAACGGGCTGTTCTTCGTAATGGTTCCGAGTTTATCGTCTTTTACCGAGAATTCGGCTTGCTTTTCTCCTGGCGTTCCACTATTCCCTTTTTCAATGGACGTAACGTTTGATTGTAAGATTTTTCCATTGTGAATTTGGATTGGTTTTTGTGTATCCATATCCGAAATCACATGACCCAATGCGCCATATTTTTTTGATTTAGGCTCGTAAAATGTCATAGTCCCAATTCCGGCCGCTGAATCCCGAATATATAGTCCAATTCGATATTCATTTGTCTTTTCGTCCATTACCGGGTTTAGAGTAGTTTCGATTGTTTCCTTCCCCCTTTTAAGGGTGACCTCTAATGGTTGATGGTTTTTACCGGCTTTCTCAACATATGGTTTTACCTCCGCCATTTCTTTGATTGGTTTGCCATTAATTTTTAAAATGACATCACCAACCTTTATATCTGCGCTCTCGCCCGGTGACTTGGACCCATTTTCACCCTTGACAAGATGATGGCCAACAACAAGGACACCTAAAGTATGAAGCTGAACACCAATGGATTGCCCACCTGGAATGACTTTGATATCGTCTAAAACATTCAGGTTTACTTTCTTAATGGGAAACCCTGCTGCTTCGTACACTAGTTGGCTGTTGCCAGGCTCTTTTGCATAAAATTCAGAGGGATCTATCGCTTGAACAGTTTCATCAGCTGCATTAACTGTAACATCATCACCTAATGCCGGGACTTTAATCGGAGCTTGATTCATAAAGGTAACAATTTCATCGGGAATGGAAAGGTATTGCTTTACTGGTGTAAAAAAAGGAACTGCTGTTATGATGAACAGGAGCAGAATTCCTGTCAATATCCGTATTTTATTCGTGTGCTTCAATCCATTCACTCTCCTCGTTCCTTGCCCATACCATTATTATATCTGTACTTCTAATTTGACCGAACACAATCGATTTTAAACTGGTGAAAGATAAGAAAAGCTGTGTATCATTTCCTTTTCAATAAAGTGAAACTTCATTTAGTGAGGGTTTCCGTCGCACAGGATGTGCTAGTGCCGTCGTTGTCCCAGACGTGGCGTATTTAGTCTTTGTTCCTAAAATCGGACATTTACGGGCTGTTTATCCCCGATCTCCAGTTTTTGCTTTACTCACGAATAAAGGTGAAAAAATCGGTTGAAAACGAATAAGTCCTAAAGAGGAACACGTTCATAATTGGGGAAAAATAAAAAGCCGGACAGTTTATTTTCCGGCTTTTTCGGTAAAATTATCCTCATTTTTTTCATTTTACAGAGCTAAACATTCATTTCCATTTTACTTTTATAGCTTGCAGCGAGATCCAATAATTCTTTCGCATGTTCTTTTGCGGTATCTGTCAGCTTTGTACCCGTTATCATACGGCCTAATTCGTCGATCTTTTGCTCGATTGTTAATTCTGACACGATAGTGGACGTGTGGTTATTTTTCGCCTTTTTCTCAATTAATTTATGCGTATCGGCCATTGCAGCAACTTGTGGTAAGTGTGTGATACACAAAACCTGCGATTCATTGGAAATATGGAATATCTTCTCGGCTATTGCTTGGGCAACACGACCACTTACCCCTGTGTCAACCTCGTCAAAAATAACACTAGTAACACCTTGATGTTTGGCAAAAATTTTCTTAAGCGCCAGCATGATTCGTGATAACTCCCCGCCAGAGGCTACTTTATTTAGGTCTTTTAAAGGTTCACCCGGATTTGTCGAAATCAGAAAACGGACATAATCATACCCGTTTTTATGTAATTTCACACCAGTTCCTTCAGTACTTTGAGCCGTTTCCGTTTTGGATTCAATATCTGCTGCAAATGTCGCTTTTTCTAAATACAACCCTTTTAATTCATGGTGAATATCTTTTGTGAGCATATTTGCGGCCTTTTGGCGTATATCATGCAATTGTTTTGCCTCCAGATAAGCATCGTGCTCCGTCTCGTTTATTTGTTCGGATAAATTTGCTAAATGGGAATCTTTATTAGTGATTTGCTCCAGTTCCTCTTCAATTTTTGCCATATACTCAATTATTTCATTAACAGTTGTCCCATATTTTTTCTTTAATCGGTTTATTTCATTCAACCTTGCTTCAATTTCATTTAACCTTCTTGGGTCATATTGCAATGTTTCAGCATAATTGCGTAATTCAAAGGTCAATTCTTCAATGATATAATAATGATTGGACAATTCCTCCGCTTTTTCCGCAATAAAGCTATCATAAGCACGGTTTTCCTGTAATGCCTGACTTGCTTTGTTTAACCATTCAACGCCTTTTTGTTCTCCATATAAGGCATTATACGCATCTTGCACACCTTGATAAATGCGTTCGAAATTTGCTAATTTGTCCCGTTCCTCTTCCAGAACTTCATCCTCATGCGGAGATAAATCAGCCTGTTCCAGCTCATTCATCTGAAATTCAAGTAAATCAAGGCGGTGGGCCATCTCAATTTCATTTTCACTTAAGTGTTGATAGCGCTTTTTTAGCGTGTCAAGCTTTTCAAATAAGTGTAGGTATTCTTCTTTCGCCCGTAGCGTTGCCTCTCGATCATATAAATCGAGTAAGTCAATATGGTTCTCCGGATCCATTAAGCTTTGCGTTTCATGTTGACTGTGAACATCAATCAGTCTCCTGCCAAATTCTTTCAGGATGGCTAATGTCACCAATTTTCCATTTACCCGGCAAATGCTTTTTCCATTGGCAGTAATTGTCCGGTGTAAAACAACCATCTCATCCTGAATTTCGATGCCATATTGTTTACCGACATTATAAATGGGATGGTAGTTATCATCGATACTGAACAGACCTTCAATTTCAGCCTTTTTGGCATCATGACGGACAAATTCAACGGAACCACGTCCACCAGCAAGTAATTGGACAGCATCAATAATAATCGATTTTCCGGCCCCGGTTTCCCCGGTTAATACCGTTAGACCTTCGTTAAAGGTAATCGATATTTTATCTATAATAGCAAAATCCTGAATCGATAATTCCGTAAGCACGATTCGTCACCCCACTTAAAATTGTTCTGTAAACGGTCGTCCAAAACTCTAAAGCATGCTCAAAAACCGGTTTTTTATTGTCTCAGATTCTGTTTCCGTCCGGCATATAATTAAACACGTATCATCCCCGCATATCGTTCCCATAATTTCCTGCCAGTCCAAATTATCAATTAAAACACCTACTGCATGAGCATTTCCCGGTAGTGTCTTGAGTACAATAAAATTACTTGCATGGTCAATCTTAACAAACGCATCCATTATTAAACGCTTTAATTTATCTAGCGGATTGAATCGCTGATCTGCCGGCAAACTGTATTTATACGAGCCAGTACCAGTTGGAACTTTGACAAGATGAAGTTCCTTTATATCACGGGAAACGGTTGCCTGAGTCACATTAAATCCCAGGTTTTTCAATCGATCAACTAATTCATCCTGTGTCTCTATTTCCTTTTCCGTTATTAATTCACGAATTTTTATGTGACGCTGTATCTTACTCATCTTATTCCCCCGTCAAATGAAAATTAATCCAGGAACAACAAATGGAGGCTCCCTGCATATCTTGCATCTCTACGATTTGCTGCGTTCTGCAAAATTGCGATGTGCATCTTCTACTAACTGGTTTAATTCAATATCTGTTATAGCTTTCCCTGCTTTTTTATTTTGCCAGCCAAAATGAGCTAAAAATTCAATATTACCGTCACCGCCGGTAATCGGTGAATAAGTGATATCGTATAATTGATATCCCTCTTTCAAAGCAAATGCAATGATCGCCTGTAAAACACTTTGGTGCACTTTTTTCTCCCGGACAATTCCCTTTTTTCCGACCTGTTCACGGCCTGCTTCAAATTGCGGTTTAATTAGTGCAATAATATCACTGTTTTGTGCTAATAACTGCTTTAGAACTGGTAAAATAAGCTTTAGCGAGATAAACGAGACATCAATCGTTGCGAAATCTGGTGTACCACACTCAAGCATGTCCGGTGTTACATAGCGGAAGTTGGTCCGTTCCATTACAACTACCCGGTCATCATTACGTAATTTCCAGTCAAGCTGATTATACCCTACATCGATCGCATAACTTAGTGCAGCACCATTTTGCAGTGCACAATCTGTAAAGCCGCCGGTAGAAGAGCCAACATCTACCATAATTTTATTGTAAACAGAAACAGAGAAATGCGTTAGTGCCTTTTCCAGCTTCAACCCACCTCGTCCAACATATGGAATAAGCTTCCCCTTTACGGTCAACGGAATCGTTTCGTCAACTTTTATCCCCGGTTTATCCATGCGCTCTTGTCCAGAAAATACCAAACCAGCCATAATAACCCGTTTCGCTTTTTCCCTTGTTTCCATTAAGTTTCTTTCCACTAATAATACATCCAATCTCTTTTTAGCCATAAGAGTATCCTTTACTTAGACGTTTTTGTTTTCGTTCCTTTCGGCAGGACACGAATTTTCAGCTTATTTTGCAAAATCGCAATTACTTTTCCCACATAAAAAATGATATTGGTTGATGCATGGATGGCAAAATATTTTCCCAGTGCCTTACCACCAACGGTAAGTGCGGCCACAAGGCTTGTTACGATGACATTCAAGGTAATATGCACAGGTGATCCATCCCCGTTTCCCAGCAAATTGGCAATTTGCAAGACGACGATTGCCGAAGCCGTACCACTGACAATTCCGGAAATATCACCAATCACATCATTACAGAAGCTGGCAAATTTATCAGCATTACGGATAATCATAACAGCCTCTTTTGCACCATTTACTTTCTCCGCTGCCATAGCATGAAACGGTGCCTCATCGGCTGCAGTTGATGCAATCCCGAGCATATCGAAAACAACACCAATTAATACGATCAATAAGACAATTACCAATCCAGCCATCCATACAACATCACTCAATACGGATTGCGATACGATTGAAAAAATAGCCGCTAACACAAACGTGATAACGGCAATTGTTAAACTAAATTTAATCGATCTTTTTATTTGCGATTTCATTCTAAACCTCATTTTGATTATTATAGGTAGTTCAAAAAGTCCGGTGAAAATGACACTTCGAATAGGGAATCTTCGACTAAGTACCGACACGTCCTGTGTCGAACGTCGAAGTCACCACATCCTGTGGAAGCTCGTTGGCTTGTTTCTCCGCTGCTCATGTATTTAATTGCATACATTCCGCTGCTCGAAACTACGCCGCCTCGAACTTCTCGGTCCTTTTTATCCTCCTTTTTGAACACTCTTTTTTATGTAAGATGCGGAATGGTCGTATAAAAGATTAAAACTGCGGCTTAGGTCCAGTAGGTTTTCCCAGATGGTTACCCTATGTTGCCATAAAGGTGGTTCCCCATTAAAACCATCTTAGCCCTGTCGCCAGAAGCTAGACTGGATTACCACTTAGTCCACACTATAATCCCTTTTATACGTCCCTCAGAACAGTCTAGGAGATTTCCTCGACAGCCTTTAACCGTTCCCTAGCCTCTTTTGCAGTCCCGATTTCATGGAGAAAATAATAGCACATCCGGTGGCCACCCAGCTTGCTATTTTAAAATCCAATCCTCTCGAGCACCACTCAAGGCAGGCTACGCTGCATGTAAGGTGTCCCTTTCCTTACGTAAGCAGGTTCATACCCCATTCCATAATGATCCCTAGGCTTAGTTATCACGACAGAGATGGGCCTCCGCGGTAATAGGGTCATCGCCCACATGCCTTTGTGGATCGCCCTAAAACCTTAACTCCCAGCACTGACCCAAGGCTGGGCGCCTCAAGCCAACACAAGGAACTTCATCGATGTGCCCTTTGGCAGATTTTTAGGCCTGCCTTCAGGAGCGGAGGGCTGACTAGAATACTGCACCATTCCGTACTAGATATAGTATAACATATTATACGAAAAAATTCGAGTGTGGTTTACCTGTCCCGGCTGCTGAAAAGATCGGTTAATCCCATCAAATAAGAATCAGCGGCTCCCGCTTTCCATAGCGCCGCTTTGGCCCGTTTAACATATTGCTGTTTTTGCTCAATTGCACCTTCTGTTCCCAGCAATTTAGGATATGTGCTTTTATTATTGCCTTCATCGCTTCCAACTGGTTTACCAATTTTGTCCTGATCGCCTATTACATCTAGTATATCATCCTGAACCTGGAAGATAAGCCCAAGGTTATAAGCAAATTGATCAAGAAATTCCAACTGCTTGTTTGTTGCCCCACCAATAAACGCTCCGGCGATGATGGCAAATTTAATTAATTCCCCTGTCTTCAATGCATGAATTTCCTCTAAGCGTTCGAGTGAAACAGCATTGTTCTCTGCTTCGATATCCATCATTTGCCCTGCTACCATTCCATTTGGCCCGCTGGCCTGTGACAACAGCTTAATGAGAAATATTTTCTGTCTATCCGTTAGTAAGGGATCATCTGAAATAATTTGAAAACTGTACGTAAGTAAAGCATCTCCAGCCAGAATAGCAGTCGCTTCATCAAAAACACGATGATTTGTTGGTTTACCTCTACGGAAATCATCATCATCCATGGCAGGCAAATCATCATGGATTAATGAATACGTATGTATCATTTCAAGTGCCGCCGCTGTTGAAATTATTTTTTGTTTATCCTGATCATATGCTTCAAAGCTTGCTGTCAAAAGAATCGGCCGCAGTCTTTTTCCACCCGCTTCTATCGAATAGAGCATGGATTCCTTTAATCGGCCAGGGATCTGCAATTGTAAAAGATGCTGTCGCAGTTCTTTTACGATGGCTTTTTTATTTAATTCGATGTAATTCTCGAGTGATTGCGGCACGTTTACTCTTCCTCCTGGATCATAAATGGTTCTGTTTCTCCCTGATCGTTGATAATTTGCGTCATTTTGTCTTGTACCTGTTTCAACTTATCATTACATAATTTTGCGAGTTTCATGCCCTCCTGATAGTACGAAATTGCTTTTTCCAGAGGGACATCACCCTCTTCCAGTCTATCTACAATTTTCTCCAGTTCCAGCATAGCTTCTTCAAAAGACGTTTCTTCAAGCTTTTCCATTATTATCCTCCTCCACCTCTAACACATTGCAGGCTAATGACCCATCAGCCAATTTTACAGTAATTTTATCATTTATTTCTACCTTCCCAGCTGAGTGGATAATTTCTCCATTATGTGCGAATGGGATAGCATAACCGCGTTTCATTGTCTCGAGCGGATTTAGCAGTGTCAATTTTTCAATTATGTTTGTAAATTGGGCCGATTTTTTTTCAACAATCTGCTTCATTAAAAATGTATGTTGTTTTTCCAATTGTTTTAATTCTTTTTTCATCTGCGCAACCTGACTCTTTGGATGCTGTGTCACTAACCGTTGTTCGATGTTTTGTAACGACCCGCGTTTTGTTGTTAAAACTTGTCTAAACGCTTTGGACAATCGTTCAACTTGCTTATCCAGTTCTTGTTCTTTCTGGACAACAAGCTGTTTTGGGTACCGGAATGCATAAGCTTCTTGCATTTGATTTAACTGTTGTTCGGAAGTATGGGCTTTTTGTTTCATTGCCCTGGTTAAAGAGCGTTTTAGCCCAATAATTTTTTCCTGTAGCTCCGTTTGTGACGGTACGGCCATTTCCGCAGCCCCTGTTGGCGTAGGTGCTCGTAAATCGGCAATATAATCACTAATCGTAATATCTGTTTCATGACCAACGGCAGAAATAATCGGGATCTTTGAATGAAAAATTGCATGGGCAACAGCCTCTTCATTGAAGCTCCACAATTCTTCAATTGATCCTCCACCTCGTCCGACAATTAAGAGATCAAACATTGCTTTTTCGTTGGCAAGTTCTATTGCCCGTTTAATTGATGCCGCCGCGTTTCTTCCTTGCACAAGCACGGGGATAACCGTAGTAGCGACAATTGGATAGCGCCGCTTGATGGTTGTAATAATATCGCGGACTGCTGCACCGGTCGGCGATGTAATGACACCGATATGTTTCGGATACATTGGCAGCTGTTTCTTAACACTTTGATCGAAATAGCCCTGTTTATTTAATTTTTCCTTTAATTGCTCAAACGCTAAATACAATGCTCCAATACCATCTGGCTCCATTTGCTGGATGTATAACTGGTACTGCCCGTGTGGTTCAAAAACACCAATTTCTCCTTTAATCAGCACATTCATGCCATTTTCCGGCTGAAATTTTAACCTTCTGTTGTTTCCGGCGAACATGACAGCCTGGATTCTTGTCTGTTCATCTTTTATTGTCAAATACATATGACCACGGCTATGATGCTTAAAATTGGAAATTTCCCCTTTTAGCCAAATATTTTTCAGGTGTGGATCAGAATCAAATTTTCGCTTTATATATTTTGTCAGTGCAGTGACGGTTAAATATTTGTCGTTCACTTATCAGCCAGTCCGATCGCTGCTTTAATCGTATTTTTTAAAAGCATCGTAATGGTCATTGGTCCGACACCTTTTGGAACCGGGGTAATATAAGAAGCTCTTTCCTTGGCACTTGCAAAATCAACGTCACCGGTAAGGGTGCCATCCGCTAATCGGTTTATTCCTACATCAATCACCACTGCACCATCCTGTAAATAATCGGCGTCAATTTTATTCGCCTTTCCAACCGCAACGATCAATATATCCGCATTTTTCGTGTATGTTTTTAAATCGGGTGTTTTCGAGTGGCAATATGTAACGGTTGCATTTTCATTAAGCAATAGTTGCCCAACCGGTTTTCCAACAATATTGCTTCTGCCAATAATGACCGCATGCTTGCCCTCCATTTGAATATTCCGGGATTTTAGCATTGTTATTATGCCATATGGGGTGCATGATAGAAACGTATCCTTCCCTGTCATCATTCTGCCAATATTAACCGGATGAAATCCATCTACATCTTTTGCTGGATCAATCGCTTCAATGATCGATTGTTCTTTAATATGTTCCGGTAATGGCAGCTGAACCAATATACCGTGCACGTCCCGATCCAGATTGAGTTTATTAATCAGCTTAAGCAGTTCCTTTTCGGTTGTGAAGGTCGGCAACTCGATTATTTGTGAAGAAATCCCTACCTCTTTTGATGCCTTTTTCTTTCCATTTACATAGGATTTCGATGCCGGATCATCGCCGACCAATACTACTGTTAAATGTGGAACGATCCCTTGCTTCCTTACCCGTTCAACTTCTTCTTTCATTTCGCTTTTTAATTCAGCCGCTAGTTCTTTTCCATTAATAATTTCTGCTGTCAAGCCCTCATCCCCTTTAAGCTTTGCCGTTTCGTTTTATCAAGTGAATTTGCATCATTAAGAAAGCACAAACCAAATAAACCTGATTATTTTCTGGTAATGCGTGACAAAACGCCATTAACAAATTTGCCGGACTTATGATCCCCGTAAGTGTTTGCTAATTCTACCGCCTCATTGATGGAAACATTTACAGGAATATCATCTAAATAGGTTATCTCATAGGTTGCTATTCGCAATATTGTCCTCTCAACAGTTGCGATCCGTGCTAACGACCATTTCTCCATATGACCGGAAATGGTGCTGTCAATTTCTGCTTTATGGTCCCGGACACCTTGTACAAGCATACGTAAAAATTCATCAGTATCTTCCGAATCTACATATTCCTCTGTTGTTTTTGCGGGATCAAATTCATTCATGTCCAGCTGAAATAAAATCTGAAAGGCCTTTTCTCTTGCTGCATGACGTTTCATCAAACACTACTCCTTTTACTATATCTCTACAAATAATAACATGAATACCGTACCATTGCTAGGATCATACCGCATCTAGGCCTGTATAAAAAAACGCTATCGTGTCTTTTTAGATGCCAGAAGCCAGAGGTCGGATTGAAATCGGCGAGACAGCCGATTTCAATGCCGATTTTTTAAAAGATAAGAAACCAACATGGCTCCGCATTCGCGCAGCCACCATCTATGATGAAAAAGAATTTCTAGCCTGGATAGGAGGTATATCACATTCATTTATTGCCAATACAGTTTAATAACAATACAACAAGGCCGAAAATAC
>BMJD01000005.1 GCA_014642895.1 Lentibacillus populi
AAGAAGGCAGACATAAAGGAAATACGGGTTTAATCCCCCTTCCATTTTTCTTCCTTTTGTCCACGCCTTGAAACCAGCCAATCCTGGAATGGAATCAAGGGCGAAGCGTAGCGAGGGCAAAGCCTTTACCCTTGATGGAATGGAAGCATTGGCTATAATCTCAGGCGGACAAAAGAAGAAGATAAACTGGAGAAAATAACGTAATTTTAAGGAAAAGCTAGTTTAAGAGTGTTATTGTCCAAAATTCGGGGGTTAATCCGTTGAAACATTGATAACTGTGGACAAGATTGCTATGATTATGTATTTCTTTAGGCTCAAACATTTCACCCCTTAGCCCGACGTATACGCATCAACACTCTAATTGGTCAAACGCATAACCAGAAATTTTTGCTACTTCCTTATTTATTGTAGCTTATTTGCAATATCACCTGCCGTATCTTTGAAACTATTCTATTCTCTATCTACTTGCTTACCTACCCAAGCTCCTGGCTAGTTTATGTCTTTCATTTTTTAATGAAAGCGGCTTTACTGTGCCATTTTATTATGTACTTCGGTTGCTACTTTCTCCAAAAAACTGTTTTGATAGTTTAGGCGAAGTCGCTGGATAGGGAGCGATCGAATTATCCCGCCAATAACAAACGAAAGTAAGCTTATAATAATTAATAAGTCAATTGCAGGCACTGCAAGGTAAAACTTCAGGAGAAAAAGGTAGATAATGATAATAACCATCAATACGATTATGAGCAAACGTGCATTTTGGCGGCCTGTTTTGGCGTAACCTATAAATTCATCCTTTGTCAAATAGGTATTTTTTAAATTCATATTTTCCATCGCTTTTTTATACAAATGGTGATATCCATACCAGAAGAATCCCCCGCCAATAACAAGTAAGATAAGGACACTTGGGAGAAAGTTCATATGTATGTTAAAGTCACCTATCCCTTTTAGAATCCAATAACCCCCTAAAAAATAGAACCAGTACTGCGAGCTCTGGAAAAAACGATAATTATCATCATATACCCGATATATCCCCATTGTGTTCATGTCAATAAATAACGTATACCCCATTCTGTTACGATAGGCTTCCCTATAGAAGGGAATCAATTTCTTTTCCATGATAGTTCCTCTCCTGACGTGTTCGTAGTAAAGTGTCCCATAGCAAAGATTGATAGGGAACATTAACTAGTCTCTAAACGCAGCTACTGTACGATTCCTTTGTCTTCAACCCCGGAAATCTCTGAAGCATCTAAAGCTTTAGTGAATAGACTTCCTCCGCTGTCATATCACTATCTTCTTTGTTTGAACCACCTGTTGACTCGGCTACATCATTACATGCAGCAAGTACGACTACAGTGAAACTAGCTAATAGCGCCAATAACCATCTTTTCAGTTTAATCCACCTTTCCGAAACCTTCCATACTTATAATATATTTTTCTTTACTACAAGGAAAAATAAAATTAGCATAAATACGATTGATGCAATATTCATCGCCACCGATGACCATTTATCGTTTTTGACTACATAGTTCACAAAAATTAAAAAGGATAAGTAACATAACACAATAATAGTAAGACTCCATAATCCGAAAAGAAAATACACACCAAACACAGCCAAGCTTGCCACCACTATGATAGAAGCCCATAACTGAGGTAAAAGCTTAAATAAGAAATAGGCTATAAGAATAAAGATAGCAGGTACTAGAATATAAGAGCGTTTTAATTCCTCCATATATTCCTATCGTAGCAAATACAAATTAAACCTGCTATCGTACCATATAACGGCACCTTTCCCTTCATATAAAACCCACCTTTCATACACGTCAAACCCAACCTATATATGTTTCCGTCTAATAGAAGTTAAGTTTGCCTTCCTGTTAGAACGGTTCATTTACAGTAATCTTCTTCAATTTATCTTTAACTTAGAATTAAAAAAGTTCCCAAAAAGACGGAAAACCCCCGACAAATAATGTAATTTTACAAAACAGAATTCGGCTTATGAGTTTATATTTTACTGTTAGCTTCTTCAATTTGATGCATTACTTTTCCACTTCTGTTTCATCGCCTCACCGGTGAACGAGGATAAACCTTCATCCAGCACTATCAGTTTCTTTATCGCCTTTTCTTCCACTGTCTACATCCGAAAAAGAGGGGGTAGCGGAAGAAATATCGGATACTTCCTCAATTGTATCATGGATGATTTTGTCCTGTTTTCCAAATCCCAAAATACTTCATTAATGTCTTCTTTAACATCCTTTAAATAGATGCTTATAAAAAAAAGAAGTTAAAGTCACCCAACACATGATAGGCCCACTTAACTCCTTTATATTCTCCGAGGATTTTGCCTCCCCTTTTTACTCATATTCATTTTCTAAAGTCTTTAAACCTGTCTTAAAGTTTTTTGGAACTCCTCTTCTTCTTCATCTTCATAGCCCCGAAATATAATGTCGATAATGTCAGAATGATTAAATGCATAAGTGTACTCTTGACTAATATAACCTTCCGGGTATGGAACACCAATATAGTCATACATCGTTTGTTCTGTTATTTCCTCTTCCTGTGTCTGAATATCCTCTCCCCCTTCACCTGTAACTATTTGTTTTCTTCCATAAATCACTAAACGTTTATTTCCGCCTTTTAACAAGACTATAGTTCCGTTCGGTAATAGTGTCTCCATTATTTTATCTCAACTCCTTGTTTAATAAGTTTTTCCTTTTTTTTGTTGGAATATGGATGATAGTTTACATAGTCCATATTCGCTTTCATAAAAAAGTAACGATGTAAAAACTTTGCTGCAGCATACACAAGAAAAATGGCGAAAAAGTATATAACGATTAATGCAATAACAAATTTTAAAACAATCGTTTCTTGCACACTTTGTCCTAGCATATACCCTATTGCTGGGGCGATAGCTAATGCCCCCATATATTTTGATTTGTTTCCACGTTTCTTTTCCTTCGTTGGGTCACCGGAGTATTTATCAATTTGGTATTTTACAAAAATATACGTCAACAGGATGGACGTCAAATTGATAACGATATAGTAAAACACAGAGGTAATATGAAGCGTATAATACGACATCCCCTGTACCATAACAAATAAGGAAATTGCCCCGAATGAACCCCATATTCCCATAAATAAAACCATCTCAAACTGTGTAGAATAAGGATTTTTTATGAGAAGTCTGGTCCCCCATAAATGAAGGATAAGAATAAAAGGTGAGACAATCCATAAATATTCAAGTTCAAATATACTTAATAAACCCATAAGTAAAGGCACATCGTATATAACAAGAATCATTACTATTACGGATGATCTAACGTCCTCTACGGGAATAAATTCTAATTGTTCATTAACATGCTGAGCTAAATCCTGATGTCTCATTTTGGGGTTTATTTTCATATTTCCACCTCTCTTTATAATAACATATTCATATATAAAACTTATTTAAACCAACCTGCAATTGTTTTCACACCACTTTTAATACCATTAGCAACACCTTGGACACCATCCTTTACATGATCAGTGACGCTTTTTCCACCAATTTCGATCCCTGCTACGAAGGAAATTCCGTAAGACACCCCAACTCCTATAGCTGCACCTGCTAATACTGGTGCGCCCATAGTGCCTACCGCAAATGCTGCAGCAGCTCCGGCTGTGGCTAATGACACAGCTCCAATGCCGACATCAACACCTGCATCTCCAACTATTCTCTGGACAGATTCACCATCTTCTATATTGTCTTTTGCATTCAATCCTACATCAATTGCAACACCCAACCAACCAGCCTTTGTTTTTAATCCACTTATAGCCCCTGCCTTAGCATTTACTTTATCCGCAATAGGTATTTTATCGCCAGACTTTCCTCTGTTCACTTGTTGTTTCACATACTCTTTATCATATATTTTGGTGTTCCGATTCTTAGATTTATTTATTCCCGCAACTTCTGGGTTATGCACCCTGTAACGGATCATTTTTTTCCCTTTTGTCTTATATTTTTCAATTTCAAATCCTTTTTTGTGTAAGTCATACGCTTTTGCAAGAGTTGCAACTGTTATTCCATGTTTTGTCATTTTACCAGAAGTATCTACAACATCATCCGTGTTATCATTGTCATTTTCATTTAAATAATCAATAAGTTCTGGTGAAACTTCGATGTCTTCCTTACCTTCGCTAACATCTTTGTCAAATTTTTTAAGTCCACTCAAAATATTTAAATACGTTTCCTTATCTATCTTACCCTCTTCAAAATCATTAAATGCCGCATTTAGTATATCATCCGCACCATCATTTAAATTTTTTAATTCTGCATCCTTAGTCTTCCTTCCCTTTTCAATTTCTGCATTTCTTTCTGCTTTCTTATCCTCATTATAATCCTGTAACTTCGCTAACTCACTACCTTGAGAAGCACCTTCAAAATCCGCAAACCGCGCTTTCCCTTCACTCGTTTTGGCATTGCTCATCACTGTTTCAATTTGGTGCATGATCGCTTTCACATCTGTTTCATCACCTACACCGTTGAACGCGGCTAAATCTTCATCCAACTCTATCATTTTCTTGATCGCCTTTTTCTTCCACTCATCTACATCCGAAAAAGACGGGGGAGTGGAGGAAGAAATATCGGACACTTCTTGAATTGTATCATGGATGATTTCGTCCTGTTTTTTCAAATCCTCAAACACTTCATTAATGTCTTCTTTGACCTCTTGCAAATAGTTGCTTTTAATGATGGCAGAATCGCTGTAATCCACGTCGGATGCGAATGTCTTGATATGTTGCCGCAAATTTCCCTCAAGGTCAGCAAACAATCCCCGGAATGATTCCAATATTGTTAAATGCAATTCACCAAAATATTGTTTCGCCTCCTTTGCTGCTTTTCCGGAAAAAGAACGCATGCCATTAATCATTTCGATATTTTCTCTTACCTTGTCTAACTGGGATCGAAAATCGGCGGAAGCTTTTTGCAAGTCATTCGAAAAATCGGTTACCTCCGATATATCCACTTTATTTGCCATTCGTTACCCTCCTTATGCGCGCATCATTTGTGGTCCACTTACTTTAGCCAGTTGCTCATCGTTTTCTGCCATTTCTTTCCCAACATTATCCAGCGCATCAATGTCGGAATCCAACATCTGCTTATACCTTTCTAGCAACTTGATGGCATCAATCGTTGTTTCCAGATCATCCATAAATGGTTTGAGATTCGTTTTTTCAAATTCTCGGCTTATCTTGATGCTGCTCTTAATGCTGGAACAAGCTGACCGCAGTTTGGAAATATTTGAGTTAAATTCACTTATTTTTATACCTACTTCTTCGGCCATCTCCATTACTCCTCCTTCGCTGCTTTAATATCGGATTCCAAACCATCCAGGATACGTTGCAAATTTTCTAATCCAGTCTCGGCATGAGCCTTTTCTTGTCTTGCCGCCTCAAGATCTTCATCAATTTGTTGTTTTGCTTTTCTCGTATCAGAGTCATACACGCCTACATAGATGCCATAAGAGTTATATTTTGTTTCAAACTGTTTCTCCTCTTCCCCCTCCCATTTTGCCTTGTTTACTTCAAAATCATCAATGTTCGACTTGATGTTTCTCAAACTCTGAATGCTGGTCTGCATAGAACTCGATGCCTCCTGCAGGCGTTTAACTTTGTCTTGTGCAGCCGAAATCATGTTCCTTGAATTTTCCATTCCTGCCTTGACCGTTTCCTTTTGCTTTTGCAAACTACTGAGTGAATCACTAACCATCTGCGCCCCTCCTTACTCCGGAATTTTTATTTTCACATGTTCATGATCCATGGCGAAATAACATTCATATGGATTAGGATATTTTTCTTTTCGGATAAACGGCTGGTTAAAGATATCCTGATCCCCAAGCCGCATCATTAGTAGACCAATTGTTGACTGCCTGCGGACGTATTTGGACGCCGGTTCATAACTGTTGCCAATAAAGCCGTAATCCCCGCATATAATAAAGTGAATACCAACAGATGGTCCTTCTTCCAATAGTAATGGCAACTCCTCATCACCTAACTTACTTCGGGATGCAAAGTCTTTCAAATCTTTAATCATGACAAGCCAATTTGTTTGGTCTGCCTCTCCTTGCAATCGATTATTGATTTCAGTTGTCAGGTTCCCTTTTACTGCAGTAACACTCTCCGCTTCTGAAAAGTATGCATTTAATTGGTTCCCTATGTCTGCAAGCGGCTGATCATTTGTATCGATTAATATCGTATAATAGGCATCGTTCAGCATCGTCATATTTTTAGCCAGGGCATGGGTCATTTTATCAAGCCCATCTTTCCTGTCACTCACTACCGTTAGATACCCATATTTCGTCGGATCAAATGCTACTGGCATAACTTCTTCAAAGTCAAGTCCAAGCGGAAGCATTTGTTTTTGCGCCATTTCCCGAGCCCTTTTGTTTTTCCTAAACTGCTCAAAATCAATAGCTCCTTCAGGCATCATCGGAATAGCTTCTGGCCGCTCCCCATCCCAATACTCATCCATCCGTCTCGCCGTCTCCTGAATCGCATCAATAATGGCCAATGCTTCCTTCCCTTCTGCTGGCAACATCGCCTGAAACAAAGCAGGATCTTCTAGCTTAATTAACCCACGACCGGCAATCTCCTCAATCTCCAGATCCGTTCTTCCTACAATTGCCCGTGCCTCTGTCTGATCAATCAGGTAAAGGGCGACTTGAAGTTTAATATTGGATAACAATGGCATTCTCATTGCACCTTGTCGTCCAGCACTGATGGCTAGATGGATACCAATACTTGCACCTTCTCGGGCGATTTGGGTGATTAATCGGTCAAATTCGTCGCCGAAGTCTGCATCACGAACGGAATCATAGTTATCGATGACGACAAAGATATTTGGTACCGTTTCGCCACTGGCTTGCTCATACATTTCCATGTTGGCGACACCGTACTGACTTAGTTTCTGCTTACGTTCTTTTATGTTCGTTGTTAATAAACGAATTAATTTCTCCATCTTTTCTACTTCATCAAGCAAAATGGTATCCGCCACATGCGGGAGATTTTTCAGCGGTAACAATCCATTTGTACCAAAATCCAACAAGTAAACATTCAAGTGTTCCGGGTTATGCTGTCTCGCTAAATCCATCACCAATGTCTGCAAAAATGTTGACTTGCCGTATCCAGGGCTTGAGAAAACCGCGATGTGTCCGTCTTTTGCCAACTCAAGCGTAAGCGGCTCTTGCGCCTGCAATTCCGGCTGATCCAACAGGCCAATAGTAGTCTTTAACGGTTTCTTCGGTTCTTGCCATGCTTCCTCGAAATCAACCGGATGCAGATCTTTCGCGAATATCCGCTCAGGCAATGGTGGCAGCCATGGCCTTGGCAGTGGCTCGATCTGTTGTGACTCCGTATAATCATGAATATAATCAATCACCGCATCAAGCTCTGTTGGGACTTTTTCGATTTGTTCTTTCTTGTCTAATCCACTTAAATCCTCGGTTAAAATGTCGTACTGTCCTAAATCATTGATCGCATAAATCGTCGTATCAACCAATTCCTGGTCGTCCTTATCCGGCACATAATCTGCGCCGCTCCAGGCACTTTGAAACAATTCATATATTTCATTATTGCCGACCTGCAAATAGGCACGACCTGGTAGTGTGATCTCTGCCGCATCAGGCGTTTTTAGGATTTCGTTTGAATCACTCGTATTCTGCACTTTAAGGGCAAGCTTGAATTTCGAGTTAGACCAAATTTGATCATCGACGACACCACTCGGCTTTTGCGTGGCCAAAATCAGGTGAATACCTAACGAACGACCAATCCGGGCGGTGGAAACAAGCTCCTTCATGAAGTCTGGCTGTTCCGATTTTAGTTCGGCAAATTCATCCGAAATCAGGAATAGATGTGGCATCGCTTCACTTGCTTCCCCTTGTTTATAAAGCTTTTGGTATTGATTAATATGGTTCACATCATATTCGCCAAAGAGTCGCTGGCGTTTTTGCAGCTCTGCCTTAATGGAGGCAAGTGCCCTCATTGATTGCGCACGGTCCAGGTTTGTGATGGTTCCGACTAAATGTGGCAGATTTTTGAATAAATTTGCCATCCCGCCGCCTTTATAGTCAATCAGTAAAAAGGCAACTTCGTAAGGGTGGAAATTTACTGCCAGGGATAGAATATAGGACTGAATAATTTCTGATTTACCGGAACCAGTTGTACCGGCGACCAAACCATGCGGACCATGTGCTTTTTCGTGTAAATTTAACTGAACAATATCTTCCTTGCCACGCAATCCCAGCGGAACGGCCAGGCTTTTATATGTCTGATTCCGTTCCCAGCGTCCTGAAATGCTCAGCTGCTCCACTTTCTCCACACCGTACATTTCGAGAAAAGTAACACTCTCCGGAAGCGAATTCTTCAAGTTTTGCAAGTGGTTAAGCGGCGCGAGTGCCCTTGAAACATCTTCCTTGTTAAAACCCGCCGGAAAATGGTCTGGGGTAAAGTATCTGTTGACCAGTTCCCCCTCTTCAAGTAAAATGTTCCCGCTTTTTGCATCCCGGATATCAATTACCGTTTTGACATGCTCCGGAAGCGACTGCAACACGTCTTCCACGAAAACTAGTGAAACCCCTAGTTCACTTGGATCCTCATTAAAAAATTCCATGATAGTATGATCCAGAATCAGCTTCTCATCTGTAATGAGCACGACATAATGGGGTGAAAAATAGAGTTTTTCATTCTTATTGGCTTTTTCATCCAAAGCAAGTTTTCGCTCTTTTAACACCTGATACATCGAATGCAAAACCTGATCCCTTGACCGTTCATGATAGACAAACCCGCGAACGTTCAGATCCTGCAGGCTTGCATGTGGAAGCCAGCGCATCCAGTTCCAATCTGCTTTCTCTTCTTCCGGGAAAATCGTAATAAATTGGACGTCATAATAACTATGAAATAAAGCTGTTTGCATGACCAATAACTGCAGCTGCTCCAAAACAAGTTCCCGCTGACCAATGTAGCCAACCGGACCATTCATTAGCGACGTTACAACAGGTACATCCGTTATTCCTTGATATTGGGAAAGAAGTGCACGCGCTGCATCGACGAGCTCATCTTTTTCCTGTGTAAACTCTTCCTCATTAAATTCGATATCAAAACTTGAATCCACTTTTCCTAAACCTGTGCGGAATTGCAAAAAGTCATGATGAAACATCGTTTTCTCGTACGTACGGGCATCTACATGTATCGCCATATCCCGAATTTGTTCCACATCGGGAAAATGATATTCCAAGGCATGGCGCTGCTCTTCACTGGCAAGGTACAATTCCTTCGTCTTTCGTTGTAAATATTCTCTATACGTTTTGTCACGCCTTTTCATATCAGCTTTATATTTTTTAACATTTTTTATATAAGTAGTGATCGAAAAGATGATTGTCGTAACTGTCATAGCAAGCATGACGATAATATATATCCCTCTAGGCTGTACAAGTGTGATAAGAACGAGTGCTGCAATCATGACCAGTGGTGGTACAATTGTTCGAGCCAGCTGTTCACTTGGTTTAGATGGTTTATTGGATGGCTTGGCGATCGTTCGTTTATCTTCCGGTTCCCTGTAAATGATTCTCGGTGAGCGATGATAGTCAGGATATTCGTCACTGTAATGACTATCTGTTTCCACAAGCGGGACTAATTTCGATGATAAGCGCTTCGCTGTTATCACTTGTATGCTTTCATCGTTAATAAGAACGGTAACACCATCAAAAAAGAGTTCATCGCCTGGTTCGAGACACACATTTCCGGTTGTTCGGTAATAATTATGGTAGATATCCCCTTTATGGATTTCCAGTTTAAACAGTGATTGTGCATGCTCCCGGATTAACGTGAAATCTACGTTTACCCCTTCTATCTGAACGTCATCATATTCGTTGCCACCGAACGTCACACTATGCTTACCCGTTGTATCATATATATGTCGTTCCTTTACATCTGTTAGATAAAAATGTAATGGATCTGCTTGATTAATTGTTAAGCTCTCGTTGATATGTAGTACATTACTTTCAATATTGCACGCCTTCCCATCCCATGTTACAGAAAGGGAATGGTCAAGTGCCAAAAACGTTACGGTTCGAGACCAATCATTTCCGATTGTTATCTCTTTAGCGTCATTTTCGGGTAAATGGCATTTATGCAATTGATCACCATAACTTATCACTAATGTCTTCTGTGCCATCCTTTTTCTTCCTCTCTAAACCAATCCATCTTGTAAGTTGAACTGCCTGCCGTCCAACTTTGCCATTCGCTTGTTAATCCTTTTTCTTTTTTTCATCATCTTTTTTGTCTTTCTGTTGTTGCGTATTTTCCTTATCAGAGTTTGTTTGATCGGGATTTTCTTCCGTATTCCCTTCTTCAAGATTTTCCTCTTGCATATCCTGTGCTTCATTTGTTGGATCATTGCTTGTTGCTTCTTCTTCAGGGAGCAGATCATATTCTTCTTGATATTTGTGCAGTTCGTCCTGCAGTTTGCTTACTTTTTCATCACGTTCGGTACCAGTTAAATCCGGATTATTTTTTGCCTGCTCGATTTTTTTGATCAGACCATACATAATCAGCTGGGGATCATCAATATATTTTGCCTTTTCAACCGACTCATCGAAGTCACCGCGGCCATTATAAATCCAATACAACAAATAATTTTTATCACTTTTCAAGCTTACATTTTTCATAATGACTTCTTTTTCTTGTTCGGATAAATCTTCCACACTTATATAGGAATAAGCGAGGATATATTTAGTTGCATCGGGTAACTTTTCCGCATCCGTATCCTCTAGTGTATGAATGACCTCTCCATAATCTGATGCAAGGTATTCATCATGGGCTGCCAATAGTTCCTCCTGGTATGGCACTTTTACAAACCCGTAATAAACAAGTGGTGCGGCCAATAAAACAGAGACGGCTATCATGATAATCGCCAATTGTTTAAACAGACGAAAACGTTTAATCGGAACAATTTGCATATTCTTTTCTGTTTTCTTTTGCTCAGCCCGGTAGCTTTCTTCTAAAAATGCAATTAAATGCGTCAGGTCATTTATTTCGTTGACTCGGCGTTCAAATTCAGTATCCTTCGCATTTTGCAATGAACCGTAATACAGTTCATCAAAGGTATATTTTTTTGACAAAAGAGCAATAGCTAAACATTTTAGCTGTTTAAGAAAACCCGCTTCATCCACATCAAAAGGTGGAACCAAACCACGGATTCCACGATATACGGCTAATGGCAGCAAATTATCATCAAACACCAGATTATCCGGATGAAGAAAGAACGTCACCCTTGTCGACAACCCCTTTTCGAACCGGGATACGTTGCATAAAAGCCGTAATTTCTCATTTCGATTAAGTTTTAGCACGTCTTTCCACTGTTTTCTTTCCCGATCAACAAAAAAGGAAAAGGTAAACAAATCTGCTTCATCACTTACTTTTACCGGCACAAAAAATTCAGGTGCCTCAATCATCACACCCATTTGCCGGACATCTTTTATGCGTGTCTGTGATTTAGGCAGTTTTAATTGCCAGATATCATCCTCAATCGTAAACTGAAGTGAGAGTTTATCAAACTGAATCGTTTTTTCCTTCATATCCTTTGACTCCTCCATATTGAACAACCATATAAACATACCGCATTCTGGAATAAAGTTAACCTTCATTTAGCGGAAAACTTATATTCCGTCTGCGGTCCAATAAACCTGTCAGCTCGGAAAATTCCTTTCTACAAAACTGTTAAAATATCACCATCTGTCACTGGATAATCCGCCAGTATGTCATCATCCGCCAGAAGTAAATCTTTTGTAATCACTTTAATAGCACAGCGTGATCCATCAGCCAAATCAAGTTTCAATGTTTCCATTACATTTAACAGTAACTGTTTGATCGATAGCTGCACCGGAATTCGCAAGTCATATAGACCTGCGTCTCCTCGGTTGCTAAAATCTATTGTCACATCAATATGGGTATCATGCAGCATTTTCTACTCTCCTAATCTGACAATTTTCGCATCATGATATAAATACCACCAAATACAACACATACTAATCCGGTTAACCCAGCTACAAGCGCATTATTTAACCATGAACTTTCTTGTTCTTCTTGAGCCTTTTCGGACGATGTTGTTGGAGCAGTATATTCGGATGTAAACAAAGCGTTTTCCAATTTTTTAATTGTTGTATTTCCCTCTGATTCCATCGTAAATAGGGATTCCCCCAGCTTCTCAATTGATTCTGTGCTTTCGACCTGTTTTTCCTCGATTACAGATGTTGTTTCCTCTTTAAACAAATCAGGGAAGGTTTTTTCCAATTCGGTTGCTGTATTCCTCCGGTTATCTCCAGATTCGTTCTGAATAATTCGATCTAGCTTCCATTCCAGTTCCCCATTTTTTTTAGGACTGTCTGCTGCTGATGCCTGAAATGGCAGCATCAGCAGCAGACAAAAGATACCCGTGGACACCAGTTTAATTAGCTTCTGCAACACGTTCATCATCCTCTTCCCCTTTTCTTGCAGTGCGGTATAGGACAAGCAAATTAGCAAGAACACCAATCAGTGCCAGACCAAGGAGAACAAACACACCTGTTCCATAGCTTGTTGCTCCCAGCGCCGTTTTGGATATCAATGTCTCAACATGTTGCAATGGTGAATACATGCGTAATGTTTCCAACCCTGCAATACCGGACCCTAGCGCTTTTGTTAAAAATAGATACAGACTTAGTACAACAAGCAGGATAAACATACCAATCATTTTCAATTGTCTTAATAAATACGTTGCTACTAACAGCATTACTACCATAACCAAGGTGATTAACCCGGTCCACTTGATCAGTTCCCCTTCGCTTATATGGAGGAAATATCCCGATAGCAGACCAATTATGATCCCCTCTGCAACACCGATACTTCCTGTAATTGTTGTTATGAGCGTGTTTTTCCCCATTAGGGATTTCTCTGATTCAAATTGGTCATCAGCTATGCGCCTTTGATTGTTTGTCGAAATCACATAGGCTGTAAACAAAGCAACAATGAAACAAACTAACACAAGAAAGTATGGTGTGAATTTATCATCACCGGCCACAATTGTTCCGTTATTCTTCGTTTGCACAGGATTGGATAGGAAATCATACAGATCTTCATTCTGCCTGTCACCAATCCGGCTATTTGCTAGAACATCAGCAAAATTATCCGCAAACTCCTGATCCTCCAGCAGGTTGTTGGTCATATTGACAGACAATTCCCCTGCTTTACTTACTAAATTAGTTCCGCTTTGCTGAATTTGACTCGCTTGCTCGTCAATATTATCAAAGGTTTGATAAACATTTTCTGCAGAATTAAGATTCGTTTGCGCTTGCTCAGCAAGTGTTTGACTCGACATTAACAGCGGCTGAAACTCACTGCCCAATGTCATAACTGCAGTATGTTCTTCCTCGTTGTTTGCCTGAATTTCTGACTGTTGTTCAAGCAGCTGTAAACTTTGTTCGCGCCATTTTGTGATGTTTTCGAGAGTTTGAGCTAGGCTGTCATTCAAAACAGCAGCTTGCTTAGTCGTTGCTGCTACTTGAGCTGCTAAGCCTTCAATCCCCTTTTCTTCATCACCATTAATATATTGATCCAATAGTTTAACATGACCATTAAAATTGTTTATTTGTTTTTCAAATTGCTGACTAACCGGCCCTAGCACTTCTTCAATAATTCTGCTTGCCAATAATCCAGAGAAATCAGCCTCATTATATAAAAAGTAAAGCGAATCCTTGTGTTCTTTAGCTATGTCTTTTAACGATGTACCATCACCTAATGTTGCATTTAAATCTGGACAATTTTCAATATTACTTGTTTTTTCGCATGATAACTCAAGCCCAAAATACATCTCATACTGCGGAATTAATTTTTGGTAAGGGTTGATCGTATTGGTTACTGCATTGATCAATTGGTCAACTGCACTATCTAAATCAGCCGGAACCATCAATTTGTGATAATAATAGTCGCTTACAATTTCTTCCGCTGGCTCATCCTCGCCGGTGTTGTCCTCTGGTGGTTGAGAATCATCAGAGTTTTTATTATCATCTCCTGGATTTATATCTTCTTCTGGATCAACCTGTTCATTTTCCCCTAATCTATCACCATCACCTGGTTCTTTCTTGTCTGTTTCAGTTTTTTGATCACTTTCTTCTACAGGAGCTTTTGAACTTTGATCAGCTTCTTCAGGCACAGAACTTGTATCTTTGTCCTTCGATGAGGAAGTGTTATCCTCACTGACCTGATCATCTTCCGTACTCATATTGGCAATCAGCGGAATATTTTCTTCTTGAAAAGAAAATAAATCAGGATTGTTCTCAATAGCTTCATCTGTTGGTCCTAACTTCCAACTCCAGGTTACTGGGTGAAATGCATTAATTGGGCTGTCAGGATTTTTGAGTTTAAGCTTTGCTTTTACTCCAATTTCACCTGTAACAAGTGCACCCAGATTAGTTGTATAAACATTATTATCAATTTCTTTTAAAGGAACTTTTTTATAGTCTTTATCCCTTGGTAACTTTATGAGTAGCCATTTCAGTTCATATTGTTCCGGAATCTCAAGTTCAAATAAGTGATTCCTGTTGTCATCATGTCGTATATCTTCGGTGTCAGTGGCTATTACTCCTTGATTATTTAAGTGTTTTTTCAACTCCCAAACCTGTTGGTCAATCGGATTGCTACCTACAGGAGGTGTTAGCTCAGGATCAATTTTTTCCCTTATATATTTATTTGTTACCGCAATTACATTTTTAAGCTCTAATGCTATATTATCCGGTAATCCTAATTTATCGATATCTTCCTCATTTAAAGATGACAGCATTTTTATTTGTTCACGAATTTTTTGTTTCGCGTTTTTGTCGTATTTGCTGAACAAATTACCTATTTTTTCTTTATCGCCTAATGCATCATTAAGCATTTTTGTTAAATCCGTTTCAACCTTATCCAAAGTTTCTTTTACATTCTCTTGTGATTTATCTACACTTTTATAGGTATCATCAAGAAACCCTTTTAAACGATTGATATAAGCATTAATAGTTTCCGTATTTTCATTTAATTCATTACCAGACTTCCCAAATTGGTAATTGATATATCTGTTAGCCGTCTGCAAATTCCGCAGCTGCTCTTCAACATCCCCACTATTCAACCCAGCATTAAATTGATTTAACTGCTCCAAAAAACTCATCGACAAAACACTATTGTTTTCCAGCAATTTCGAGGTGTCACTCATGCTAGATAAATAGTCTTGATTCATATTAGCGTCATCACTTAACTGTTTCCCAAAAGTGCCTAATGTATCTTCCAGACCACTAAAACTATCTTTGGATGTCTTGGCACTGTCTTTTACATTACTAAATTGATCCGTATAATTTGCAAGGGGGCTGTGTATCGAGTTGTTATATGTATTCGTGTATAATGCCTCTTCCTTTACAACCTCACCAATGTTATCTTGTGCCTCCTGCAAATTACCTATAACACTTGCAAAATAAACATCAATAATCCGGCGATTAAAGTCATTTAGTATGGAACTGGCGGTTTTCTCCGCCTCCGCTTGAAAATTCTTATTACCAGATGCGTTTATTTTATAATTTAGCACAACATGCTCCGGTGCTTCTGAACTTATTGATAATGCCTTTTCAGAAAAATCATTTGGAATAACAACCATCATATCGTATGTATTTCTTTCAAGGCCGCTCTCGGCAACACCGCGGCTGACAACATACCAGTCATGTTCATTGTTCTTATCCAAACTTTTTACAAAAGCATCACCAAATGACAAATCATTGTTATTAAATGTTGCCCCTTCATCTTCATTTACCAATGCAATTGCCATTGTCTGAACATCCTTGGCATTTTTACTTTTTGTAACATGGTTTAGCGATAAATAAGATGAACCCGAAGCCAGGACGACCATTAAAACCAGAAACAATATTAATTGCTTAAACCCCTTTTTCATTTGTCAACAACTCCTGCTCATTCTTTATAAAAAATAAATAATAAATTAAAATAATACCAAATTATTGAAAAATATTGCAAGGAGAGAGAAGCTTAATGAACATGAGCTACACAACAATTGTCGTGTAGCTCATAAGTAGTGAAGAATGGACACGAATTCACTTATTTCAACTCAAATAAAGTCTCTTATCTAAGACCAAAGTTTTGTGATAAAGCTTCATCTTGTTGAGCCACTGCATCAGCTGTTTTCTCAAGTTGAACCTGAATTTCATACATTAACTGAGAAAAGTTTTCGACTTTTGGAGATAATTCTCTGAACTGATCGTCGAATCGTTCGAACGCACGACCTTCCCATTCCCCTCTTAGTTCTTCTTGCAAACTGGATAAATCTCTTAAAATTTGGCTGATTTGGTCTGAACTTTGACCATAACGCTTTGCTTTAGCCTGAAGTTCTTCTGGCGTCATGCGAATTTGTCCTGCCATGTTTCTTCATCTCCCTTATAAAATAATTACTTGCAAAGATAAAAGCTTTAAATCAGTTGGGTTTAAGCATTGATAAACCCGTTCCTAATTCAATCCTAATGAACTACTTTTACACTGTCAACCATGATTTTCCTTACTGTTTCGATAATTGGTATAAAGTACCTATCATACGACTAAAAATCTGCTTTATATTTAAAATTTGATTAATATTACCTAAATTTATTGTTGGTGTTTTATAGTACTTTTTATCTATTTAATAGGTAGAAATTTTGACGCAAAGCCCCTGCAGTCTCCACCTCTGCTTAAAACGAATTAGCCTTTCAAGGAGAAGTTCAAGAAGAGCTTCTGCGGGTAGCCCATAACACGAAAAAAAGCGGTAATTATTTGCTAAAGGGCGGGCTGATTCTGCTGTAGTCGATTGTCGTTGGGTTCTAGCAAAAAATCCTTCAATTCGAATACATAAGCTGTAGCTTAGAGAGGATGTTCATAAAGCCGCCGATTAATAAGCGCCGACTTTTTGAACACGCACTTAGATAACGAAATGAAATAAAAAAAGAGCACCCACGTACTCTTTTTACTCGATCAAGTTAACAAAGCTCTTTAATATTTGATTACTTGGCTTATTCGGCACTTCATGATGGTGGCGGCATCTTGGTTCATATGCCTCGGACGCACCAACTAAAATAACCGGATCATCATAGGATGCAGGTTTTCCATTAATTAAGCGCTGTGTTCTGCTTGCGGGAGACCCGCATATTGGACAAATCGCATTTAACTTGGTTACCGATTCACTTAATGCCATTAATTTCGGCATTGGCCCAAATGGCTCTCCGCGGAAATCCGTATCCAACCCTGCAATAATGACACGAATTCCTTTGTTCGCTAATTCCTCAGCAACCGCTACAATATTTTCGTCAAAAAATTGCACTTCATCAATCCCAATAACATCAATTGTTTTATCAATATTCTCCAGAATTTCCTCTGAACTGCTGATTGGGCGGGCGATTGCTGATGTACCATTATGAGATACAACTGAGTCATTGGCATATCGATCATCGATAGCAGGTTTAAAAACTCGTACCGTTAAATTTCCATATGTTGCACGGCGGACCCGGCGGATTAGTTCCTCTGATTTACCGGAAAACATGCTGCCGCAAATAACTTCTACCCAACCACTTTGTTTCATTACATACATGAGCGGGTCTCTCCCTTCTCAGTGTTCTTCCTATGTAATAAGTTTACCACTTCTGCTATAAAATTCATTGTTTATCTTTTGTATTTTTCAAGTAAAAAAACAGGCAACGTTTAGACAATTTGCCTGTTTTTGTAAAGAGGAGTCAAGAAACCTTGATCTCTCGACTTTTTACTTCAAAAGCTTCGGCTCCTAGAAGCTGCCGTCATAAGCAATGGACACTCCAAACACCAAAGACCGGGTGTTTTCCGGTCCCTTGCTTATGCGTCCGCTTCTAAACAGTCGCCTCAGTCTTTTATTTAATCTAGTTCCGCCTCCCAGGGGCTAGTGGACTTCCTTCACCTCCGTCCGATAAGTCAACATCGATTCGCTTTACAGCTCATCGTGTTTCCTTTATCTCCTGCGGTTCAGTCCAGTCCATACGCCCCTAAACGGTCGGCTCCACTTTTTATTTCATATTATATTTTTTCTTGAATCGGTCTACGCGGCCGCCGACTTTGTCTGCTTTTTGTTTGCCTGTGTAGAATGGGTGTGATGCTGATGAAATTTCAACACGGATTAGTGGGTACGTGTTGCCATCCTCCCACTCAATTGTTTCGTCGGAGCTTTGTGTTGATCCGCTCAAGAATTTGAAATCTGAACTAGTATCAAGAAATACAACTTTTCTGTACTCTGGATGAATTTCCTTTTTCATGTCTTTCCACTCCTTTTTGCCCTGAATCCTTAAGAAACAGAGTTATTGCAAGAGCCGTCATAGGTGTTTTACCTTATCTAAACTCACATAAAGAGATTATACCAGTGTGCGCTATCGATTGCAATAGGACAGCGTCAGTAAATCTATCTTTTCGTGCCGCGGCGCTTCATATCCTCTTCAAGTTGCTGGAGAAATTCCTCGTTGCTTTTCGATGCCTTAAGCCGCTTTAGGAAGCGGTCGAGAAAATCATTTGAATCCTGCATCGTTTTGCGGATAGCCCAGATTTTATCAAGGTGACTCTTTGGAACAAGTAATTCTTCTTTTCTGGTACCAGACCGTAAAATATCGATGGCTGGGAAAATTCTTCTTTCCGCCAAATTGCGATCAAGATGTAATTCCATATTGCCGGTACCTTTAAATTCCTCATAGATCACATCGTCCATCCGTGATCCTGTGTCCACTAATGCCGTTGCTAAAATAGTAAAACTTCCACCTTCTTCAATATTTCGCGCTGCACCGAAAAAGCGTTTTGGCCGGTGAAATGCGGCCGGATCAATACCACCGGAAAGTGTTCGGCCACTTGGGGGAATGACCAGGTTATATGCCCGGGCAAGTCTTGTTATACTATCCATCAATACAATAACATCACGCTTATGTTCGACTAGGCGCATTGCCCGTTCCAGGACAAGCTCTGACACTTTAATATGACTCTCTGGTACTTCATCAAATGTTGAGCTGACAACGTCAACATCGGAATGGACTGAACGTTCGATATCGGTTACTTCTTCCGGGCGCTCGTCCACCAGTAAAATAATCAGCTTGGCATCTGGATGGTTCTCGGAAATACTGTTGGCGATTTCCTTTAACAGCATTGTCTTCCCCGCTTTTGGCGGTGCAACAATTAATCCACGCTGTCCAAAACCAACCGGCGTCATTAAATCAATAATTCTAGTAGATAACTTTTTTGTTCCTGTTTCCAAATTCATTAATCGATCCGGATATAGTGCGGTTAATGCTGGAAAGTGAACACGTTCCTTTGCAGAATCTGGGTCTTCGTCATTTACAGCATCGACATGCAGCAGACCGTAATAGCGTTCATTTTCTTTCGGTGGCCGCACCTTACCGGAAACCTTATCACCATTACGTAAATCAAAACGCCGGATTTGCGAAGCGGAAATATAAATGTCCTCCGCACTAGGGGAATAATTTATCGGACGCAAGAAGCCAAACCCTTCCGATGGGATGATTTCCAGAATACCATCCATAAATAAATACCCATCTTTTTCCGCCTGTGCTTTTAAAATCGCAAAAATAAGTTCCCGTTTTGTTAGCTTGGCATAATAGGATACTTTATATTCCTTTGCCAGTGTATAAATTTCTTTTAATGTGAGTGTTTCTAAATGAGAAATTGTCAATGTAGCCATTCCATCACCACGCCTATTCATTTTTCAAATTGTATTATGTTACAGTTATCAACACGAGTTATTTATTTAATCAATATTCCATAAGAATTTCATCATTGCCACAATAGTGTTTGGACACTTAAAACCGACTGCCATGAACGTATTTCACCTGAGATTTCACTTCTTTACCTGAAGAATGCCTTGAAGAAATGAAGAATTGTCGGAAGCTAGAATTGAAGTTTGTTTATAAGTTTGTTCAAAAAGGAAGATAAAAGGATCAACGTCGGCTAAAAACCGTACCTTATTTCTTGTACATCGAAGACTTGGGGGCAACAGTCCAACCAAACTAGCAAAGAAATTTAATGCGCCATTTTCACCGGACTTTTTGAACATCCTCTTTTACAAATTATATTAGCCATTCTTAACTATTATTAAACATCTACAATATTACCTTTTTCAGCAGTATTATTCAACTCTATTTTGATAAAAAAGTTAGATATGAATTAATAGAGAAGGAAGCCGGTACATAATAGGCTTCCTTGTTATTACGTCTACAGCAAGCACTGGGCTAACAGAGGGGGTTCAAAAGTCACCAGATGATATATGGTGACTTTTGAACATGCACTTATAGAGAATGTTTCCACCGGGATTTGCTGTACTCCGTCTACATGCCGTTAAACAGAAACTTTACGTTTTCCATTTACGGTTTGATTACGAGGTTTGGTTTCTTTTGCAAGCTGTGTTCGCCATCGATGAAGCGTACAGTTCCACTTTTTGCGCGCATTACAACGGTTTGTGTCGTTGCTTTTTGGCCCTTGAACTGGACACCTTTCAGCAGTTCGCCGTCCGTTACCCCCGTTGCCGCAAAAATAGCGTCATCACCACCGCAGATGTCTTCCATTGTTAATGCTTTATCAAAATCAGTAATCCCCATTTTCTTGCAGCGATCCCGTTCTTCATCATTTGACGGGATCAGTTTTCCCTGGATTTCACCGCCAAGACACTTCAATGCAACTGCGGATAACACGCCTTCAGGAGCTCCACCGATTCCAAACAAGATATCAACGCCTGTATCATCAAATGCGGTGTTCATCGCAGCAGCAACATCGCCATCGGGAATTAGTTTGATTCTTGCTCCTGCTTGTCTGATTTCTTCAATCAATCTTTCATGGCGCGGGCGATCTAATAAGACTGCGACAACATCCTCGATATTTTTGCCTTTTGCTTTTGCGACTGCCAGCAGATTCTCAAGTGTGGAAGCATTTATATCTACCTTGCCAACTGCTTGCGGACCAACAGCAAGCTTTTGCATGTACATGTCCGGTGCATGGAGCAGTTTTTTATGGTCAGCGATTGCAATGACGGCAAGCGCATTCCATGTACCTTGGGCAACGATGTTCGTTCCCTCTAACGGGTCAACCGCTACATCAACGCGTGGTCCTTCACCTGTTCCGAGCTTCTCCCCAATATAGAGCATTGGCGCCTCATCCATTTCACCTTCGCCAATGACGACAGTCCCTTGCATCGGAATTGTATCAAATACAGCACGCATAGCAGAGGTTGCAGCATCATCAGCCTCATCCTTTTTACCTCGTCCCATCCAACGGGCCGATTTTAATGCTGCTGCCTCTGTAACACGTACGATTTCCATTGTTAAACTTCTTTCCATGGTTTTTCTCCCCTTTATGCAAAATCCCCTCATTCCATGGATCGTGAAAAGCGAAGCGGACATTTTTAACTGTCCGCATTTATTTATCTCTTTTAGCAATTTCAAAATAAACATTCCATTTTTATGAGCCAACCATCAGGATTGGCTACATACAGCTCACTACCCAGCCACTAACCAGGTGCTACACTTTTGTTTACAGATAAGAAAGTATAAAAATCAGGGCTCTCTTCTGCTCGTGCCAGAGTAGGCCACGTCCGGCTCCAGCGCCCAGCGACTAGTATGCAACACCCGCCTTCGTACGATAAGTCGGGCCTACAGGATGTAGGTCAGTTCGACGTTGCCACAGGACGTGGCGTTCTTAGTCGAACATCCCCTCGTTCGGGTAAGAAGGAAGGCCGACTAAGTACGGGCTTTGCGCCCAACTCACGTCTACCCCTTTTGCGGGGGCATGTTTCCTTCTCCTACGTAGGAATGTTCGGTTAAGACCGCTGCTCCCGGCAGCAACACCGAACCACCCAGCTTGGCAGGGCGCAGCATATACGTCGCTAACGGGCGCTTGCGCCTTTGTTCATGAATTTTGAAATTGCTCTATTTCCTGGTCATTCATTTCTTCACGCCAGACATTTGCACCGAGGTCGGTTAGTTTTTCTGTTATTTTTTCATATCCTCGGTCAATATGCTCCAGTCCGGTTATTTCGGTAATGCCATTGGCCATTAAACCAGCTACAATAAGCGCAGCCCCTGCACGTAAATCGGTTGCTTTCACTCTGGCTCCTTCAAGCTGCACAGGACCGGAAATGATTGCTGATCCACCTTCCACTTTTATTATAGCATTCATTCGCCTTAGTTCGTCAATATGTTTTAGTCGGGCTGAATAAATGGTATCCGTTACAACACCTGTATTAACTGTTTTTGTCAACAGCGTTGTAAATGGCTGCTGCAGGTCGGTTGGGAAACCGGGATAAACTAACGTTTTGATATCGACACTTTTTAATGGCTGTTTGGAAGCAATTAACAACTGTTCATCCCCTTCTTCAACCGTTACCCCCATCTCGCGCAATTTAGCAAGCAGCGATTCTAAATGCTGGGAAATAACATTGTCGATAACAACTTCATTGCCAGCTGCGGCAGCGGCTATCGCGTATGTTCCTGCCTCAATGCGGTCAGGAATAATGGTGTGTCTGCATCCGTGCAATGATGGAACGCCTTCAATCCGAATAACATCGGTTCCAACACCTTTAATTTGTGCACCCATATTCGTCAAAAGTGTTGCAACATCAATAATTTCCGGTTCCTTTGCGGCATTTTCAATGATTGTTTTACCTTTTGCCTTTACCGCTGCAAGCATGATATTTATCGTTGCACCGACACTGACAACGTCTAAATAGATCCTGGCACCGGTAAGTTCTTCAGCACGGATGTAAATAGCACCTTGTTCATTGGTTACCTTCGCACCTAACGCTTCGAACCCTTTGATATGCTGATCAATTGGCCTCGGCCCTAAATGGCAGCCGCCAGGGAGACCGATAACGGCTTGTTTAAATTTACCCAGCATTGCCCCCATAAAGTAATACGATGCCCGCAGTTTTTTCACTTTTCCGTTGGGCAGCGGCATGGAAATCATATGTTCCGGATCAATATGTACCGTTTGACCATTCCACATTACCTTGCCACCAATTTCTTCAAGCAGATCTCCAAGCGTGTAAACATCAGAGATTTCTGGTAGTCCTTCAATTGTTACATCAGAATCAGCCAATATAGCGGCAGGCAAAAGAGCAACAGCACTATTTTTCGCCCCACTGATTCGCACCTTGCCATTTAATGTATGACCGCCTTCTACTAACATTTTTTGCAATTGGAAAACCCCGCCTTTTGAGGTTGTTCAAAATAAGCTTTTGAACACACACATTTCGAATAATTTTTTGTAACTCGTGCTATACCGATTATCAGACCACCACTGACCGCCCAGCACAAATGACACACGGTGGATGCAGATGATGCAGACCCCGTATTAACGCACCGGTTTTTAGTCGGCTTTCCCTTTTAACAGAGCGTTTCCGCTTTTGATCCTCCAGCTACAGCACCTTTGTTATTATCTTGCACATTTTTTCCAATTTCATGCGATTTTATTTTGCGTTGTTCCAATCAGCAAGAAACTTTTCAATTCCTTGGTCGGTTAATGGGTGTTTCACAAGCTGTGACAGTACTTTATATGGAATAGTAGCAATGTGTGCACCGTTTAAGGCTGCATCTGTGACGTGTAATGGATGTCTGATTGATGCTGCAATGATTTCTGTTGCAATGCTATGACGGTCAAAAATTTCTGCAATCGTTGCGACCAAATCCATACCTTCTTGACCAATATCGTCCAAGCGTCCTAAAAATGGCGACACATAGGTTGCCCCTGCACGTGCAGCAAGCAATGCCTGGTTCGCGTTAAAAATCAATGTTACATTTGTTTTGATGTTTAAGTCACTGAACGCTTTTACGGCTTTAAGTCCTTCCAGGGTCATTGGTACTTTAACCGTGATGTTAGGGGCAATTGCCGCAAGCTCTTTTCCTTCTTTAATCATCCCTTCTGCATCTTCCGAAATTACTTCTGCACTTACAGATCCGGAAACTTCTTTCGTTATTTCCCGGAGACGGTCATGGAAAGACACGCCCTCTTTTGCGACCAGACTCGGATTCGTTGTAACACCGGCCAGGATTCCGAGTGCATTTGCCTCGCGAATCTCATCAATATTTGCTGTATCAATAAAAAATTTCATGTCGTTGTATCCTCTCTTTCCCTACATATATTTTAAAGAACATGTAAATAGAAGTCAGATGAAAGAAATCGGCAATTTAAAGCCGATTTCGTTGTCCAAATGGGCAAAATTATTTTCCTTGCCCAGCCCCAGGGACTAGTGTGCTTCCGCTTTTGTGCTTTTACGCTTGATTTGATGAACCAAATTCACGCATTTTGCCAATAACGGTTTCTTTAATGGCATCACGGCTTGGTCCTAAATATTTTCGCGGATCGTACAGGTCAGGTTTTTCATTTAATACTTCCCGGACCTTTTTCGCTTGGGCAATTTGATTTTCGGTGTTTACATTAATTTTTGCCGTACCTAATGAAATAGAATGTTGGATATCCTTTGTTGGAATTCCTGTACCACCATGCAATACTAAAGGAAGTTCGATTGTTTTGGAGATTTCCTCCATTTCAGCAAATCCAAGGTTTGGTTCCCCTTTATACGGCCCGTGAACGGAACCTAGTGCTGGTGCCAAACAATCAATTCCTGTACGATTAACCAGTTCTAAACATTCCTTAGGGTCTGCGTAGATTACGCCATTAGCCACAACGTCATCTTCCTGTCCGCCCACTGTACCGAGTTCGGCTTCCACGGATACACCATGAATGTGTGCCAATTCAACTACTTTACTTGTTACGGCAATATTTTCTTCAAGTGGATCATGTGAGGCATCGATCATAACAGAGGTAAATCCGGCGTGAATTGCCTGTGCAGCCTTTTCAAAGCTTGAACCATGGTCCAGGTGGATCGCAACAGGCACGGTTGTACCATATTCCTCCATTAACGCTTTAACCATCGCGACAACAACCTTGAAGCCGCCCATATACTTTCCGGCACCTTCCGAAACACCGAGAATAACTGGTGATTTTTCTTCTTCGGCCGCTTGTAATATAGCCTGAATATATTCCAGGTTATTGATATTGAATTGTCCAACAGCATACCCATTTGCTTTTCCTTTTTCAAGCATTTCTTTCATCGACACTAATGGCATCCTATTATCCTCCTTCATAGACAAGGTACATCTATCTATACAAATTAGTATTAATTACAGTATAAGAATACCAATTCACGTTTAAAGTCGCAACATATGTATACTCCCGCCACTTGATTTCCCTTACAGCTCGTAAATGGCTGATTTTAGAAACAATAAGAAAAATGCCACCTCCTTTTATGTCTACGTCTTCGTGACCCACATCGTGTGGTTCTCAGGCTAACTTTCAGTGAGGGAGGAAGGAACCCCACTGAATGAAGTTTCACTTTATGATTCACACCCAAGCAGTTTGTTTACAATGGTGCATATGCTATTAATATTAAAAGGTTTGCCGACAACTTCCTTTACATTCGGATAATTCGCCAATTCCTTGACGAGTTCCTCAACCAGACCACTCATGACGATTGCCGGTATGTTAATCTCTTCAAGTTCTAATTGTTGGAGAACCTTTACACCATCAACAACAGGTAATTTATAATCAAGCATCATCAAATCAAACGTACCACTATGTATTTTATCCAACGCTTCCTTCCCCGTTTTAGCTGTCACAACATGATAGCCACTATTTTCAAACACTTCCTGTAATAATAATCGTATACCAGGTTGATCATCAACTATTAATATCTCTTTTTTCATAGACTCTAACCATCCTTATAAGTATCTCTTTATCTTAAGTAAAGAAAGTACAAAATTTGAGACGCTATTACGCTTACAGCAGAGCAGGCCACGTCCGGCTCCAGCGCTAAAGCTGTAGTAAACTTCCTTTATCTCCTTCGTAGGAATGTTCGGTTAAAACCGCTGCTCCCGGCAGCAACACCGAACCACCCTGCTTGGCAGGGCGCAGTTTATACTTCGCTAACCGGGCGCTTGCGCCTTTGTTCCTCCATAATGTTATTTCGATAAAAATAGCCAATATCCTTCTTTTTAGAGAACAAAAACACAAATACGGATATATTCCAAATTATGAAAATTATATGCAAATAAGAACCCGCCTATTATAGGCGGGTTTCAAGTTTTAAAAATTATATGATTCATACTGTAGTGGACAGTGCAAAACACAATGGTCGCTGATATTGATCAGGTGATTACTGATGTTTTATCGCAGCGTCAATAAAGCCGGCAAATAAACGTTGCGGTCTGGTAGGGCGTGACTTAAATTCCGGGTGAAACTGGCAGGCAATAAACCATGGATGGTTGTCCAGTTCAATCGTTTCCACCAATCTTCCATCTGGACTCGTGCCGGAGAAGATGAAGCCATTATCCTCCATTAGATTGCGGTATTCATTATTAAATTCATATCGGTGACGGTGCCGTTCATAAACGATATCCTCTCCATTGTATGCAGCTTTCGTTTTTGTACCATCCTGCAATTTACATGGATATATCCCTAGCCTTAATGTACCACCTAAATCAGAGATGTTTTTCTGTTCGGGTAATAAATCAATGATCGGATATGATGTTTCCGGATTTATTTCTGCTGAGTGTGCCCCTTCAAGCCCTAATACATTGCGGGCAAATTCAACGGTAGCCAATTGCATTCCCAGACAAATGCCGAAAAATGGAACATTGTTTTCCCGAGCATAGTGGATTGCTTCAATTTTTCCTTCAATACCCCGGTCGCCAAAACCTCCAGGGACTAATATTCCATCAACCTGGGCAAGTTCCTTCTTAATTGTTTCCTTATCCAGCTTCTCCGCGTTGATCCAATGAATGTCGATATCTGTATCGTAAAGAAATCCGGCATGTTTCAATGATTCGACAACCGAAATATAGGCATCAGGAAGTTCGACATATTTTCCAACAAGGCCAATTTTTACTGTTTTTGACAAATTTCGCACCTTATTGACCAGCTGCTTCCATTCGTCCATAGCAGCCGGCTTGCAATCCAGCCCGAAATGGTCACAAGTTAATTGATCCAGATGCTGTTCCTGCAGTGCGATCGGTACTTGATAAAGCGTATCGGCGTCACGCATTTCAATAACCGCCTTTTCGTTAATATCACAGAAAAGAGCAATTTTATCTTTCATGTCCTGGCTAATTGGTAGTTCCGTTCGTAAAATAATCGCATCCGGCTGAATTCCTAATGAACGCAGCTCCTTCACACTATGCTGCGTCGGCTTTGTTTTCATTTCACCTGCCGCTTTAATATATGGAACAAGTGTACAATGAATATACATGACATGGTCGCGGCCGATATCACTTTTAATCTGGCGGATTGCCTCCAAAAATGGCAATGATTCAATGTCCCCCACTGTACCGCCAATCTCTGTAATTACGACGTCCGCTTTAGTTGCTTGTCCAGCCCGAAATACTTGCTCTTTTATTTCATTTGTAATATGGGGAATAACTTGAACCGTGCCACCAAGGTAATCACCACGTCGTTCTTTTTTAATAACACTTGAATAAACTTTTCCCGTTGTAATGTTACTGTATTTATTCAAGTTGATGTCGGTAAAACGTTCATAATGACCTAAATCCAGATCCGTTTCCGCGCCATCCTCCGTTACAAACACTTCACCATGCTGATATGGGCTCATTGTACCGGGGTCAACATTGATATAGGGATCAAACTTTTGAATGGTCACCTTTAAACCGCGATTTTTTAATAATCTCCCTAAAGAAGCTGCTGTAATCCCTTTTCCAAGCGATGATACAACACCGCCCGTTACAAAAATATACTTTGTCATTATCCATCCCTCTTCCTTCTGTACTGTATATGGTGGTGCTTCATTTTGAGAAAACTGCATCATTACCGTTTAATGTTCATCAACATGTGTGATTTAAACGTAAATTTATTTGCTTGCCTCTTTAAAATACGAAAAGCGTTCCCCCCAACCAGGGGGAACGCTTCATTGATTTTAATTTAAAGAGCCCAATAAAAATTGTACTCATGTGATAGGAAAAAGTCAAGCAGCCATTTTGGATTATTTATTCTCTTCTTCCTCTTCATCATCGTCGATGTCCTCTTCATCTTCATCGGCAAAATCCTCATCAAGCTCTTCGTCATCTTCAAAATCATCAAAGTCTTCTTCCTCTTCATCGGCAACGAAATCATCCGTTAGTACTTCGATGTCTTCGTCAACAATATCAAGTTCAGCATCTGATTCAAAATCTTCTTCCGCTTTTTTCTTTTTCTTCGCCTTCTTCTTTTTCTTTGGTTCAGCTGTTATTTCCTCATCAATTTGCTCAACCGGGTACCACCGTTTCAGCCCCCACATATTGGAACCAAGTGTCATAAACCTGCCATCAATGTTTAGGTCCGTATAAAATTGCGCAATAAATTGTTCTTTCTGTTCTTCCGTAAAGCCTTTTAGTTCTGAAATTTTTTCAAAAACCTCTCTAAAATCAAGCGCTTTTTTTTCATCTAATAAAATTAAATTTGCCAATTCGATCATCGACATATCTGCTAAATCTTCGTGGCTATAAGTTTTCAAGCTCACGGTAACGCACTCCCTTTTCTATTTTATCATCAGCCTTGCTTTTATCATGGACATTTATTAATAATCTTTCATTTTAGCCTATTTTCTAATAAACCATACCATACATTATAAACAAATCAAGACTGAATATGCTAGGGAAAACCATAAAAAAGTTGAGAAAAACATCTTGTTTTTCTCAACAGGTAAGAAAGTATAAAAATCCGGCACTATTCCGCTCATGTCAGGGTAGGCCACGTCCGGATCCAGCGCCTTTGTTCACTTTTTTTCTTCCGTATCAAAAAACGCATGAAATCACATATTTCTCCTGTACTGCCCGCCTACTTCATACAGTGCATTCGTAATTTGTCCAAGACTCGCCACTTTGACGGTTTCCATCAGTTCAGCAAAGATGTTCCCACCGGATGTGGCAACCTGCTTTAGCTGTTTTAGTGCAGCGTCAACATGCGCCTTATTGGCATTTTGGAATTTATGCAGCTCACTGATTTGATGTTCTTTTTCCTCAGTCGATGAACGGGCAAGCTCCATGGAATCAATCTCTTCCTCTGAAGGCGGATTTGGACTTAAATACGTATTTACGCCAATTATCGGCAGTTCACCTGAATGTTTCTTGCCTTCGTAATAAAGCGATTCTTCCTGGATTTTACCACGTTGATACTGCCGCTCCATTGCTCCTAATACGCCGCCTCGGTCATTCATTTTTTCAAATTCCTGTAGTACTGCTTCCTCAACAAGATCGGTTAACTCCTCAACAATAAATGAACCTTGCAGGGAGTTTTCATTTTTCGTTAGGCCGAACTCTTTATTGATAATCATTTGAATCGCCATTGCTCGTCGTACCGATTCCTCTGTCGGCGTTGTAATCGCCTCATCATAAGAATTAGTATGCAAAGAATTACAGTTATCCTGAATTGCTAGCAATGCCTGCAATGTGGTGCGAATATCATTAAATTGAATTTCCTGTGCATGCAAAGACCTTCCAGACGTTTGCACATGATATTTCAACTTCTGGCTCCGTTCATCGGCGCCATATTTATCCCTCATGGTCACAGCCCAGATACGACGGGCAACACGGCCAATCACCGTATATTCCGGATCAAGTCCGTTTGAGAAAAAGAAGGACAGGTTTTTGGCGAATTTGTTAATGTCCATTCCCCGGCTCAAATAATATTCCACATAAGTAAATCCGTTTGCCAGTGTAAAGGCAAGCTGTGTAATCGGATTTGCTCCTGCTTCGGCAATATGATAGCCGGATATCGAAACCGAATAATAATTGCGGACGTTTTTATCGATAAAATATTGCTGAATATCCCCCATCATACGTAACGCAAATTCAGTTGAAAAAATACACGTGTTTTGCCCCTGATCTTCTTTTAAAATATCGGCCTGAACCGTTCCCCGAACAACGGCCAATGTATCGTCTTTCAGTTTTTCATATTCCGCTTTGTTAGGTTCCCGGCCGTTTTCTTCTTTAAATTTAGCAAGTTGCTGATCAATTGCTGTATTGAAAAACATCGCCAGGATAATTGGTGCCGGACCGTTGATCGTCATCGATACCGATGTTAATGGATTCGTTAAATCAAAACCATCGTACAGCTTTTTCATGTCTCTAAGTGTACAAATATTAACCCCGCTTTCGCCGACTTTTCCATAGATATCCGGGCGTTTTGCTGGGTCTTCTCCGTATAATGTCACCGAATCAAACGCTGTCGAAAGACGTTTCGCATCATTATTTTTTGATAAATAATGAAAACGGCGGTTTGTCCGCTCTGGTGTCCCTTCACCGGCAAACTGTCGTGTCGGATCCTCCCCTTTGCGTTTAAAAGGGAAAACTCCTGCTGTAAATGGAAAAGCACCAGGGACATTTTCTTTTAAAAGCCAGGTTAGCCGCTCACCCCAGTCTGTATAATTGGGAAATGCAACTTTCGGAATTTTTAAGCCTGACAATGATTCGGTGACAATATCCATTTCGATTTCTTTACCCCGAACAGCGAATGTCATTTTATCCTGACTGTACCTTTCCTTTGTTTCATCCCAGCTGTCCAGCAGTTTTTTTGTTTTTGGATCAAGTTCTTCCTCGAGGCTGGCAATTTTATCATCAATGGTTTGGATGGCAGCGTCTCCATCCAATACTTCTTTTACCCCTTCAAGCTGGTAAAGCTTTCGCGCGATATCACTTTGCTTTTCGACATTATGATGATAGTTGCGCACATGTGTTGCAATTTCGCGCAAATAATGACGGCGCTCGTTGGTAATGATCATGTTCTGCTTTTCGGCAATGGTATTCCGATTGAAGTCGATCGTCTCATTCCAATCGTATTTTTCGTTTAACGTATCGACAATCGAGGCAAATAATGCATTCGTACCTTCATCATTAAACTGGCTTGCAATGGTCCCAAATACCGGGAACTTTGTTTGGTCCTGGTGGAAGAGCATATGGCTTCGTTCATATTGCTTACGAACTTGATTCAGTGCATCTTCAGACCCTTTTTGCTCAAATTTATTAATGACTATAAAGTCGGCGTAATCAATCATATCAATTTTCTCTAATTGGGATGGAGCCCCGAATTCCGCTGTCATGACATACATGGACAGATCCGTTACATCGGTGATTGCAGCATTCCCCTGACCGATACCACTTGTTTCCACAATAATGAAGTCATAACCGGAGGCTTTCACAACTTCGATGGCTTCCTGGATTGCTTTGGATAATTCCGTACTTGAATCGCGGGTTGCAAGTGACCGCATATAAACCCGGTCGCTAAAAATGGCATTCATGCGAATCCGGTCACCAAGCAACGCTCCACCTGTTTTCCTTTTTGTCGGGTCGATCGAAATAATCGCGATTTTTTTATCCGGAATCTCATGGATGAAACGACGGATTAATTCATCGGTCAAGGAGCTCTTTCCTGCTCCGCCGGTACCAGTAATCCCGAGAACGGGGGTTTTATCATGTGCCTTCTGCCGGATCACTTTCAATACTGTCTGTTTTTCCGTATCATCGACCGAACCGTTCTCCATATAGGTGATGAATTTTGCAATAGCACCACGATCTCCCTTGAACAATTTTTCCTGATCCTTTTTGACATTAATCGGGGGAACGAAATCACATTTTTCCAAGATACGATTAATCATGCCTTGGAGTCCATACTTCCTGCCGTCCTCCGGTGAAAAGATCCATGTCACACCATATTCGTGCAGCTCCTTAATCTCGCGGGGAAGAATCGTTCCACCGCCGCCGCCGACAACCTTAATATGATCTGCACCGAGTTCCTTTAATAAATCAACCATGTATTTAAAATATTCGACATGACCTCCTTGATAGGATGAAATAGCTATTCCTTGTGCATCCTCCTGAATGGCGGCGTGCACCACTTCTTCGACGGAGCGGTTATGCCCCAAATGGATAACCTCTGCACCACTGGACTGCATAATTCTCCGCATAATGTTAATCGATGCATCATGCCCATCAAACAGACTGGAAGCGGATACGATACGGACAGGGTTTTTTGGATAGTAAACTTCCGGGCTTTCCATTATTTATACTCCTCCCTTTTGTGTAAATCCCTCGTCTGGTTGTGCCTTAATATTTAAACCTTTCAGCAGGTAATTGATTTGACCGTCAATATATTCTTCCAGTGTAAATTGCTTTTGGAGTATCCACCTTCTGAATCCCCACATTTGCCCTTGGACAAAAATATTGTTTGCTAAAAGCTCCACATCCTGTTTCGCTATTTCATCAGGCAGACAGGCAGCAATAACTCGTTCGAGCATACTGATCATATCCCGCTCTTTACGCAGCACGTATTCTCTTGATTCCTTTTTGAGCGATTTTACTTCCTGATATAGGATGAGAACCTCCTCCTGCATGTCATCCATCAAGTGAAAATAGGATTGAATCACAGAGACAAAGTTTGCAACGGATGGAGTTGCCAAGTTAATTTTTGCCTCCAGCTGGTCACGAACCTGATGGTGAATCGAATCGACAACTAGAAACAAAATATCTTCTTTTGTACGAATATATTCATACAGCGTTCCGATACTGAAGCCCGCTTCCTTGGCAATTTCTCTCGTAGTGGTCCGATGAAAGCCTTTTTCCTTGAAAAGGGTAATCGCTCCTTGAACCATTTGGGTGCGCCGTTTTTCAATCAACTCCTGATCCTTTACAGAGGAAAGAATTTGTTTGTCCGTCATGTACACCCTCCCTTCCTTCTTCCATTTTTGATAGCATTCCGATAACAACCTGTATGGATCACTAGCTTCATCCAATACGAACTCGACATCATGTCGCGCGTTCCCCCTGGGTTGTCGCGCGAAATCGGCTCAATGCCGATTTCATTGCTCCAACTTTATTTCGTCAGCATCCTGCCAATAACCAGGCGCTGTACTTCATTTGTTCCTTCATAGATTTGCGTAATTTTTGCATCGCGCATATAGCGCTCGACCGGGTAATCCTTTGTATAGCCATAGCCACCGAATACCTGGACTGCTTCCACCGTAATACGCATCGCAGCGTCACCTGCAAATAATTTTGACATTGCTGATGCTTTTCCGTATGGCTGTCCTTGTGATTCCAGCCATGCTGCTTGGTAGGTTAACAGACGGGCAGCTTCAACTTCGGTTGCCATGTCAGCTAACTTAAACGAGATTCCTTGATTATGTGCAATCGGTTTGCCAAATTGCTCACGCTCTTTTGCATAGTCAACCGCCGCATCAAGTGCTCCTTGGGCAATACCTAATGCCTGTGCTGCGATGCCATTGCGTCCTCCGTCAAGGGTTGCCATGGCAATTTTAAAGCCTTCTCCTTCCGCACCTAGCATATTTTCTTTCGGTACACGGCAATTTTCAAAAATTAATTCGGTTGTAGGGGATGAACGAATGCCCAATTTCTTTTCTTTTTTGCCGAAAGTAAATCCCTTTGTGCCTTTTTCGACAATAAAAGCACTAACCCCTTTATGTCTGGCCTCTGGATCTGTCTTGGCAAAAACAAGATAAATATCAGCCACACCACCGTTGGTAATCCACACTTTATTCCCGTTCAGCACATAGTGATCGCCATCTTTTTTCGCGGTTGTTTTCATAGCTGCCGCATCACTTCCTGCACCAGGCTCTGACAGCGCATAGGCGCCCAATGCTTCACCTGTTGCCAAACGAGTGAGGAATGTTTGCTTTTGTGCTTCATTTCCGTATTTAAAGATTGGCCAGCTGCAAAGCGACAGGTGTGCCGATAGTGTAACACCTGTTGAGGCACAAACACGTGATAGCTCCTCTACAGCTATGACATAACTGACAAAATCCCCACCAATCCCGCCATATTCTTCAGGCCATGGAATCCCGGTCAAGCCAAGTTCCGCCATTTTATTAAAAATTTCGCGGTCAAAGCGTTCTTCTTCATCACGCTTAGCTGCTGTTGGCTCGACGTCTTTCTTCGCAAAATCCCGAACCATTTTACGCAGCATTTCCTGTTCATCGGTTAGTTGAAAATTCATTTTGTACTCCTGGTCATTTTAGGTGCAATCCATGTTAAAAACATTAAAACAACCAGGGTCACCTCCCTTATAATCTTTTATATCTAATAAGTCCTGTGTTAAATCGCTATACTAATTGATTCCATATATCTTATTCAAAAAACTGCACTCGCCCATGCTTGAAAGCACTAAACAGTGCCAGCTAGTTAGAGCTTTTCAGTCTAGTAAGAGATGTTTGGCGATAACGATATGCTGTATTTCGTTTGTTCCTTCATAGATTTCTGTTATCTTCGCATCCCGGAAAAGGCGTTCCACAGGGTAGTCCTTGGTATATCCGTAACCGCCGTATACTTGCACAGCCTCAATTGCCGTTTTTCTTGCGGTTTTCGCCGCGTACATTTTGGCCATGGATACCTCTTTGCTACACGCACTATTTTGCTGAACAAGCGATGCAGCATGATAGGTTAATAGTTTTGCAGCTTCTACCTCTGTTGCCATGTCAGCTAGTTTAAAGGAAATTCCTTGATTATGGGCAATGGGCTTACCGAATTGTTCACGGGTACTCGCATAGTTTGTGGCGTACGCAAGTGCTGCTTCAGCAATTCCTAAAGCCTGAGCAGCAATTCCAATTCGCCCATGATTCAGAATGGCCATCGCAATTTTGAAACCGTCTCCCTCTTTACCAAGCAGCTGCTCTTGCGGAACGATACACTGGTCGAAATTTAGTTGTACCGTATTGGAACCGTGTAACCCCATTTTCTTTTCCTTCTTGCCGATGACTAGACCCGGTGTATCTTTTTCGACGATAAATGTACTCACACCGCTTTTTCCCCGTTCATCGCTTGTGCGGGCAAAGGTAATGTACGTGTCTGCTTCCCCCCCATTCGTTATAAACATCTTTGACCCGTTTAAAATATAGTTGTCGCCAGCTTTTTTCGCTTTCATTTTCAAACTGGCTGCATCTGAACCCGCACCAGGCTCTGTCAGGGCGAACGCACCCAAATATTCACCGGAGGCAAGCTTAGGCAAGTAGTGTTTCTTCTGTTCTTCATTACCGAAATAACGGATTGGATTAGTCCCTACAGATGTGTGTACGGATAAAATGACGCCAAGTGTGGCACTAACTTTGGATAATTCATTTATCGCAATAATATAAGAGATGAGATCCATGCCACTTCCACCATATTCCGTCGGGATTGGGATTCCCATCAGCCCAAGCTTCCCCATCTTCTGAATGAGCTCTCTTGGGAAACGGTCTTCTCGTTCCATACGTTCCACTTCTTTTGCGACTTCTTTATGGGCAAAGTCGCGCACCATCTTACGGATCATTTCCTGTTCCTCGGATAAATACAAGTTCATCCATTCGCCCCCTTTTTGTCTATCATGCTGTTATCGTAAAAATCGTTTTGACCTTCTATATTTATCTATTGCGCTTCCGGCAGTGTGGCTTTAATCGCCGTATTGGTAAAATCCGCGGCCCGACTTTTTACCAAGCCAGCCAGCGTTCACATATTTCCGAAGTAATGGACATGGGCGATATTTACTGTCGCCAAATCCTTCGTAAAGTACTTCCATGATATAAAGACACGTGTCCAAACCGATGAAATCAGCTAATGTCAAAGGTCCCATCGGATGATTCATGCCGAGTTTCATCACTGTGTCAATGTCTTCAACCGATGCTACTCCTTCGTATAATGCAAATACTGCTTCATTAATCATTGGCATAAGAATACGATTGGCAGCGAATCCTGGTAAATCACTCACTTCAACAGACGTTTTCGCTAATTGTTTTGCCATGTTTTCTATTGTCTGATATGTTTCATCACTCGTTTGCAGTCCGCGAATAATTTCAACCAGTTTCATTATTGGAACCGGATTCATAAAATGCATCCCAATTACCTGATCGGGGCGACTTGTTGCACCTGCTATTTCTGTAATTGGTAATGAGGATGTATTCGACGCTAAAATGGCATGTTTTGGTGTGATGTTGTCGAGTTCGGCAAACACCTTAGCCTTCACTTCCATATTTTCGACGACTGCTTCAATGACTACATCACACGAAGCGGCATCGGTTAATGTTGTCGAAGGATGCAGCCGATTTAACGTGTCCGTTTTCTGTGTTTCCGTGATTCGCTCTTTTTCGACTGCTCGCATCAATAACTTTTCAATATTTTTCATGCCTTTTTCCAATGCTTGCTCACTCATATCGTTTAAAAAAACATCAAAGCCTGACTGGGCACAGACCTGGGCAATCCCTGAGCCCATTTGTCCTGCACCGATTACCATCACTTTTTTTATATCCATGTTCGTCTGATTCCTCCCTTATGATCTGAGCACCATGATATTTATTGGTGATATGCCTTTGCATATGGTGTTATTACTGCTTAGGATGCACTATTTTACAGTACTTGGATGGTATTGCGCGGTCCAAAAATGTTACCCGCGCGCTCATCCCGTACAAAATATTACTATTTAAGAGACTGCCCCTTGCCTATAGTTTACTGTTTAGGTACTTCCACTAAAATGGCATCCCCTTGGCCACCGCCACTGCAAATCGCCGCAATCCCTAATCCACCACCGCGGCGTTTTAGTTCATGAATCAGTGTTAAAATAATGCGAGCGCCGCTAGCACCAATCGGGTGACCTAGTGCTACTGCGCCACCATTCACATTTACCTTTTCCGGATCTATACCAGCAATTTGTCCACTAGCCAAAGAAACAACGGCAAAAGCTTCGTTAATCTCAAATAAATCAATATCATCCTTGGAGTATCCTGTTTTCTCGAGCAGTTTATTAATTACAAGTCCTGGGGTTTGCGGAAAATTTTTAGCTTCAACCGCTACTTCTGCATGGCCTAGAACCGTTGCCATTGGTGTTTTGCCAAGCTCGGCTGCTTTTTCATCAGCCATAACGACAAATGCACATGCGCCGTCATTGACTCCCGGTGCATTACCGGCTGTGACCGTACCATCCGGGTCAAAAGCAGGGCGCAATGTAGCCAGCTTTTCCATACTTGTATCTTTACGGGGGGCCTCATCGGTATCAACAACAATGGCTCCCCCTTTACGTTGCGGAACCTCTAATGCGACAATTTCCTCAGCGAATTTGCCGTCCTCTATCGCTTTTATCGCTCGCTGGTGACTGCGGAGTGACCACTCATCCTGCTGTTCTCTTGTCAATCCAAATTCTTCAGCAGTTGAATTTCCATAGTTACCCATATGGATTCCTTTAAACGAACATGTCAAGCCATCATGTATCATCAAATCAACTACCTTTTTATCACCCATGCGATTTCCCCAGCGAGCATCCGGCAGGTAGTATGGCGCATTGCTCATGCTCTCCATCCCACCAGCAACGATCACTTCTTCATCGCCAAGACGAATTAATTGATCGGCCAATGTAACGCTGCGGAGACCTGAGGCACATACTTTGTTAATCGTTTCTGTTTTTACTTCCCATGGAATTCCTGCTTCCCGTGCTGCCTGTCGTGAAGGAATCTGGCCTTGACCGCCTTGCAAAACCGTTCCCATGATGACTTCATCAATTTCCGATTCTGTCAGACCAGCACGATCTAGTGCGGAACGGATTGCCTTTCCACCTAGTTGGGAAGCGGTAAATGATTTTAATGCTCCGCCAAATTTGCCAAATGGTGTTCTTGCTCCTGAAATGATTACTGTTTTTCTCATTGTTAAACCATTCCCTTCTAAATTATGTATTTCTATTAGAACAAGCTTTGATAACGCTTTCTTTATTCGATTGAACGCTCGCTCAGATATACAGTTTAAATGAAGAGGGGGCTATTTACCCTCTCTTCCATTCTATCATTAATTTGAATCATTAAGCAAAATTGACATACAAGAGGATGTTCAAAAAGTCACCAAATGATAAGCGGCGACTTTTTGAACACGCACTACAAGATTACTAGTTTGATCATCTTTGCCAAAATTGGACAGTAAGAATTATGCTGTTTTCGAATGTTCCTCGGCAAATACGGATAAGGCCAGAATTTCCGCAACGTCCATTGTGCCGATATCGTCTTCCACTTCTTTCGCTTTTGTACCGTCACTCAGCATTGTTAGACAATATGGGCAGGCGCTGGAAATCATGGATGGCTGAACAGCGATTGCCTGTTCTGTTCGGGCGACATTGATCCGGTTACCGGTCGTTTCTTCACTCCACATTAATCCGCCGCCAGCTCCACAGCACATCGCATTTTCCCGGCTGCGCTCCATTTCAACAAGTTCAAGTCCTGGTATCGACTGGAGAATTTCCCTTGGCGGATCATACACACCATTGTAGCGTCCTAAATAACAGGAATCATGATACGTAAGTCTTTCGTTGATTTCCCGCTGCGGTTTTAGTTTTCCATTCATCACCAAATCAAACAATAATTGCGTATGATGATAAACTTCCGCTTCAAATCCAAAGTCAGGATATTCATTTTTGAAAATATTGTACGCGTGTGGGTCGATCGTAACGATCTTGTTCACGTCATGTTTTTCAAATTCTTTAATGTTTTTCTCAGCAATTTCCTGGAATAAAAATTCATTGCCGATTCGGCGGGCTGTATCGCCTGAATTTGCTTCTTTGTTGCCTAGTATCGCGAAACGGATCCCTGCTTTATTCATCAGTTTGGCAAATGCAATAGCAATTTTTTGACTGCGGTTATCATAGGCACCCATTGAGCTTACCCAGAATAAATAGTCAAATTCTTTATCTTCCTTTTTCAATTCCTTAACAGTCGGAATAGACACAGACTCATCTAATTCGCGCCATTTAATCCGGTCTTTTTTCGACAAGCCCCATGGATTACCTTGACGCTCGATGTTCATCACAGCACGTTGGGCATCTGGATCCATTTTCCCCTCTGTCATGACCAGATAACGGCGAAGGTCAATAATTTTATCAACATGCTCGTTCATCACGGGGCACGCATCTTCACAATTCCGGCAAGTTGTACATGCAGAAAGCTCTTCAATAGTGATAACATCACCGATCAGGCTGACATCTTCCACACTTGCAGCTGCCTCGGATTTTGCAATTTGGTTGCCTTTGGTATTGGCAAATGCATACGCCGGAACCCATGGCGTTTTCCCAGTAATCGCTGCCCCTTTCTCGGTTAAATGGTCACGCATTTTGATCATCAAATCCATTGGCGACAGCATTTTACCCGTTCCTGCTGCCGGGCATACATCCGTACAGCGGCCACATTCCACACAGGCGTAAAAATCAATCAGCTGATACTGTTCAAAATCCTCTACCTTCCCGACGCCAAAGGAAATCTCCTCTTCACTTTCTTCGGCATCCTCATCTATGTCAAAATCCAGTTTATTCAATTTTCCAGTTACCCGTTTACTTAAAAATACGTTGATCGGCGCTGCAATCAAGTGTGCATGCTTTGATTGCGGCACATATACTAAAAATGTAAGAATGGTAATGGCATGAACCCACCAGGCAATATAGAACACTACTGCTGCTGCGGTCGGGGACATCCAGCCAAAGCCTAGTCCGATCAAACTGGCAACCGGTTCAGTCCAGGTTGCGTCATGGCCGTGCCAGATTTGGGCCATCCCGTTTCCAACCAATACGGATAGCATTAACGTTCCAATAAAAATCAGTACTAGTCCTGCTTTAAATCCACGTTTCAACCTTACAATTTTTTCCACATAGCGGCGGTGAAAGCCAATAGCAACTGCAACGAGAATCATTAAAGTGACAAGCTCCTGGAAAAACGTAAACCCAGGATAAAATACCCCAAATGGTAAATGCCTTTCGGGTGCCAGACCTTTCACAAACATATCGATGGCACCAAATTGAACAAGGATAAATCCATAGAACATCATGACATGCATGATACCGGATTTTTTATCCTTTAACAGTTTTGATTGCCCAAAAACAATTTTGCCAATCCTCCGCAAGCGCTCCTTCACTTCACCATCAAACGTTGATTTTTTACCCAGTTTGATATAGGCTGTCCGTGTTGCTACGACTCTACCAAATAAATATAGTCCATACATAACAATAGCTGTAAATAGAATCGCATTGATCAACAAAAACGTATCCATATCCTATCCGCTCCCCCTTTGTCTTATTTAAAGAAAGTATAAAATTCAGGCTCTAGTTTGTTATTGAATGGATAAGCCACGTCCAGCTCTGGTGCCTCTACTATAACCAAAATGATAGCGATTGCATTTTCCGAAAAATTCCTAAGTCAGAGCATAACTTTAAAAGATTATAATACTACTTTAAATGATGAATGATCATTCAGTCAACATATTTATATATATATGTGATAATTGTCATTTTTATTATAGTAAGGGAGTAGCAATGAAACAAAAGCACAAACGCCCCTTCAATACGGAAAAAACTTCCGTTGCCGAGAACATATCTTTAAACAAAAAATAAATCTCCTCATCTACACTGGATGAGGAGACTAAGTTACATTTTTTCAGGAGCCTTTACACCGATCAGGCTCAGGCCATTGGCAATCGTAATTCGAACGGCCTTCATTAAGGCAATCCGCGCTTTTGTTCGTTCCGGATTTTCGGCATCCAGCACTTTTTCAGCATTGTAAAAGCTATGCAGCAATGAAGCCAGTTCAAAAATGTATTGCGTCACCTTATGTGGTGTTTCCTTTTCCGCTGCATCAGCAATGGTTTGCGGGAATTCTCCTAATTTTTTCAATAAGTCAAGTTCCTTTTCCGCTGTTAACAAGCTTGCATCATAATGCTCGTCAATCAAGTCTCTATCTTCCGCTTGCTTCAGCATGGTACAAATCCTTGCATGGGCATACTGTACGTAATAAACAGGATTATCATTTGACTGGGAACGTGCCAGACTTAAATCAAAATCAAGCTGGGAATCATTGGAACGCATCACGAAGAAATAGCGAACCGCATCAACACCAACTTCATCCATCAATTCACGCAATGCAACGGCGTTTCCTGTCCGTTTGCTCATCCGAATTTTTTCACCGTTTTCAAACAGGTTGACCATTTGTATAATCTTTACAGCAAACTTTTCTTTTTCATAACCTAAAGCCTGAATCGCCGCCCGCATCCGCGGAATATACCCGTGATGGTCTGCGCCCCAGACGTTAATTATTTTATCAAAGCCTCGTTCCAGCTTATTTTGATGGTAGGCAATATCCGGTGTCAGATACGTATAACCCCCGTCCTGTTTGATTAAAACACGATCCTTATCATCGCCAAATTCAGTGGAGCGGAACCATGTCGCCCCATCTTTTTCGTAAATATAACCACCTTGCTTAAGCGTGTTTAACGCATCGGTAATTTTATTATCTTTATATAAAGAGCGTTCGGAAAACCAATTATCGAAATGTACGCCGAAATCGGTCAAATCCTTTTTTAGTTTACCCATTTCATATTCCAGGCCATATTCTTTAAAAAAGGCAAGCCGTTCATCCCGATCTGCGTTGACCCACTTATTTCCGTATTTTTTTGCAAGTTCTTCGCCAATTCCAACAATATCTTTGCCGCGATAACTGTCCTCAGGCATTTCAGCATCGATATTTAACGCTTGCAAATAACGGGTTTCAACGGATAATGCCAGGTTGTCGATTTGCTTGCCAGCATCATTCATGTAGTATTCACGCTGGACTTTATAGCCAGCTGTATCCAGCACATTGCAAAGTACGTCACCAAATGCAGCCCCTCGCGCATGGCCAAGATGCAAATCACCAGTCGGATTAACCGAGACAAATTCAACTTGGATTTTTTCCCCTCGACCAGCATTGGACCTGCCGTATGCATGATCCGCTTGTAAAATGGTCGGAATCAGCTCACCCAAAAGATCATTTTTCGTGAAAAAATTGATAAAGCCAGGACCAGCAATTTCGACTTTTTCAATTGCTGCCTTTGTCTGATCCAGATTTGCCACGATATCTTCGGCGATTTGCCGTGGTGCCTTTTTGGCAATCCGGGCAAGCTGCATCGCAATGTTTGAAGCAAAATCTCCGTGTGCCTTGTCTTTCGGCTTCTCCAGAATAATATCCGGCAATTCAGCTTCTGCAGCAAGATTCGCTTTAATTACCGCTTTGGCAATTTCTTGTTTCAATGTTTCTTCCGTTTGTGCTAATACGTTCATTTCGTTTACTCCTCCTCTTTCAACGTCAGTGTTAATTGATGCTTGCGTGCTATTTGTTGTCCATTTAGTCTGACATGATAATCGATTGCCAGTTTCCCTTGGCTGGTGGTGCTTAACGGCTGATAATTTATCCGGTCCGTGAATGTTTCCATATGTATCGTACCATGTGCATGATGAAATAGATTTTCCGATGGTTGCTTTAGCCGCAATTGCTGGTGCATCTGTACTGGTCCCGTTCGTTTAATGCTGACCTTTTCCGGCTGAATAGTCAGCAGGTTTTTGATTATATCGTTATCCTCGGTATGTTCATTATATGTCAGTACATCCATCTGGCCCTTTTTATATAAAACTCCGGTTGCTTCTGCTTTCGTTTCTTCCAGTTGACCATTATCCTCAATCGTCATGCAAAATTCGACGGCAACCCGGGTTTGCTCTATTTCCATAAAATCGCTCCTGCTTGATTAATCGGATATTTACCTATTATAGCGATAAATGGGGGAGTAATTCAATATTAAGCTGATTTTTGGTGGTGTTCTTGTTGATCATCGGACTTTTCCATTTTGATTAGCGTCTTTTCGCGTTTGATCGGCGGTTTCGAACGTTTGTTCAGCGACTTTTGCGTTTGATCAGCGGTTTTTCGCGTTTGTTCAGCGATTTCGAACGTTTGTTCAGCATTTCCCCTGAATCATCGAATTCTACGTTTAGATTAAGTCCGTATAATTGTGTAATAATCTAAGAAATCGCCTCCATCAACCAAAAAGCGCGACATATCGACTGGAATCGCACATTATCAACGAAAAAGTGTGGGATACGTGCCATTTTTTTCTTAAGTGGTGTTTATTTCCGTTTTCCTTTTCCCATAATGATTGATGAATGCACACACGAAAATTGGAGCTAAAATGATGAGCTGGATAAAGAAACATTTTTTTAGAAAACTGACGATCGGTATTATCCTGTCAGCTATTATCTTTATAGCGGGTGTTTATTTGGTCAGCTTTCTACTCGGACCACCGAAGCTGTCAACAGAACAAAATACCATTTACTATAGCCAGGACGGCCAGGTGGTTGGCGAAGAGAGCGGGAACGGAAGCCGCTACTGGGTAGACTTAGACGACATATCACCACAACTGGTTAAGGCTATACTGCTTGCCGAAGACCAGCATTTCTATGACCATAATGGATTTGATATTCCGCGCATTGCCGGCGCTCTTTGGACGGATCTGAAAACGATGTCGCTAAAAGAAGGCGCCAGTACACTAACACAGCAATATGCCCGAAATTTATATTTGTCCTTTGAAAAAACTTGGACAAGAAAATTACAAGAAGCCTTTTACACGATCCGCCTGGAAATGTTTTATTCAAAAGATGAGATTTTGGAAGGCTATTTAAATACGATTTATTATGGGCATGGTGCATATGGCGTGGAAGCGGCAAGCCGGTATTTTTTCGATAAATCGGCAAATGAACTGTCACTTGCAGAAGCTGCGATGCTGGCTGCAATTCCAAAAGGACCCGCCTATTATTCGCCATTCAACAACATGGAGAATGCAAAAGAACGGCAAAAATGGATATTAGGATTATTGCGCGATAAAAAGGTAATCGATAACGAATCTTTCTTACTGGCAACAAAGGAAAAACTTGCTTTTGCTGAAACAGTCGAGGAGAAACAAGACAAGCTTGCCCCATATTTTCTTGATACTGTTTTACAGGAGGCTGCGGGGATTTTAGATCTTGACAAAGAAAAAGTACGTGCCGGCGGCTATCAAATTCATACAACGTTAGACATCAATCAGCAAAAACAACTGGAACAGGAAGTTAATGATGTTTTTCAGGAAAGGAGTAAAATCCAGGCAGGAGCAATTGTAATGGATCCGGATACAGGCGGGATTCACGCACTTATTGGCGGCCGTGATTACCAGAATAGCACATTCAATCGGGCTATCCAGGCAAAACGGATGCCGGGATCTGCCTTTAAGCCGTTTTTATATTATGCAGCACTCGGAAACGGCTATACTCCAACAACCATGCTCATGAGCAAGCCAACCACTTTTGAACTGGAGGATGGGCAGGTTTACCAGCCTGGCAATTACAATGGGTATTACGCAAATGAACCAATTACGCTTGCACAGGCATTAGCATTGTCCGATAATGTTTACGCGGTAAAAACGAACCTGTTTTTAGGCGTGGAGAAATTGATTGATACGGCACAGCGATTCGGGATTGAAAGCAAATTGCCCAAGGTACCATCACTCGCATTGGGAACTGCTTCAATATCTGTCAATGAAATGGTGACGGGCTACGGAATCCTGGCTAACGGAGGTCACGACATTTCCAGCCATACCATTGAAAAAATTGTTGACCGCAAAGGAAAAACCGTTTATGAACGTGACAATGCACAAGGTGAACAAATCCTCGATGCCCAGCGTACATTTATTTTAACGCAACTAATGACGGGAATGTTTGACCGTTCGTTAAATGGGTATATGGCTGTGACTGGTTCGTCAATAGCAGATAAACTGACCCGTACTTATGCGGGCAAATCGGGAACAACGAATTCCGATAGCTGGATGATTGGCTACAGCCCTGATCTGGTAATGGGTATTTGGACAGGCTATGACGACAATCGCCCAATAGAAAAAGTTGCAGAAGGTTCCTATGCAAAAAATGTTTGGGCCGGATTTATGGAAGCGGCCCATAAACATATCCCGCCACATAAGTTTGACGTACCATCCGGGGTTGTCGCCGTGCCCATCGATCCGGAAACCGGCAAGCGAGCAACCCGTTACTGCAAACACAGCCGTGTCATGTATTTTAAAAAAGGTACAGAACCGAAAGAATATTGTTCGTTGCATTTTCCAGATGAGGATGGAGCCGGTGAAAAAAAAGACAAGCAGAAGGATGCTGAGAAAAAAGGGGTTTTAAAGAAGTTATTTGATATGTTGTTTTAGGCAGCGGGAGCCGGGAAGCGCTTGCGTAACCCTGTAACGGTGTCTCCGGATCGGGGAAGGTGTCTTACCGGAAGACGAGTCGCTCCCGTTTGGAAGGCACTTTCTCCAGCTTTGATCCTGTTCTCTACCGTTTATCGTATCTTTACCACAAAATAAAGAAGCTGACTTCTGGCAGGTCCGTCCCGCTTTAAGGTCAGCTTCTTTATTGTCCTAGTAATACATGTGTAAGCCCATGTATACATATTTTACAAATTAATATCGCAAAGCACAAGAATTTCCGTAATTGTTCATGATTCGTTCACAAATTGTTCACGATTCCGGAAGTGCCTGCTTCAACTCATCCGAGGAATTTTCCCACATTTCCCCGCCTTTAAAATCAACAAGGAAGTCTCTTAATAATCTTTTGGAATGTTCATCCATATGGGCAACTATTATTTTGCCTTTTAACGACTTTTCCATATGTGTCACATGCTCGGGCATTGATTTATAGGCACGTTTAATGGAACGGTCAACCCGGATTTCACTGCCGCACACCCCAGAAAAATATGGGCCGTTTTCGCCCTTTTCGACTGTTACCCAAACAATCCAATACAATTTCCCGTTCGGAACAGCATCCCTATCCGGTAAAAACTTGACACGGCGCTCCACCTCACTACGCGCATGCATGGCACCCATGTCGACAAATGCTCTGTCTTCATTCGGATCAACAATTACCGATGACATATTTTCAAGACTTATTGATCCGGCACCATAACCTCTATCCCCATCAAGTGGATCATCTTTTATAATCGTGAATGGATTACTTTTCTTATTTTTGGAAGATTGATCTGAACTCATTTTTAAAGGACCCTCCTTCATCATGTTGATTCCTATTGTAGCACAGGCGATTGCCCATTTCACATCTTCTGGGCTGTAGTTCACCTGCAGATAGTGTCCGACTTCATACGTTTACTGGTCAAATCGTAACTACTGTCCGATTTCGTACATTTACTGTCCAGATTTTACAAATACTGTCCAACTTCATGCATTTACTAGCCAATTCCCATAAAATACTGTCCGAAATAAACGATTTACTGGCCAGGTACGCATATAGCCGCCTTTATGCCAACTGATTTTCTTGCAAAGAATCGATAAACATCCAAGCCTCTTTTAGTTCTTCATCCGTATAATTTTGTTTCGGCTTCACGACATGGACTTTTTCCGCGATCTCGTTTCTTGGTAAATCATCGAAATAAAGCATCGTTGAAACAAGCTCCAGAAACCGTGAACTTTTTGTGTTTAATCGTTCCACCATTAAGGTAAAATCCGGCATGTCCAGCGTGAATTGGTTCAAAAACTCCCGGCCGTCTCCGGTAATTTGATAATGGTATTGATAATAATTGCTTTTTTCCTCCCTTTCCTCGGAAATAAATCCCAAATTGGTCAGTTCCTCGATTCTTAGCGAGAGTTCCTCCGAGTAAGGCCCGTAAAAATGAAATTGGTACTTTTCTGCAAACGGCACATTGTTTTTTTGTAAAATATAAATCATTTTCTGCAGTTTTTTTCGACCGGTAACTTCCTTCGCGATGGAAAAAAATTGCATCAGTTTTGCATGATTAGTTAACATGTTTTTTCGCTCCCCCATTATCCAAAAGTTCCAAAATCCGTTGCTTCTTCCCATCTTGCATGCTGCTTACTATATCTGCTGGAAAATACAGCTTGTGGTCGGTTCGTTTTTTCCCGGAAATCGACTCGACAATATCCGATTGTCTTGACAGCTCTCTAAGCTCATTGTTTGGCATCAGCAAATGAATCGGCAGCCGCTCCTCCTCTTCACCAGGGCGGTAAAAGTCGTACGGCAAATCCGATGATGAATCAACGACAAGATAATATTCGGGATCAATACCCGCTTCCTGAAACAGACGATATAGTTCCATCCACTGGTTCATTTGCTGGTTTGGATTAAATTCGACATATTTAAACAGCCGGCGGTTCATAAATCGTTCGCACAGATCACGTAAAATCGGATCATCCTCTTCCTGCCAAAGCTGAAAATAATAGAAAACAATTGCTTCATCCAGTTTTAAATATTCGTCAAGTACAGGCCTTTCGTTAAAAAACGAAATAAAATGGGTAGGCTCCAGCTTGAACCGATATTTTTTTTCAAACAAATACTTTGCCCGATGGAGAATTTTTGACAAAATAACTTCCGCACTTCTTGTGACAGGGTGAAAATATACTTGCCAATACATCTGGTAACGGCTCATAATATAATCTTCCACTGCATGCATGCCGCTTGATTTAATGACAACCTGATCATCAATTGGACGCATTACCCGCAAAATCCGTTCCATGTCAAAATGGCCGTAGCTTACACCAGTAAAGTAAGCGTCACGCTGCAAATAATCCATCCTATCAGCGTCAATCTGACTGGATATTAAACTAACCACTAATTTATCCTCATATGTTTTCGCAATCACATCGGCAACTTTTTGGGAAAAGCCTCGTTCCACTTTTTCCAAAATCGTATGTACATGGGTACGCCCGAGAATAATTTGCTGGGTGAAATCTTCGTGATCCAGTTTAAATACCTTTTCAAATGAATGCGAAAAGGGGCCATGACCCAGATCATGCAATAGAGCCGCACAAAGACACAACAGGCGTTCTTTCGTATTCCAATGTGGCTCGTTCCGGAAATTAAAAATAATTCTTCGGACAATTTCATACACACCCAATGAATGATTAAAACGGCTGTGTTCTGCGCCATGAAAGGTTAAATTTGTCGTGCCCAGCTGTTTAATCCGCCGCAGCCGCTGAAATTCAGGCGTCGCAATCAAGTCCCATATTACCCTGTCCTTAACGTGGACATATCGATGTACGGGATCCTTAAATACCTTTTCCTCATCCAATTGCTCATCTTTATAAACCATTACTAAACAACCCGTTTCTTTTCGACAGTTTTGTTATATTATATAATAGAATGTCAAAGTTAAAAAGAGGAACAGCACGTAAAATTGCTGGTTAATCGTTTGCACAACTGAAGTGAGGAGAGCAGCCGATACTCCGGAGTTTTCTGCTTTGGAATTTTTAATTGAAGGAGAACACATGATGAAGACCTGGAAAGACATTATTCGTCATACGACGTTTCGCTATATCGATCAGTCGAATGAAGCATATATCCATAACGTACCGATTTCCGCGATGGTCTCATTTGCAATTGATGATGCATTGGCTACTTCGGTCAGTGACGGAATTTCCCCACCTTCTGTCCGGTTATGGGTTCATCCCAATACGGTCGTGCTCGGTATCCCAGACGCCCGCTTGCCCTTTATTGAACATGGAATCTCCATGCTGCAGAAGCAAGGTTATCAGGCAGTTGTTCGTAATTCCGGCGGTCTTGCTGTCGCATTGGATGATGGAGTTTTAAATATATCGCTCATCCTTCCCGGAGTACGGCATATTTCTATTTATGAATGCTATGAGGCGATGGTCAGTTTTGTACAATATATCCTAAGTGACCTTACCGATAACATTAAGGCGTACGAAATTGTCGGTTCCTATTGTCCAGGAGATTATGATTTAAGTATTGATGGCAGGAAATTTGCCGGAATTTCCCAGCGGCGGATCAAGGATGGCGCAGCGATACAGATTTATTTGGATGTGGAAGGGTCGAGCTTTACTCGTGCTGCATTAATCCGTAAATTTTATGATGTCAGTTTGCAAGGGGCAAAAACAAAATTTACGTATCCTGCAGTAGATCCAACAACAATGGCCTCACTGTCAGAACTGCTTGGTATGAAGTTAACTGTGGATGATATAAAAAGGCGTGTCCATACAACATTGGAAGCATTAAGTGATGAAGTGGTTGAAACAGATTTTTCGGAAAGCGAACTGGCGACCTTCCAAACCAGGCTAAAACAAATGAAAAAGCGGAATGAATTTATTACACAAAATGGCTTAATTTAGGACCGGGAACAGTAACCGGGGTTCCTACTCTCCCGTTGATGCCCCCAGCCCCGCCAAAATTTGCTCGCACACTGATATGCGAGCAAAACTGCATAAAATCTACTGCGAGTTCGATTACATCCAATTATTCAGCCTGGGCTGCTGTGATCAGTGCTAACTTATATACATCATCCGCGCTGCAGCCGCGTGATAAATCATTGACCGGCTGATTTAATCCTTGCAAAATGGGACCGACTGCTTCAAACCCGCCAAGACGCTGGGCTATTTTGTAGCTGATGTTCCCTGCTTCCAGACTTGGAAAAATAAATACATTTGCATTCCCCGCAAGTACGGAATCAGGTGCTTTTTTTCGTGCTACACTTGGTACAAAGGCAGCATCAAACTGGAATTCTCCATCAACTAACAGATTCGCATTTTTTTCCTTAGCTAATCGGACAGCTGCTGCAACCTTTTCTGTTTCCTCTGATTTTGCAGATCCTTTTGTTGAAAAACTGAGCATTGCCACACGGGGATCGATATCAAATAACGTTGCGGTTTCTGCACTTGCAACTGCAATTTCGGCTAAATCCTGGCTGTCCGGTGCTATATTAATCGCACAATCGGCAAAAACATATTTTTCCTCGCCGCGGACCATAATGAATACACCAGATGTTTTTTTAATGCCTTCCTTTGTTTTAATGATCTGCAGTGCCGGCCGAACCGTATCTGCCGTTGAGTGTATTGCCCCGCTTACTAAACCATCCGCCTGATTCATGTAAACGAGCATCGTACCGAAATAGTTTTCATCCTGTAAAATTTCACGGGCCTCTTCGGTAGTCGCTTTCCCTTTGCGCCTTTCAACAAATGTTTCTACCATCAGCTCATACTCCTGAAATTCCGCTGGGTCGATTAATTTACATGAGGAAACATCCACACCAACCTCCTCAGCAGTATGTTTTATGCCAGCTTTATTCCCGATTAGGATCGGGGTTAAAATTCCTGCAGCACCCAGTTTACTTGCGGCCTCTAATATCCGTTGATCCGTCCCTTCCGGAAACACAATATGTTTATTCTTATCCGCAATTGTATTCGCTATTTCCGTAAATAGGTTGCTCATAGTTAAAACCTTCCTTTCCTTTATACAAAAATGATAATCGATTCCTATCCTTTAATCTATTATTCACCCCGATTGACACGAACTTTTCACAAATTAATATACTACCGCCAAAGTACATCCGTTTTCCATGATTATCATTCCCCAAATGTGATATAGTAAAAACAGAACAGCTTTATTTATTGTACGTAAAGGAGCGATATAGATGGTTGAAGCAGTTGAAACAATGGATGGATGGTACTCCTTGCATGACCTCCGAAGCATCGATTGGACATCATGGAAGATGGCATCCAGTGAGGAAAGACAAGCAGCTATCCATGAATTTGAACAATTACTGACAAAATGGGAAGCTGTTGAAGCGGCGAAAAATGGCAGTCATGTTGTCTATACCGTAGTTGGACAAAAAGCGGACATCATGTTCATGTTTCTTCGTCCGACAATGGTTGAATTAAATGAATTAGAAACGGAATTTAATAAATCCAAATTTGCTGAATACTTACAGCCAGCTTATTCCTATGTTTCGGTTGTCGAGCTTTCCAAATACTCCGAGCCTAAGGAAGGGCCAGACCTTGAATCATATCCAAGAATTCAAGAACGGCTAAAACCAATTTTGCCGAAATGGGAGCATATGTGTTTTTACCCAATGGACAAGCGCCGGCAAGGGGAAGACAACTGGTATGCAACGGAAAAGGATGTTCGTGCAAAGTTATTGTACGAGCATAGTAAAACGGGCCGTAAATACACGGGCAAAGTCAAGCAAATCATTACTGGATCATTCGGTTTTGACGACTGGGAATGGGGCGTGACGTTATTTGCTCATGATCCTGTTCAATTAAAGAAAATCGTTTACGAAATGCGTTTTGATGAAGTTAGTGCTCGTTTTGGAGAATTTGGTGAGTTTTTCGTTGGCAACCATCTGCCAAAAGAAAACGTTCCAGCTTTTTTGCAAGTATAATAATCCTGTTAGTAAAGGTTTTCTGTATAAACGTGCAGAAAACCTTTTTTAAAGGATACGAATGTATAAAAATCGGCATTTAGTAAAGATATTGAAATCGACTACCTACCGATTTCTTCCCAATCCGACCTCTGGCTTCTGATATTAGAAAGACGCGTTAGTGTTTTTCTTATTCTTCTGTTATCTACAAACTAGAAATACCCGACAGCAATTTTTGTCATACTACACTTAAAATTATCATACACATCATTAAAAAGCCCAGCATAAAGATATACAGAAATGAGGTGTACTTTACGGCTGTTATTCCCCCGACGGAAAAGGGGTACCCAAATTACTTGCACGATTGATACATGTGTAAGTAAGAGGCAGATGGCAAACACAAAATACGCTAATGGTCGGTAATACGAGTAATTCGCATCAGGTCTGCTTACCTGGATTTTACCAGAATTCAATACGAAAATATGATTTTCAGAGTCCTGGCGGGTTTGCGGTGGCACATACTTTTATCAGCGTGCAAACAAGAAACATCATCAACAGAAAAGATTATCAATGGAAATTTATTTTTTTGGACCTGAAGGAACGTGTCCCGGTACCAATGGTATGGTCGATGGAATGCCGGTAGATACAAGTGCATTGTTTTTTACGCCTGATAGCTTCTGATTTCCCAGCAGTATATTAAAATTTAAGTGGAGGTTTTTTTATGAGTCAAAAGCAAGACGGTACAAATCAATCCTATACAAACGCCTATCAAGCCTATCCATACTACTATTACCCGCAGACTTCCCAAGCCTATTATCCAGTATATGATACAAGACAACAAATTCGGCAAGAGCAGCAATCCCCACAAGCCCAGCAATTCCCGCAAGCCCAGCAATACGCACAAGGACAGCAACTCCCGCAAGGACAGCAACCTGGAGCGACACAGGGGATGCTGCCAGAGCAACAGTCATATATCGAGAACATATTACGATTAAATAAAGGTAAAGAAGCTACCATTTACATGACCTTTGAAAACACACAACAGAAAGTATTTAAGGGGATTATCGAAGCTGCTGGACGGGACCACGTCATCATAAGTGACCCTGAATCTGGCAGACGGTATTTGTTATTAATGGTTTATCTTGATTATGTAACATTCGATGAAGAAATCAATTACGCATATCCGTACGGCGGAGCAGGGGGACAACTGGCCAGTTATCCATCAAGGTAATGTCTCATTATTTCATGAAAGGATGACCATATGGAATGAGCCGCTTTATAAACAGTGGGTTCATAATTCTGTGATGCGTCATCCTTTTTGTAAGTTTAGCCAGGTACAAGTTCGTTCAGGATTCCTGTGCGCTCGTTCAGGACTGTTACGTGTTCGACCGGGGTTTTCCGACTTCACATACAGTTTGCCGCGATCTTTTCAATTCCTTGCCGTTTTTCAGCCAAAAGGGGAGTTTATATGCGACATCCATATGAAAAATTTATTCGTTTGGAGCTACTATTCATTATTGTAGCTGTAATCGTTGGAATTATTGCCCTTCTTAAAGGTTTTGCCTTCGTGATTATCATTGCATTGTATATGATTGCCTTTAGTATGCTTAGTGGTGCAATTGTTGAATGGCACACACATCAGACAAACCAGGCCGGCAAACATTTTTTGCAGGCAATACTATTATTTATTTTCGCAACGTATATGATTTTTCATTTATAGAGGATGCTCAAAAAGCCACCAAATGATCAGCAGTCGAACTCGGACGCTTACCTGTTTCTCCGCTGTTCCGGTATCTAAACATAGGGGGATCCTCTGCTAAAATAACCACGACAACCGCCAACAACAGATGCCAGCCGCCCTGAGCAAGCTCGTCCTTGGCAAATATAAACCCATTTCCTGCCGCGACCTGACCCTTAAAGCTCTCATCACTAAGCGATCCAGACCTTCCAGTCCTAGCTTGGCAACTATTTGAACTTATAAATATTTGACAACGGCATATCCAAGCAACACCCAGCCAAGCAGAAATGCGACTCCGCCAAGTGGTGTGATCATGGCGAACGTTTTAATACCAGTGGTGGAGTAGATATAAAGGCTCCCGGAAAACAACACGATTCCGATAAAGAACAGCCACCCTGCCCACATCACCCCGCCAGTTTGAATTTTATTGATCACCAGTCCCGTTACAAGCAATGCCATCGTGTGGAACATTTGATAATTGACCGCCTTTTCCCACGTTCCTAGTGCTTTCTCCGAGATCCTTCCTTCTAAACCATGTGCCCCAAAAGCTCCTAAGGCAACTGCCAAAAATCCATTTATCACACCAAGCACTAAAAATAACTTCATATTGATCCACTCCTTGTTTAAAAGGTTGTTCAAAAAATAACTAGCGAGCTCCGACCCTTACTAACCCAATTCAGCAACCCTTGGATTGACACTAAAAGTCAAAAATTGATTCGCCATTGGCATCATCATGATCATTTTTAGAATGATTGGGCTGTTGCTGCTCAACCAACTGATGATTGGTCGTGCCCATCATTGTCCTTATTTCGTCTGCTGTTATTTCATTACTATTTGCTTGTAATGGGCCCTCTTCTTCTAAAAGCAGCTCACATAAAAGTTTTACATTGGCGATATGCTTCAGCATTTGCTTATCATCCGTTTGCTTTTCCTTTGCCTGTTCAGCTTCTTTAATTATTTTTCGAATAACTGTACTGTTTGTTACGGACATCAAAAACCGCCCCTTTACTAGAACTTGCTTTAGTATAACACGTAACGCCTGCATAGCGAAAAGACAAGTTTATGACAATTTGAAAAGCCTTGGATTCTGCTCCAAGGCTTTTACGATAGACATATATTTTCCTTCTGTTGCTCTTCTTCCGTATAGCGATCATACACCCATTGCAAAAATTCAATTTCCCGTTCTTGCAACTGCCTGCCAAGCTTCTTTTCCGTATCCTTTAATACATGTAAAAAGCTCTCCAAAACGCTATAACCCCCCCAATCACAACAAAAGTCATTTTCTGCTCTTTATTGTACCAATATTTCTGAGAGGAATCAACATTATAATTACAAATATACGAAATATTCACCACTTTATTAAAGAAGTTGTCTAATTTCATACGGTAATTCATTATCAGGTAAGGCCATTTCCACACTGCTGCTAGTTTACAACACCTGCTTCCTTTTTTATTAGCCGCTATGGGAGTAACTCCTTACCTTGTTCACCCGGTTAAACCGGTCTTTGTAAATAATATGCTCCCGATTAAACTTTGTCGGACTGTCCAAACCGGCAACAGCAGCCATTTCAAAAACCCCTTCGCGCAGAGCGACCAAATAATTACAAACACGATATTTTTTCTCTTCAATGCTTAATGCCTTTTGAAGTTTAGGATCTGTCGTTGCAACACCAACAGGACAATTATTTGTATGGCAAACCTGCGCCATAATACAGCCGACACTAAGCATAAAACCTCGGGCAATGTTGATCATGTCCGCGCCTAATGCAAGTGCCATCGCAATTTTATCCGGTGTAATCAGTTTCCCTGAGGCAATAATTTTTGTTCTGTCACGCAAATGATATTTTTTCAGCATATCATCAACAAGCGGCAATGCGGCAAATGTTGGCAGTCCTACTGATTCAGCAAGTTCATAATAAGTAGCCCCCGTACCGCCGTTCCCACCGTCGACTGTAATAAAATCTGGAACAATTCCCGTTTCGCTCATTGCCTGAATATAGTTTTCCACCTGATGTTCATCACCAACAACAATTTTGGTACCGACTGGTTTACCGCCAATATCACGCATGTTATCGACGAATTCCAGTAAGTCCTTTGCATCATGAAACCCTCTGAATCTATTTGGACTATTAATCGTTACCCCTGGTTCTACTTTACGAATTTCCGCAATTTCCTCGGTAACTTTACTGCCTTCCACGTGACCCCCACGTGTTTTTGCACCTTGAGCTAATTTCAATTCAAACGCTTTAACCTGTCCAATTTCGCTTCTGTTTTTAAATTCCTGCCAGGAAAACTCCCCATCCTTTGTCCGTACACCAAATAACCCTGGACTAATTTGCATAATAATATCTACATCACCCTTTTGATGATATGGGGAGACGCTTCCTTCCCCAGTATTCATCCATGTACCGCCAGCCATGCCCAGCCCTTTGGAAAGTGCTGTTATTGCATGATCCCCCAATGAACCAAAGCTCATTGCCGACTGGCCGATGAATCCTTTAATTTCAAACGGATGACGAACGGTATCTTTTCCGAGAATAATAGCTTCATCGTCAGTTAAATAAAACGGGTTAAGGATAGCTTCCTCATGGTGTTCTTTCCGACTTAGAAGCTTTTCATTATCGATCGTATAAAGCCTTGTTTTAATTTTAGGCTGCTGATCAATCTTCATTTCCTCTCGTTGACTTGGAAACATATGATTAACGATATATAACCCTTCCTCGGAAAAATCCCGTTCCGAACCATACCCGATCATCCGGCCGTTGTATTTTGCTGCTTTATAAACAAATTCAAATTCCCGCCGGTTAAACGGTTTTCCCTCATTATTATTGTTAAAAAGATATTGACGGAATTCCGGTCCGGCTTTTTCAAGGATATAACGTATTTTTCCTAAAACAGGGTAGTTCCGCAATATCGAGTGTTCCTTTTGCTTCTGATCATGCAAGTAAATTCGCAGGAAGACTGCGAATGGGACTACAATTACCATCCCCAAGACGACAATTAATGTGATTAACAGATTAGTTGTCATTTCTTATCGCCTCCCTTCTTCCTATTAGATAACCAAGCAAAATTTGGCCATTTACTAAATAGATATTTCCCTGCTACAGCTTCTTGTAAACTTTAAAACAAATAAGGAAGCGCTCAGCCCGGACGCTTCCATTCGTTTTCTTACTTATTCACTTTCTCCTCTAACTCCTTGATTCGTGATCGCAATGCATCAATATCGTCTTTCGTTGCGATGCCCAGGTCTTTGATCATTTGTTGTGTTTGCTCATATTGCTTGGCGCTCCATTCATTTTTTTTCGTCTCTCCTTTTTCCATGAAGTTGTTTAAGACGGTTCGTGCCTGCTCCTGGGTCAGCTCATTTTTATCCACGAGTTCCTTTAGCTTCTGCTCCAGCTTCTCCTTACCGCTCACAGCTGCACCTAACCCTAATAAAAATCCCTTGCGTAATAAGTCACCCATTGTTGATGCCTCCCTATTTAATTGATCGGATCATACGATAATGCTTGATGAAAAGGAAATTCAATATGAAGAAAAAGATGACGAGGACAACAATACTTCCGATAAAAAGTATTGACCTGCCAGCCTGATAGGCATAAATACTTGATACAATACTGCCTGCCACCATGATAAACGTTACGATTTCGAGCAGCAAATAAAATTGATTTAGTAATCTGGTATGCTGCTGCTCTTTTTGCCATTTTCTATCCTTTTCCCCATTTTCCAGCCAATTTAACATTGCATTTGGAAAAGAGAGAATGGGTGTTGCGGCATCTTTGACAACTTGCTTATAAATCGAATCGATAAAGCCTTTACCGCCGTACCATTCCTTAATTTTAGGTTTTGCCAGTTTTTCAAAGTCAATTTCCGGATAAATGCTGATCAATACCCCAAGAACAATGGAAATCGCCCTGCCCAAATAGGCATAGTCAGCTGACAATTGAATTGGCTGTTCTTTAATAAATATGCGGATGTCATCCTTGATTTGTTCCATAATATGTGCATTCATTTCTTTAAATGAGCCGTTTTCGTACATTTCGATTGTTTGCTTAATTATTTTTATTAATTTATCCCTGTCTGCATTTGGTAAAATAAAATTCATTTCATCAAGCGTCTTTAGTATTCTATCGTAATCGTCAACGATTATCCCCTGAATCAGCCGTTTGAAAAGATGGGTATCCTGTTTGCGGATTTCCCCAATCATGCCAAAATCGATGATCGCGATGGTTCCGTCCTGCTGGATTAGTATATTCCCGGCATGAGGGTCAGCATGAAAATGACCAGGGTTGAAAAATTGCTCAAAGTAAAAATCAAATACTGCTTTTGCCGTTTGCCTGACATTAATATTGTGCTCCGCCATATAAACTGTATCCGTTATTTTTGCACCCTCAATCCATTCCATGACAAGGATTTTATTCGTGCATAACTGCTCTTCGTATGCAGGAATATGGATGGAATGGTAATCCTTATACCTTTCTTTGAAATACTTTCCAAACGCGAGCTCCTTTTCAAAATCCAGCTCACGTTCCATCACCAAAACAAGTTCACGGTATAATGCATTTAAATCTGTCTTCTTGCCAAATGATGTTAACAGACGGATAAGCCAAAACACGATCTTTAATGCTTTAAAGTCAATGTAAAAGATTTCTTTGACACGGTGCCTTCGTACTTTAATCGCAACGATTGTTCCATCATGCAGTTTTCCTTGATAAACTTGGCCAATCGACGCAGAGGCTATCGGTTTATCAATTATTTCCGCAAAATGATCATCAATACTCCCGCCCCATTCTTCTTCCATTACTTCTTTGGCATAAGAAAATGGTATCGGTGGAACACGGTCAACGAGTCCGCTTAATTCCCGGATAAATACATCTGGCATGAAATCGGCCCTGGTACTTAAAAACTGTCCGACTTTGATCAAAACACCGCCAAGTTTAATCGCCTTCGTTCGATATTCACTTGCCATTTCCCGCAAAAGTTCATTCCATTTTTGCCTTGTTCGCTCATCCCATATCCGATGCCGCAAATGGAAAAAATATAGCCGGAAAATAAATTTCACCGTCATCCAAACAATAATCGTACAACGATAAATGACATTGTATTTTAAGCCGTTTTGCACGATCAACACCTCAACATACTCTACCCGAAATAATGGTTACGTTAAACCTTCTCTTTAGCTGGTTGGAATTATCAGGGCGTGTTCAAAAAAGGGGATAGAAGTTCCTGACCGTTAGAAACAATCCTCCCTGAATCATTGTACAGTCTCCAAGAAGATGGCTTCCAGAGGACGTACTGTCTCCTGAACTGGCCTTGACATAGGTGGATTAGTAGAAGATATTTTTCCCTTGTATTTAAGCAATGTATGAAGAAATTTATGGAATTTCTTCATAATCCTTATTAGAAGGCAATCAGAAATGTCACCAAATGATAGCGGCAAATTCCGGCCTGCCTGTTTCTTGCTGCGAGCCGCTTCTACCTACTTGCTGGTGTACAGGTCATGCTAGTGTTGCTAGAGGAGATCGCGTTCTCAGTCACCCTTCCAATTTGGAGGTTTTTTGAACACGTACTATTAGTATATGCGAAAAAATTGGTTATCATTTATGCATGATTAATTTCTCTTTTGCAAAAATATTAAATTGTTTCTAAACCTCCCCTCTGCTATAATAAAGGAATGCAGGGAGAACTTCAGAGATCAACAACAAGAGGAGAATACACAGGGGGACAACTTCATGAACGAGAGGAAATATACACTGGTGGATAGCCTTAAGTTTATTATTCCATCATTGCTCGGTATTTTTTTATTTATGGTACCTGTTCCAACAAGTGATGGGCTAACGATCCCTATCGCGGTGTTGGCTAATTGGGTACAAGCCGGACTTGCCGGTCAATTATCAGCCATTATGATGATAATTATCGTTATTACTGCACTTATGACGGTTATTGCTAAAGTATCCGGACCGGAAAGCTTCGCCCGAACACCTTTTTTTCAGCAATTATTTTATGTCAGCAACTTTTGGACTGTGACAAGGGTACTGGCAGCCGTTTTCGCTGTGATGGTTTACTTCCAGCTGGGACCCGAGGCTGTATATAGTGAAGATACCGGCCAAATGATACTGGATGATTTACTGCACACATTATTTGCGGTCTTTCTGTTTGCCGGCTTATTCTTACCGTTGTTAATGAATTTTGGGTTATTGGATTTATTTGGCACGCTGATGACCAAAGTAATGCGGCCATTATTTCGGTTGCCGGGGCGCTCATCCATTGACTCCCTTGCTTCCTGGATCGGTGACGGGACAATTGGCGTTTTGTTAACAAGCAAGCAATATGAAGATGGCTACTACACCAAACGTGAGGCGGCTGTTATTGGGACAACCTTTTCTGTTGTATCGATCACATTTACATTGGTTGTTATAGGCCAGGTCGACCTTGGGTATATGTTCGTACCATTCTATTTAACAGTACTTGCTGCCGGATTTATTGCCGCACTCATTATGCCACGGATTCCGCCACTGTCGCGAAAACCGGATACGTATGTCAACGAAGTAGAAGGAAATAACGAGGAACAAATTCCCGAGGGTCATAATAGCTTATCATACGGTTATCAAAAAGCGATTGAACAAGCGCGAAAAGAATCAAGCGTGTTCAAGTTTTTTAAGGAAGGCGGGCAAAATGTCCTTGATATGTGGATGGGTGTTGCACCAGTGGTAATGGCATTTGGTCTGGTTGCACTGATCATTGCCGAGTATACGCCATTCTTCCAGTGGCTCGGTGTCCCATTTATTCCTTTGTTGGAAGCGATGCAGATCCCATTTGCCGCGGAGGCTTCGGAAACCATTTTAGTCGGTTTCGCCGATATGTTCCTGCCTACCATTATCGGTTCTGGAATCGAAGCGGATATGACAAGATTTATCATTGCGGCACTATCGGTCACTCAGCTGATTTATATGTCTGAAGTTGGTGGACTGTTATTAGGTTCCAAGGTACCGGTGTCGTTTAAAGACTTATTGATCATCTTTTTACTGCGGACTATTATTACATTGCCGATTATTACGTTAATCGCACACTTTTTATTTTAATAGTAAAAGCCACCACAAAAATTATGTGGTGGCTTTTACTTGATTATTTAAATTCGATACTTACTACATCCTTAATCTTTTCCGTGATCAACGAGGTGTTTTTCGGGATTTCGGTATCAACCTTTTCTATTTCACTGCCCTTTTTAACTAACCGATCATCATAGCCCATTTGTTTAGCCATCTGTTTCATAAATTCATAAAAGCTTTGTTTTTCTTCCGGACCAACATGGTAAACACCTGTCACATCATTATGAACCATTACATCGATAGCCTTTGTTAAATCATCGATATGCACAAAGGTGCGAATGAGGTCATCCCGGAATTCGATTGGATTTCCGGAGCGTAAATGGTAAGACAGTTGATCGGTTCGTTCATCCAGCTTACCAATTCCATTCTCCCCATAAATTGGGCCAGCCCTTAAAATGATATAATTGGTTAATTCATTATCAATTAATCGCTCTGCCTTCACCTTCCCATTTGCATAGTTACTAAACGAATGATCATCAGGCAGGTTGGATAATGGATCATCTTCTTCATAAGGCCCGTTTCCATCAGAGAAAACAAAGTCAGACGAAATATAGACCAATTTTGTTTGCGGCGTCAGGTGTGTGATCAAATGGATCAGGCCTTGATCAGTTAACTTGTGTTCGTTTGGTCCGCTCATGACCGTCCAAACGACTACGTCCGGGTTTTCCTTCTTGTAAAAATTTGAGAACGACTCAGGCTCATTGACATCCAATTTGTATAGACCTTCCAGGATTGCTGGTTCCTGTAAATATGTCCCAACCACTTCATCCGTGTCTGTATGATGAAGCTGCTGATACACTGAAGCACCTACATAACCATTAGCGCCGAATACACAAACCTTCATTTCTGTCACCTTCCCTTAATGGATTGGAATTAAGATTACGTGTTAAGGTTCTGGTTGTGCTGTGTTCTTCTGTTTGTCTGACCAAAGAAACCTCTTATATTAGATATCTTCCCTTCAATAAAAGGCTGCCAAACCACTTTTATCGGTTTACTTGATAATACGAGGACAATTGCTGCTGAAATAACGGCCAATCCAAAGAGATCAATTATATTATTGATTGCAAATAAATCTGTTTCCCGGAAGAACTGGATAAAAAACCCGTGCAATAAATAAACGTAGAGTGTTCTTGTTCCCAAGATAGTCAGCTTATGTTTACTTTTCGGTATCCAGGCTAAAACACTCATCGCCATCAATGCAGAAGTTACATAGACAATTAGTCGTGCCAAACCGCCGAACTCCGGCATCCCCAGATCCCCATATGATTTCGAAGCTAACAGCCAGCCGGAATTAATCTCCGGAGCCAAATATATCGCTCCTGCCACAGACAGCATAACAATTACCGAAATAATTTTAGCTGCTTTTGTTTTTAGCAGCATGACATGCTCTTCTTTTAACCAGTAACCGATCAAGAAAAACGGAAAGAATACAAACGTACGTGATAAGCTGAATGTATGACCAACCTCGCCAAAGTAGCCGACGATTAAGCCAATTTCAACCGCAATTGCAATACTCAGTACTGGTGGTATCTTTTTAAACCAATAGAGCAGCATGTGCCAGCTGAACAGACTAAATAAGAACCACAAAGACCATTGTGGATAAAAAACACCTGATTGCCAATCGTCTTTACCGATGAAAAAGTAAAACGCCGTATATAGAAGCTGAAAAATTAAATATGGCAGTATTAGTTTTTTTGCTAGTTTAAGAACATAAGCCTTATTTCCTGAGCCTTTGGCAAAAAATCCGGATAAGAAAATAAATGCAGGCATATGAAAGGTGTAGATCCATGTATATAGTGTATTGATATCGTTTGATCCATTTGTAAATGGCTGAATCATGTGCCCAAATACGACTAAAAATATTAATGCAAGTTTCGCATTATCAAAAAACGCATTTCTTTCCATGCAACTCATCCTTTTTGATAAAGTATCGCTTCTGTATAATCAAGTCTACCCGTTTTTAAAGAAAAATACATGCGAAAAACAGCGAATTCATAAGGTTGTTAGGGAACTGTAAATGGAATGAAAGAAAGATACCATTGCGTAATATTTTTCATGAAAATGCCACATTTTAATGTGCCGAAATGTTTAATTGACCAGCGTACCGGTTATGGCAAGGATTTATGACGGACTCCGGCACCCGCAGGAACCCTGCAAGTGCCTGTCCATCTCTATTTTGCAACCTTTTTCTTTTTCTCGCCTGTATTTGTTTTCGTTTTCCGCTTGGGCTGTTTCGGCTTTGGTTTGTCCTGTTTTGCCCGATCCAGTGAGGCCTGAAGTGCATCCATCAGATTCGTTACATTATCTGGCACTGGCTGCTTTTCACCTGTTACGACCTGCTCCTTATTTTTCTTTTCTTCAATTAAATCCAACAGTGCAGTCCTGTATTCATCTTTATACTTCTCCGGATCAAATTCTGTTGTCAATTGATCAATCAGCATTTTAGCGGTTTCCAATTCCTTTTTTTCCGGTTCCGCTTGTTCCGGGACATTGGGAACATCCTGAACCTTGCGTACCTCGTCAGGATAATGTATCGTTTCGACAACGAGTGTATTTTGATAAACACGGATAACAGCAAGCTGTTCCTTGGATCGAATAATCATTTTGGCAATACCAATCTTCCCAGTATCCATTAATGCCGCACGCAAAAGCCCGTACGCCTTTCCGCCCCCCTCATTAGGCGATAAATAATAGCTTTTTTCAAAGTAGATCGGGTCAATTTCCTCTAATTGGACAAAATCGACAATTTCAACTGCCTTATCTTCTTGTTCCTTTTTCAAGGCTTGCAATTCCTCTTCATCTAACACGACAAATTTGTTTTTTGCATACTCATATGCTTTGACAATTTCGTCATTCTTTACTTCCCGGTCACACACAGGACAAACACGTTCATACTTAATCGGGGATTGACATTCTTTATGGAGCTGCCTAAGCTTTACATCTTTATTTTCGGTAGCAGCATGCATTTTGACCGGAATATTGACCAGGCCAAAGCTGATTGTACCTTTCCACATCGTGTGCATGGCAACGACCTCCCTTTTTTCTATAGTGTTCCGCCACCATTTATTTTTATCCCGTTGTTGTGCCGCCGCATCCGTGCCTCTTCGGTGCCAAGTCATTTCCCGAATTTCGCCGAATTTTTACCACGTCTGCGGTTTATTCTTGGCCATTCTAGACATCTTAATAGGGAGAGAGGTGTTTCGAATATGCATGTAATGAAACCAATAGCCAGTACCCAAATTCCAGCTGATGATGAATGGCTGTATGAGGTGAAGTATGATGGCTTTCGCTGTGTCCTTGATTGGCAAGAGGGGCACATTACATTGACAAGTAAAAATAATAAGGATCTAACCCCAAATTTTCCGGAGATTGCCGATTTTTGCTTAGCCCATCAGGAAAAGATTCAGTCGTTACTTCCGCTTAGACTGGATGGAGAACTGGTTGTATTAAATAATCCCTACCAGGCAAATTTTTCGTGGATACAAAAGCGTGGGAGATTGAAGAACAAAACATCGATTAAAAATAATGCGCAAACACGACCAGCAACATTTTTAGCATTCGATATAACGCTTTTAAAGGGAAAGGATGTAGCTCAGGAAAAATTTCAGCAGCGAAAAGACATGCTGCAGGATTTTTTTAAAAAGGGAGCATTTCCCTTCAATATTTCATCGCTGCATCGTTTATGTTATGTCCCATATTATGAAAATCATGCCGAATTATGGGACATTGTTTTTACATACAAAGGTGAAGGAATCGTTGCTAAACGAAAAAATAGTGTTTACGGAGCAGGCAAACACCATAATGATTGGTTTAAAATAAAAAATTGGCGTCAGGTCCAATGTGTGCTCAGCTATTTCGATCCCAATAATGATTATTTTACCGCAAACGTATACGAAAACAATGAATTGCTGGAAGTTGGCAAATGTAAACACAGCCCCGATTCAGAATCGATTCAAACATTGAAGCAATTATTTACTGAAAAGGGAAGTAAAAGCGGAGACGGATACAAGCTGCCACCGGCAATTTGTGCGGAGATCCATACACTCGATTTGTTAAAAAGCGAAATTCGCGAGCCTGAGTTTGCAAGGCTGCTCGTCAATACTTCTGCCTCTGATTGTACACTCAATAAATTACGGCTGGATATGGCCATGCTTCCGGATGAATTAGAACTGTCCAATACAGACAAAGTATTTTGGCCAAAAGAAAACCTGACGAAAAGAGATCTGCTTATCTATTTGCGGGAAATTTCCCCATATATGCTACCGTTTTTAAAGGAACACGCGCTTACCTTAATCCGTTGCCCGGACGGTGTGTCCGCAGAGTCTTTTTTTCAAAAACATTTGCCGGATTATGCACCGCCTTCTATTGACAGTATGGAAATGGAAGGGGAGACATTCATTGTTTGCAATAAACTGGATGCATTATTATGGTTCGGTAATCATGGTGCGATAGAATACCACGTTCCTTTTCAAAAAGCTGGAAATACGTATCCTTCTGAGATTGTATTTGACCTTGACCCACCTGATCGCGAAGGATTTTCACTTGCCGTTGTTGCGGCAAAGTTGTTGAAACAGATTCTTGATGATCTGGAACTTGCTGCGTTTGTAAAAACGTCCGGCAACAAAGGGTTGCAGGTTCACATTCCAATCCCGGAAAAAAGTATTAGCTATGAAGAAACAGCTTTATTTACCCAAGCGATTGCCAAGACGATTGAACAGGAATATCCACAACATTTTACCACGGAACGGATGAAGAAGAACCGGCACGGGCGTCTTTATATTGATTATGTACAGCACGGACGGAATAAAACGATCATTGCCCCGTATTCCCCGAGAAAGACAGAAGAGGCGACGGTTGCCACACCATTGTTCTGGGAGGAATTGCAAGATGGATTATCACCCATTCCATTTACGATTGCCAATACCGTTGAACGGGTAAAACTGCTCGGTTGCCCATTTGCCGGATATTTTATCGAAAAGGAAAGGCAAAATTTGGAGAAAGTGATAGGGCTGATCGGGAAATAATTCGGCAGGTACTCGATTATTTTGATCTGGGCTCGGTAGAAATTCATGGCTCCGATTGATTTAAGGGTGTGCTCGTTCGAAAATTACGGCTTCTCGATCGTTTTTGGGGTGTGGTCGATTCAAATTTAGCAATCCTTGATCGAAAAGATGCCCACCTGATCGAAACAAAAAACGACCACTTAAGTGGCCGTTTTTTTATATAGCTATATCTTTTTCAATTGCCGTTTTATCATTAAATGTTTTCAGGTTCAATTTTCCCAGGATTCGTGATGTTAAGGTACCCGAAAGCATGGCGTCATTGACATTAAGTGCAGTACGTCCCATATCAATTAACGCTTCAATTGAAATAAGGAGTCCGGCGAGTCCTACTGGCAGACCCATGGATGAAAGCACAATAATCGCTGCGAATGTAGCTCCTCCACCAACTCCTGCCACACCAAACGAGCTGATACCGACAATGATAACCAATTTAGCAATGAATCCAAATGTGAATGGATCTATTCCGACTGATGGTGCGATCATAATCGCAAGCATTGCCGGGTATAATCCGGCACAACCGTTTTGACCGATTGTTGCTCCAAATGACGCTGACATATTAGCAATTCCTTCATGCACACCAAGTGAATTTCGTTGCGCCTGAATGTTTAACGGAATCGTACCAGCGCTTGATCGTGATGTAAATGCAAAGCTTAACACTGGTAACACCTTTTTCAAGTACGTCATCGGACTTAATCCGAATACGCCTACCAAAATCAGGTGAACAATAAACATTGCAATAATCGCAACATAGGAAGCTATGACAAATTTTCCTAGTTCGATAATACCGGCAAAATCAGTAGATGCGACCGTATTTGCCATTAGCGCAAGAATGCCAAATGGCGTTAGCCGTAGAATCAAGGTTACGATACGCATGACAACGGCATAAAGCGAGTTGACTATTTTCGTAAACAATTCAGCCTGTTCTGGTTTTTTTCTTCGCAACCCGAGAACTGCGACACCAACAATGATCGAAAAGATAACAACTGCGATAACCGATGTCGACCGTTGTTGTGTCATATCCAGAAAGATATTTGACGGGATGAAGCTTAAAATCTTATCAGGTGCTGACATACCCTCCACTTCATCTAACGTGGATTCCAGCATTGCACTGCGATCATTTTCTGCTTGGCCCGCCTCGATTTGATCGGCATTCAGATCGAATAATGCTGCACTGCCAATCCCTACAAGTGCCGCTATCATTGCGGTTGCCACAAGAATTCCGATAATCCAGGCTGACATTTTCCCAAGTTCAGATGATTTTTCCAAATTGATAATCGATTGAATAATCGACACCATTACGAGTGGAACAACAATCATCATGAGCAGATTGATATACCCGCTGCCGACGATATTGTACCAATCGGTGGTTTGGGTTAATACGTCAGAACCGGTGCCATAGATTGCTTGTAAAACAGCTCCAAGCACAATTCCCACACCTAAACCAGTAAACACGCGTTTTGTAAATGACAAGTGTTTCTTTTGCATCCAAATAAGAAGTCCAATAATAGCGATTAAAACCGCAATGTTCACGATTATTAAAAATGTATCCACTGTTTGTCTCCCTCCTGTTTCATTAGGCAGAAGCTATCTGCTATAGTTTTTTATTAAACCGAAATTAAAATAAATAATTCCGATAACCTTAGTATGCTTTAATACTATACAAGGATAGGGAACAATGTGTCAAGAAAAAAATTTGGCGCAGCTATTTCCCCTATTGAAAAAGGGCAATTCACATGGAAAATATGTGTTTGCCCATTTTCATTTTTATTTCATATTAACTTGTTATCTGATTTCGACTGAATGCAGACTATTTATCTCGCATTAACGGGCTGTAATACTTCCGCCTCTAAGCGTGAGTAAACCAGAAACGTGAAGGTGGGGACGGAAGGAGAGGTAAAACCGTTACGTCCACATGCCTTCGCCTGCACAAGCACGTCCTGTACGTTGGAAACCCCACTGAATGAAGTTTCACTTTATCTAATTGCAGCTTGCAATTCGATTTCAACATTCCCTTTTATAGCACGTGAAATCATGCAGCTTATTTCGGCTTTTTCAACCAATTTTCGCAGTTTGTCGATTTGTTCCGTGGTTGCACTACTTTTCAAGGATACTGTCGGTTTATGAATGATCTTTTTATATGTAAATACACCATTCGTCACATCGACAATCCCTTCCGATTCAAGTGACATTTTTTGCAAAGGTAATTCTGCCCGTTCGATCATGGCGGCCAACGTAATAATATAGCATGTTGCTGCAGCACCCAGCAGCATCTCATCCGGATTTGTCCCAATTCCCGGTCCATCCATTTCTGGCGGGATGGAAATTTTCGTTTTTAGATTGCCGGCATCCATATACCCCTCACTATTACGTCCGCCCGGCCAGTCTGCATGTAAATGAAAATGATGTTTCGCCATTTGATCACCTCAGTTTTGTTGTTAATCTTAAAAACTCTTTTATTGTTGCTGATCAAGTATTTCCTTTAATACTTGTGCTTGATTATATTTTTCGTCCTTGGCGGAAAATAATAATGTAATGTTCTTATCATGTTCCTTCGTTATTTGCTTTAGTTTCTCAAGTTCCTTGTGCTGCGTTCCGCTTTTAAGCTCCTCTTTATATTTCTTCTTAAAATCATCGTACTTGTCCGGATCATGGCCAAACCATTTCCGCAACTCATTGGACGGGCCGACTTCCTTCATCCAATGATCGAGTTTCGCTTTTTCTTTTGACATCCCTCTTGGCCATACACGGTCAACCAATATACGTACACCGTCTTTATCCCTGGCATCTTCGTAAACCCGTTTAATAGCTACTGGCATTTCCTAATCACTCCTTCCTGCACTATACTATTGTGCGATGGATTGAATTCCAGCTCTGTTTTTTTCACGAAACAGTACTCCACCATCTAATTCTTCTTATCAGGTACCCTTCTTCTATTGATTTACCCATTCCTGCAAAACTCAACCATAAGAACCGCCTAACCGTATATTTATTATGCTACCAGTAAATGTAACAATCAATCAGAATGCACCTATTGTCATGAACTAAAGGCGGAAGTGCCCGAGACTCCTATGCCAGAAAGGTCCTCTTTTGATCAACAAAAAACTTGTACTGTCAAACCAAGCTGCAAAGCAAAAGGCTTATTTTTTCATGAAGCTCATAAACTATTGAATTCAAATTTAAATATTTTAAACGTTTAAAAGGTTAATCACTTGTTTTTTCCGGAAGGGTAACCCTTTCATAAAACTTTTGGAATCCAAAGTTTAAAAATGCATTAGTTACGATCAATACATAAAATTGAATCGAGTTTACTTTCAATTTAAAGAAATCCAGTTTCTTGAATAATTTTATTAGGGGAAAGGCATAAATGAAGTCTGCGATAATATTGATTAAAGCGTATTTAATAAGCTTTCCTTTTGATAATTGAAAACTCAGTAAGGTGCCAAAAAAATAAGGACCCAAAACCAAAATTGATGTGTTACATATTAGTGAACCTGGCCCACCTTTAACCTTCCATAGCTTATGAACAGTAAAATATAAAATTTCAGCAAGTACGGAGGCAGATGAAAATAATGTAACAGGTAAATACTTAACAAACGATCTCTTAGAAAGAAGGCAAGCCGAGCCGATCGTACATAAAACGATAACTATTCGGATGAAGTTTTTTAGCATCTGATCATGTCCTTTCAATTTTTTTATAGTTTGTTCCAAGGTAAAGTTCCTATACTGAAATGTTAAGCATAAGTAAAGTTACCAAATTTAAACATTTGGGAATTAGAAAATTACACCATTTTTGTCATCAAAAAAGACCCTTATCATAGATGATAAAGGTCACATTGGGGGGCAAATTCCTCCCCCACTTGGTATCACAGCCCGTTTATGCGTGATAAAAAACTATCCTTTGTCTTATTTCCTTTCCATAACTGCTTCCATTGTACTTTTTAACGAGGCTAACCTCTCCTCACTTGCTTCACGGCTTTTTTCACAAACACCGTAATAGCATTTAATTTTCGGTTCGGTACCAGAGGGTCTTAAGCATACCCAGCTGTCATGTTCTAAAATATATTTGACCACATTTTCCTTTGGAAGTTCGATTTTTTCCACATTATGGTTCTTATTTATTATGGTGCGCTCACCGGAGAGATAATCCTCCACTTGCAGTACGTTTAATCCAGCTATTTCAGTTAAAGGGGTTTTCCGAACGTCATCCATGATTGCCTTGATTTGCGCCGCACCTTCTTTACCCTGTAACGTGAGCTGGGACAAGCCTTCCAGGTAAAATCCATGTTTCTCATAAAGAACATCTAATGCATCAAGCAGCGTCAACCCTTGCTTTTTCCAGAAATAGGCCATTTCACAAGCCATAAGTGCCGCTTGTACGGCATCCTTATCCCGGGCAAAACTGCCGATTAAATAACCATAGCTTTCTTCAAAACCAAAAATGAACGTTTCTCCTGTTGTATCAAATTGGCGGATTTTTTCCCCGATATATTTAAATCCGGTTAATGTATCAATCGTTTCGACTCCATAAGCATTAGCAATTGCGCTTCCCATTTCGGTTGTTACAATCGTTTTTAACATGCGAGCGTTTGTTAATAGTGCTTTATCACTATGAGACAGAATATAGTCCAGTACGAGCGAACCAAACTGGTTACCTGTTAAAATGGTATACTCTCCCGTGCTATCCTTGACGGCAACGCCAAGACGGTCAGCATCAGGGTCTGTACCAATTAAAATATCCGCATTTACCATTTTACCTTGTTCAATCGCCATGGTGAACGCCTGGTGCTCTTCCGGGTTCGGTGAAGCTACTGTTGAAAACTCGGGATCAGGTTCTGCCTGTTCCTTGACTACAGCAACATTCGAAAAGTTCAATTGTGCAAGACCTTTTAAAACTAAATCGTATGATGTGCCATGAAGAGCTGTAAAGACAATTTGCAAATCCTTCTTTACCTGCTGTTCCTGATCACTAAGTCTAGAGATCTGTTTTAACTGGGCGAGATAGGCATTATCAACCTCCTCCCCAATCCAGTTTAGCAGTTCCTGTTCTTCTAGTTGTTTTCTTTCTACAATCGGGACTGTTAATTCGTTTTTCATTTCATTAATAAATCCGATAATGGCTTCTGCTTCGGCTGGTGTGATTTGCCCTCCATCCTCGTTATACACCTTAAAGCCATTGTATTCAGGTGGATTGTGGCTGGCTGTTATCATTACCCCAGCAGCTGTCCCTAAATATCTTACCGCAAATGACAACAGTGGAGTCGGGTGCAACGAATCAAATACATACGCTTTAATTCCATACGCTCCTAGCACCTTAGCAGTTTCAAGCGCAAATTCCTGCGACATATGGCGGGAATCATAGGACACGGCAACTCCTCGGTCTTTTACATTGACACAATTAACCTGCAAATAATTTGCCAGACCATTTACCGCTTTTCTTACTGTATAAATATTCATCCGATTGATGCCAGGTCCTAAAATGCCACGCATTCCACCTGTGCCAAATGTTAATTCTTTATAAAAAGCATCCTCTAAAGCTGTCGTATTATCTTTCATATTGGCTAGTTCGTTCTTCAATGATGGCTCAAGATGCGGAAACGATTGCCACTTATCATAAGCTTTTTCCCATTGTTCCATTCGCTGTCCTATCCCCTTTTTCAAAAGATACAAAATATAGACTAAGACTCTATTCTGCTAACAGCAGAGTAGGCCACGGTCGGCTCCATCGCCTTTGTTCTCAACCTGTTCTATGACCCAAATTCTAGCATACTTTTAAAATGAATTCTATTTTTGTCGGCCTGAATTTGTTTATCTCCACCCGTTTCGGGAAAGAATAAAAGATACTTCCTATTTTTGCCGTTTATCGTTAAAATAATTATATAAGAGGAAAGTGGTGATGTTCGTGTACAGTAAGCGCTGGTTCCAAACGTTAGTCGTTTTTATTTTAGTCTTTCTATTAATCTTGTTAATCTCCGCAACCGATTTTTTATTCGATCCGATTTTTAAGTATTTGGCAGCCGTTGCCTTGCCCGTTGTAGGTGCCGGTGTCCTTTTTTACATAACAAGACCAGTCGTGCACTTTCTGGAAAAATATCGGGTCCATCGCGTCCTGGCTATTTTTATTGTGTTCATTCTATTAATTCTTATTATTTATCTGATTATCAATTACATCGCTCCGATTGCCCAAAAACAATTCACCAATTTGATTAACAATGTGCCGGAAATGGTTGAGGGAGCGCAAAATTTAATCACTTTATGGCAATCAAACCAGGACATGATTCCCGCTGATATGAATCAGGCAATTAACCATGTAACGTCCAATCTGCAATCGTACATTGAAGGTGCCATGTCATTTTTATTCGGGTTTATCAGCCAGTTGATCGGATTTGTCTTTTCCTTGGTATTGGTTCCTTTCTTCCTGTTTTTTATGCTTAAGGATGGTGACAAATTCGTCCCGTTTGTCACGAAAATATTTAATAAGAAAAAGGCAGCCAATATTCGCAGTCTTTTGCACAAAATCGATGAAACATTGGCTTCTTATATTCTCGGACAGCTCTTTGTCAGTCTATGTATTGGTATATTATTATTTATTGGTTATCTAATCATTCATTTGAAATACGCCTTGACCTTAGCATTATTTGGTATGATAATGTGTGTCATCCCATTTATCGGCCCATTTATCTCGGTTGTTCCAGCAATGATCGTCGGCTTTTTCCAGGATCCGATGATGGCTGTTTGGGTTGCGATTGTCATGATTGTTGCCCAGCAGCTCGAAGGTAATCTTATTTCGCCAAATATTATGGGGCGGGCACTAAAGCTGCACCCGTTAACGATTATTACGTTGATTCTGGCTGCCGGAAGTATCGCTGGCTTCCTTGGCATCCTCTTTGCCGTACCGTTCTATGCGGTTGTGAAAACGATTATTGTCCATTTTTATAGAACGTATCAGGACTCGAAAGACAATAAAGAGGATGCGTTAATATAGCTGGCAAAAGAAAGGACAAATTATTGCTCGCCCTTCCTTTTGATAGCATTACGAAAATTTATAAACGATGGAGTCCCCAACAACATAATAACCAATTTTTTTATAAATACTATTGGATACAGGGTTTTTCAAGTCGGTATATAGACTGCAAAATTGAAACCCGCTTTCCAGCAGCTTCTCTGATAACGTTGCAACTGCACTAGTCGCATATCCCTTTTGTTTATGGATGTCAGGAGTAAACACGGCATTGATTGTTGCACCATGTTTTGTTCTTCTGGACCGGTTGACCATGGAAACCGGCTCACCCTTCACTTGCCATACGTACATGGATTGATTACCGATAAATTTGGCAGCAGCTTTATTTGCGTGTTCCTCAGAAATATGTTCGTTTGCCTCAATCCCAAATTGAACAAGCCACAGGGCAATCAGGTCGTGATCGGTTTCGGATGCAGGGATTAATTCCCCCTCCGCGATAGGTACTGTATTTACATTATCCAGCTGATAGATTAATTGTTCCATATGAATGGTTGCTTTCAAGCCCCTGAGTTGTTCCCATTGTTTAACAAACATAGTAGCTACTTTTTCCGGCCCTATAATACTGGGAATATGGATGTGCCGGTTAAACAAAAACTGGGTTATCGTTTGCACGACACGTTCATCTACATTGGATGCATCAGCTAATATCCAGTTCTTTGGGGTTTGCATGAACGCAAATACCACCTTATGATCTTGTTCTACATAGCCTAAATAACCGTATTCCTCTCCTTCTGGGTCATCCAATAAGCGCTGAATAATACCAAGCATCAGATTGTTGCAAGCTTCTTTTTGCATTAACAATGGTTCAATAAGCCGGGAAAATTCCTGTGGTGAGGATACTAGTGTTATGTTCATCCAATTCTCCTTTTTCACTAATTTTAGCGTAATATCCTTTTTTGTAAAGAGAAAATCCGTTAGAATAGGAATAGGAGTGATAAACATGACAAAAAAAGAAATTGAGGCTAAAATCGCGGAGCTGAAATCGGATTATGTCCGAATCCAGGGTGATGCTGAGAAATTGGTATTGGTTGGTCAGAATACGGCGACTGCAGAAAAAAAACTGATCGAATTAGAGAAAGAAATCGCGGACATGTATCGCAAATTAGAAGAAATAGATGTTACTTAAAAAAGGTTTGGTAAAATTGATACTAAAAAACTTGAACAAACAAAAGGAAAGAGCGTGTTTCGAAAAAAGATTGATCAAAACACGCTCTTAATATATTTACCGTTTATTTTTATTAACAGTTCGTTCATTTCCTCTTTTGAAGTTTCCGGTTATTTTAGCCATTAATAGCTGCAGCTCTTTTTCATCCCTAACACGATTAATTTTGTTCAGAAACTTCTCGGCTTCCTTCCCCTTAAGAATCTTTACTTGTTTGTTCTGCCAATCAATAAAAACTGTATTGTTTTTGGTGACCCGATAACTAAAAGACTCCTCATCCAAACGATTGCGTTTATCGATTTGGCCCAAAATTATTCACCCCTTTCCAAGGTAAGTTAATGACAAAGCAAACTGATTATCCTCGTTAATAGATTCGCCAAACCTTGTAAGATTCCTTTCAAATATTAGAACATTAATACCGCATTTTAGGCTGACTTATCTAAGGTTAAAAGGAATTACCAAGGTATATGCGCCAAAGCAAAGGACATTATCAACAACCGTTCCCTTTAATCACAATATTAATGGGGAAGTTTATCAAACTCTATGCCAAATGATCGATCTTTATTTCAAAACATCAGTCTTTTTTACAAATGATCAAACTATGTTTTTAACAAATAGATGGCCACCTATAAATAAACGAGCGCAGACTTCATCTGCGCTCGTTTATTATAGGGCTATTTAACAAGTACGATTAAATCAATTTTTACCTACTTTCCATTCTCGTTCGTACCATTTCGCCGGTTTTCCAGTTTTGCCTGGATTTTTTTATCCTGTGGAGCAAGGCTGACAACAATATCACCGGATTCAGGTGTTGCCTTCATCTCTTCGGCATAAAAAATAATTTTCCCAGACGGTTTGATCATATATAGGAGAACCGCTGCATCATCACGTTCGTTTACATATTGCTTATAGTTATATTGATCGGTTAAAGTTGTTTGTCTAACAACAAAGCCAGATGCAATGTTCTGATTTAAATCTTCTGTGGAAACTTCCTCCCCAAACAAGATACGTCCACCAATTTTATTGACAATATCATTTGTGTCACTATCGATTTGCTTATACGGACTTACCTTATAGACATTGGTTCGGCCATATTCCGGCATAAACGTTGTACAAACGAGTGAATTATAAGAATGATAATCAGTTGCCGCGATTAAATATTCATAAGGTGTTGTATCCAAATGATATTCTGTTTGCTCTGACAGCATTTCCCCGTGATAGAACGGGATCCCCGCTTCACGAGCTTTTCGCAATTTTTCCCATGAGGAATCGACAATGATTACCGGTGCTTTGGCTTTGATAAGCGACTTTGCCAATTCTACGGTAAATGTGTTGCTGCCGACAATAATCGTCCCAGGCCTGCCCTCCATCGATAAATGAAGTTTTTTTGCCAGCCAGCCAATTGAAAAACCGTGGGCAACAACCGTAAAAAAGACAAGCCCAAAGGTTAGCGTCGTAATAATCGATGCATCTTCATATCCGGCATCCCCTAATATCGCAGCAAAATAGCTGGAAACTGTCAATGCTACAATACCCCGTGGAGCAATCCAGCCGACTAGCACTTTTTCATTAAGCGCCAAGTCAGTTCCAATCGTTGACAGAAAAATCGATAGTGGTCGTACTGCAATCATCATCAATACCACATACCCGATAATTCTTGGTTCAAAAATATGCAAAATCGTGTCTATATTTAAGGAAGCAGTAAGCATAATAAAGATCGCCGATATTAGTAAGATGGACATATTTTCCTTAAAATGGCGCATATCTTCAACGGAGCTTATTCCCATATTTGCCAGCGTCATCCCCATAGCAGTAACAGCAAGCAGTCCTGTTTCATGCGTAATTTCATCCGCTATGGTAAAACACATGATGACAACAATAAACACTGTAGGTGACTTTAAATATTCAGGGATATTCCCTGTTTCAAACATCCAGCCAATTCCCCTGCCGAATGCCCAGCCAAGTATTGCAGCAAAAACCGAGGCAGCAAAAAATAAAAGAAGTGAAACACCACTAGGATCGTTGTCGGTCAAATAAGAAATAATCTCAAAGGCAAATACCGCGAGCAGCGCACCGATTGGGTCTACAATAATTCCTTCCCATTTTAATATTTTGGCAGGACGCGGTTTTAATTTGGATTGTCTCAATAAAGGTAAAATAACGGTAGGACCGGTTACAATGAACAGACCACCGATTACAAAAGCAACTGCCCACGACAGGCCTGCAATATAATGCGCAGTCAGTGACCCTAATATCCAGGCAATAAACGCACCAATTGTCGAAATGCGAAATACCGGTCGTCCCAGCCCGCGCAGTTCTTTAAAATTCAAATTTAAGCTGCCTTCAAACAGGATAATCGCTACTGCGACAGTAATGATTGGTTTATATAGCGTTCCAAAGTCTTCCTGGGGATTCATGATGCCCAAAAATGGTCCCACTATTAACCCGGCAACCGACATGACAACAATAGCCGGCATCCGGTAGCGCCATGATAACCACTGTGAGCCAATCCCGAGAAGGCCTATTAACATAATTTCAAACAAAACAGATGGAAACATATCATACCCCCATTCTTTTCTTAAATATATAGGTATTTTAAACGCGGTTTGAAATAATGTAAACAATTTTAACCGTGGATTCCGAAAAATTTTATCACGTATTTACCGGTGTAATACCCCACCCCTATGCATGCGTAAACCAAAAACGGGAAGGTGGGGGATAAACAGTCCGTAAAGATTCGATCATAGGTACAAAGACTAAAACCGTCACGTTCTATGCGCCGGAAACCCCCACTCAGGTGAAGTTTTACTTTATCGTGCACTTCTACTTTTCCCAGATGTCACAAAATAGTCAAAACGAAACACGTTACTCGGATTGACAAGCATTTATTAATCTTGTTAAAATTACTTTGCTTTGCGACATTTCAAACTACTTTTTGATACAAATTATCAGATAATATAGAAAATAACCATCTGATCAGGTACGCCGGATATTATAGCAGGAGGATCATCACATGAATAAAAACATCTTCACGATTGGATTTATGCTTTTTGCTTTATTTTTTGGAGCGGGGAACTTAATTTACCCGCCTACACTTGGAATCGACTCTGGTACTTCTTACTGGACTGCGATCACTGGATTTGTCATTACCGGGGTTGGTTTACCAATCCTCGCTGTCACATCCATTTCTTTTGTTAAAAATGACGCTCGTGAATTAGCTGACCGGGTTCATCCATTATTTGGACTTATTTTTACATCGCTCGTTTATTTAGCAATTGGACCTTTCTTTGGCATCCCCCGGGCGGCAACCGTTGCATACGAAATGAGTGTAGAGCCTTTTACAGGCAACACATCAACACTTTCATTACTTATTTTTACAACGATCTTTTTTATTCTCGTTTATTTGGTAAGCTTAAACCCGTCAAAAATGGTAGATCGAATTGGCCAATTCTTAACACCTATTTTGTTAATTGCCATCATTGCACTGAGTGTTGGCGGATTCTTACTATTGGATCACCCGCTTGAAAGCCCGACAGATAAATATGCGGCTAACCCCTTTTTCACAGGATTTGTTGAAGGGTATTTGACAATGGATGCCATTGCTGCACTGGCATTTGGCATTATTGTCGTCAATGCTTTTAAAGAACGCGGGGTATCCACCCAGAGGGAATTGGTCAGATCAACCTTGAAAGCCGGGCTAATCACCGCGATCGGATTAATGGCGGTCTATGTTTCGATCGGCTGGATCGGGGCAAAATTAGCCTCTACAGGAAGTTATGACAATGGCGGCGATATTTTATCCAATGCTGCAACTATCATGTTTGGCAATTACGGTGCGTTATTACTTGGAGTGATCGTTACCCTGGCATGCTTTACCACTTCAGTAGGATTAGTCGTCGCTTGCGGGCAATTTTTCACTAAAATTACTGCCCTTTCCTATCGATGGATAGTTCTTATTATAACAATTGGCAGTTTTCTCATTGCCAATCAAGGATTGAACACTATTATCGGTTACTCAGTGCCAGTCCTTACATTTATTTATCCAATAGCCATTGTACTTATATTGTTAACATTTATGCAAAACTTATTTCACAGATCAAAGGCTGTATACCGTGGGGCAATAGTGTTAACCTCCCTTACCAGTTTGTATGATGGGTTGGTTGCATATGGATTCAAGTTAGAGACAATTACCCCATTCATGGAATATTTACCGTTTTTCTCCATCGGACTGGGCTGGGTTGTTCCCGCTATAGCCGGCGGATTAATCGGATTGCTTTTTCGAGAACCTGCTGCACAAGATTATTCTCATTAGGAGCTAACAATATAAGTTAGCTCTTTTTACTGTTTTAAACACTGTTTGAACAACAAAATTCTATTTTATGGCATCTAAATTTGCGAAATTATCATTTTAAAAAATACGCCATCTGAGTCAAAAAAATATGTTAGGATTATATAAGAAAAGCGCAAGTGCCCGTTTAGCAACGTACAAACTGGAGCACTCCGCAATAAGATAAAGGAAACATGCCCCTTCATAGGGGTAGACGTGAGTTGGACGCAAAGTCCGCTTTTAGTTGGCCTTCCTTCCTACCCGAACCGATGTTGACTTATCGTAGTGAAGGAGTGTGAAGTTTAACTTGGCTTTAGCGCTGGAGCTGGACATGGCCAACTCTGACGCAAGCAGAATAGAGCCTAAATTTTTATACTTTCTTTACCTACTAGCAAAGGAGTTGAACAAGATGGGCGAAGAAGAAAAAATTTTGCAAACCTATTTTGGCTATGAATCATTTCGTCCAGGCCAAAAGGAAGCAATCGCTAATATTTTACAGACAAACAATACACTCGCTGTTATGCCAACAGGCGGCGGGAAGTCCTTATGTTACCAAATCCCCGGCCTCTCGCTTGATGGAACCGCGATCATCATTTCTCCATTAATATCATTAATGAAAGATCAGGTTGATGGCCTTAATGCCCTGGGTATTCCTGCCACATTTATTAACAGCTCCCTGTCAGCAAATGAACAGCAAGTGCGCTTAAAAAACATGGCAGCCCGACGCTATAAATTTGTGTACGTTGCTCCGGAACGATTTGAATCCGGCAGTTTTGTTAATGTTGTTAAAAACATTCCACTATCACTGGTTGCATTTGATGAAGCCCATTGTATTTCCCAATGGGGACATGATTTCAGACCGAGCTACAGATCGATCGTTCCCAATTTAACCCGGTTAACGAATATCCCTGTCTTCGTAGCCTTAACTGCAACTGCTACAGAAGAGGTTATTACCGACATTCAATCTTTACTGAACATTAAAAACAACCATGTAATTAATACCGGATTTGAACGAGAAAACCTATCTTTTCATGTTGTGAAAGGGAAGGACAAGGCCACCTATGTTCGTTCTTTTTTACAAGAACACCTTAATGAATCAGGGATTATTTATACTGCAACACGGAAACAGGCTGATACGTTATACGAACAGCTCTCGAGAAGAGGGATCGCCTGTGAAAAATATCATGCTGGAATGGGGGAGGATGAACGAAAGCGTGCACAGGCAGCATTTATTCAGGATGAGAAAACAGTCATGATCGCTACAAACGCATTTGGTATGGGAATTGATAAATCGAATGTGCGCTATGTGATTCATTATGCAATGCCAATGACAATCGAGTCGTATTACCAGGAAGCAGGGCGTGCTGGACGGGACGGGGAACCAAGTGACTGCATCCTGTTATTTTCACCTCAGGATGTGCAGCTGCAGAAATTTTTAATTGAACAATCGTTGATGGATGACGAGGCCAAACGTGCTGAATACCGAAAATTGCAGGCAATGATCAACTACTGCCATACACACGGTTGTTTAACTGCTTTCATCCTGGAATATTTCGACGATAAACCTGCTGAAACAACGTGCGGAAGGTGCAGCAATTGCCTCAACCGGCAGGAAAAGACCGATATTACGGAAGAAGCACAAATGATCCTTTCCTGTGTAAAACGGATGGGCGAACGTTTCGGTGTTGGCATGACGGCTAAAGTTTTAAAAGGGTCAAACGATAAAAAGCTGCATAATTTTGGGTTACATAAGCTAACAACATACGGCATCCTATCCGCTTATACAGAAAAGGAATTAACCGAACGGATCCATTTTTTGGTCGCCGAGAAGCTGCTTGATACCGAGGAAGGCCGTTTTCCTACATTAAAGTTGAACAAAGAATCTGTCGAAGTGCTCAAAGGACGCCGGACAGTTTGGATCTATACAGCACCAATTCCGGTAACGGAAGAAGCGGATTACCATCTGGACTTGTTTGATAATTTGCGTAGACTACGGAAAAAACTTGCCGATGAAAAAGGTGTGCCACCGTATGTCTTGTTCTCTGATGCAACATTAAAGGAATTAAGCCGTTATTTCCCGGATAATAAAGAAGACATGCTAACGATTAAAGGTGTTGGTGAGAAAAAATTTGAGCAGTACGGTGATGCATTTCTCGGTGCCATTGTAGAATGGCGAGCCGCTAATCCGGAAGTAAAAGCAAAAATACGAATTTCCGACCCGGTTAAACCAAGGTCTGTGAAAAGGAATGACGAAGATGGTCCAAGTCATATTGTCAGCTATCAACTGTTTCAATCTGGAAAATCAATCAAGGACATTGCAGCTATCCGGGAGCTCTCTCCCCAAACGATTGAGGGACATATATTTAAAGCATTCAAAGACGGATATCCAATTGCCTGGAATATCTTTTTTGATAAAGCGGAAGAGGCGGCAGTTTTGGCCGCACGTGAGGAAATTGATGAGCCAAGATTGAAACCGTTACGTGAGGCACTTCCCGAAGACTATAGTTATACGAAAATAAAAGCGGTTTTGGTAAAGAACGGACTGATGTAATGATGACATAGATTAGTGATCCCGGCCGATGTTACCGCCATTTTGGTCGATGTTTTGCGATTCCGGCTGATATTCAGACGGTTCCGGGCGATACTTCCAGAGTTCCGGTTGATATTCCGCTATTCTGGCTGATACTTCCGTGATTCCGGACGATGTGATCCTGCCGACATTGCACATTAACAAACGCCATGCACCCAATCTGGACTGCATGGCGTTCTCACATTTTATTTAATATCAAACGCCCACGTACCATTACGAAATACCGCTTCTGAAGTCCCATCTTCCTTGACTCCATCAATGTCAAGCTGCTCCGACCCAATCATAAAATCGACATGGTTCAAGCTGTCATTAACACCATGCTTATCAAGGTCATCCTCGCTCATTTCCGCACCGCCTGCCAAATTAGTCGGATATGCTTTTCCGAGTGCGATGTGGCATGAAGCATTTTCATCAAATAGCGTATTGTAAAAAATCAGTCCGGACTGGGAAACCGGTGACTCATGTGGTACGAGTGCGACTTCGCCAAGCCTCCGTGCGCCCTCATCCGTATCCAGTAAATGTTTTAACGTATCTTCCCCTTGTTCTGCTTTAAAATCAACAACTTTTCCATCTTTAAATGTCAACGTAAAATTGTCGATCAAGCTTCCACCATAATTTAATGGCTTTGTACTGGAAACTGTACCATTCACACCGTATTTATGTGGCATAGAAAAAACCTCTTCCGTCGGCATATTGGGATTAAAGGTAATTCCTTTCTCTGATACTGCCGAACCCCCTTTCCAAATGTGACCTTCAGGCAGTTCCATTTCCAGATTTGTTCCCGGTGCTTTAAAGATTAGTTTTTTGTAATTTTTCTTATTCAGCAGTTCACGAGCCGTTTTTAATGTTGCATTATGTTCTTTCCAGGCAGCAATTGGATCATCCTTGTCAACCCGGACAATTTTTACAATGGCATCCCACAGGCTTTCTATCGCCTCTTCTTTTGATTTATCCGGGAAAATTTTTTGGGCCCAATCACCAGTTGGAATCGAGATGATTGACCATGTTATACGATCGTTCATCGTGTATTGCCGGAAATTCTTCATCTTCTGTGCGCGCGCCTTGCTAGCTTTAGCAACACGTGACGGATCAATATCTTTTAACAAATCGGGGTTCGTCGAACGTATGGACAAAACAGCTGCACCATCTTCGGCATATGTATCATGCAGCCTTACTTTCCAATCGGGGAAGTCATTGATAACTTCGTCTGGTGCATTTTCATAAAATAGCTTTGTTAATTCGTCATCACCCCAATTAATGTGTACATCTTTAGCTCCCAATTCGTATGCTTTTCGAACGACAATTCTGGTAAAATCTGCACCTTCAATTGGCGCATTAATCATGAGTGCCTGATTTTTTTGTAAGTTGACTCCCTTCTTTAATGCTAATTCAGCATATTTCTCCTGTGTTTGTTTACTTACCATCGTTTCTACCTCCCAAAAATTTCGTTTAATACGTGTTCTTAAGTTGTCAAATTAACAGGTCACCAAGATCGCCAAATCATTAGCCAACGTCGACCTGGCACGTTCTTTGTGCCCGCATTTCTTTGTTCTGATTACAACTTTTTGAACATCCCCTACGACTATTATTTCATAAAAATAAAAGGATTACCAAATAATTTTTTAATTGTGCGATTTATTTTTGCGACTTTTCGGATCATCATGTATTTATTTACGGAAAGCCTTTCATATGTTATGATCATATTAGGTTACTTTTCGTAATTACTTATGTCATAGCTCTCATTAAAGCCATTGCTGGGTTATGATATAATAATGTCAAGATAAAACTAATTATACCATAGTGAAGGTGATCTTCATGGAAGAATTATGTCCACGTTTTGAAAAGGCAATGCAGCTTATGAGTAAACGATGGGTCGGGCTTATTTTGTTCGAACTGTTAAAAGGTACCAAACGTTTTTCAGAAATGGAAACAGACTTGCCAATCAGCGGAAGATTGCTCTCTGACAGGTTAAAAATGCTAGAAAAAGAAGGAATTGTTGAGCGAAATATATACTCGGAATTCCCGGTTCGAATCGAATATTCATTATCGGAAAAGGGAAAAGCATTAGAACCAGTCATCAAAGAAATTCAGGAATGGGCGGAAGACTGGATTACGATGGAAGAAATTAAGGAGCAAAACGGTTAAGTTGCAGCAGGCTGTTGATGAGACAGCCTGCTTTTTTATAAAGGAAAAGCACACTGCCCTGTTCCGCGAGGTATGTGCTTTAGTGTGGTTTGGCGTAGTTGCAAGGAGCAACACGAACATTCTTTTACAGGAGATTCGCTCCTGCGTATATGATTCAATTGGAGTTTCATCGTTATGGGCTACTTAATATAGAAACACCTTAAGAATTGGCATCACCGCTTTCTTCTGGAGATGCAAGCCAACCTATTAATCGGTTGCTTCCTTTTTATTTGTATAAACAACCGAATACCCGATCAAGGAAAAAATAATCGATATAATTGGCACACAATAATTTAACACGGCATAAGGTGCATAGGCCCATGCACTGACACCTAACGTACTCAATACGAAAACAGCATCTGTACTCCAAGGCACTAATGCCGAGGTAATGGTTCCACCGTCTTCTAGGGCACGGGAAAGATTTTTCGGGTGCAGTTCTTTATCCTTAAAGCTTTTTGCATACATTCTACCTGGAATAATAATCGATATATACTGTTCTGCCGTTATCACGTTTGTGAAAAAGGATGAAACGACAGTGGTTGCACACAGGCTTTTACCTGTACGCGCCAGTTTTAAAATTTGTTCGACGATGGCATTTAACATTCCGGTACTCTCCATCAGGCCGCCGAATATCATGGCTACCATGGCTAACGATATGGTATACATCATGGAATCCAATCCGCCCTGTTTCAATAAATGATCAACCGTTTCATTTCCTGTCTTAATGGAATATCCGCCTTGCAGAGCATTAACTGCTTCCCCGATACTCCCTCCTTGAATCAAGATATCTGCCAGAAATCCTAAAATAATTCCCACAGTCAGTGCTGGCAGGGCTGGAACTTTCTTAACTACCAGAAGAATGACAACAAGCGGGATCAGTAACAGCCATGGCGAAATGACAAAATTAGCCTGCAAATTATTCATTACAGCATCAATATTTTCCGTATTGACTGTATTACCAGCAAACTTCAACCCCATAAAAAAATACACAATAAAAGCAATAATAAAAGCAGGTACCGTTGTATAAAGCATGTGTTTAATGTGTTCAGACAATTTCGATCCAGCAATTCCGGATGCAAGAACGGTTGTATCAGAAAGGGGAGACATTTTATCACCAAAAAAGGCACCAGAAACAATTGCACCGACAATCATAGCAGGCGGGATCCCCATACTGATTCCAATCCCCATTCCAGCAACACCGATCGTTCCAATTGTCGACCATGAGCTGCCAATCATCACGGTAACGATAGCACAAATAATGAGCATGGCAGCAAGGAAAAATGATGGTGAAATAATTTCCAGTCCATAATAGATCATAGTCGTAACAATTCCCCCACCAATCCAGGCACTGATAATCAGGCCAACCAATATCAAAATAATCACCGCAGGCAGCACTTTCGTAATTCCTTGGTAAATAAATTTCTCCAAATCACTCCACGAATAACCACACATCCATGCGATAAAAGCAGCCACAACCGCCCCAAGAAGAATAGGAATATGCGGCGACCCTTCAAACACAATAATGACAAATGTCATGGCCACAATCATGACCAAAAACGGGATCAACGCTAAACCTAATGAGATCTTTTTTTTGGGCTTTTCCATTTTCATAGCCTCCAATTTGGTAATTTTCTTTATCTATTTCTACAAATCTATGAATTTATAACCTCAAAAATACAAGAAACAGTATATTTGGATTATCAACGGCTAATTTAACCCGTTTATTATTCTGGTTGAGCTTATTTTAAAAAATATTACTTTATTATGGTAAAGCAATAAAGTAACAAAGTCAACCCGTTTTTTAAAGCATAAAAGGCTACTTTTAATGCCCTTTCTGACCTTCTATATGAAGATGGGATTACCTATTGAATTTGGCCTATGAATGTTAAAAACCGATTATGCATCACTATTGTGAGATAATCGGTTTTTTAATAAGTCTGTGTTTAAAAGTCTCATTGTATCGTTTGGTAACGCTTCGAACCATAACTTTCCAATTTGTTTATATATGTCAGGCACGTTTACGGAATAAGCTGATAATCGCTAACAGGATTGCAATTGTTGCGAGTGAAATCGGTAACAAGTTGTTAGTAGTGCCTGAGGTGGTATTATCTTCATCGGCTTTTTCCTCTGTTGTATTACCCGAATCAGCTATTTGGTTATCCCCGTGAGGTGCAGCACCATCCCCCTCGACAACCTTTGTCACAGAAGCTGGCTCATCTGCATCAGCAGGACCAACCCAATCGACAACTGATCCATCGTCATATGTCTGGTGAGCCTTCCAGCTGAATTCTCCAGGCTCACCAGGATTTGCCCCGATAAAAGAAAACTCGATAAATTCATTCGGTCCAATGCCTTTATCCTTTGCAAGCCATGTTACTGAGGTAATCACATCATTGTCGTCCTTCTTCAATTTATAATCCCAATCTAGCATCGGTAAAACAGAAACAAGATTTATACCTTCCGGGACTTCCAATTTTACTTCGGTTGTATTCGTATCCTTCTCTACAGGGACACGCACTGTGTATTTTTCGTAGGCATTTGTTGAACTTTCACTCGGATGTACCGTCACATGTGCCTCAGCAATAGGCACCATTACGAACAGGAAGAGCACTGCGAATAATGGTATGAACCATTTTGTTCTTTTTATCATTTAACTGAACCTCCTATTTATAATTTATCATCAATGATTTCCGTCTCCGGTAACAAATATATCACCATCTGTCCATTCTTTCTGGTCACCCCCCGGATATTTCGCTATAATATCGAGACGCCAGGTTCCAGACATGGAAAATGGTAATACTACTCCATAATCACCGGATTCCGCTTTTTCTGCAGTAAATGGGCCATCTTTCATTCCATGGTCGGGCATGGAAATAGCAACGGTCACTTCTTCCGGTTGTTCACCATTCACTTCAGGAATTTCGATGGTCATTTTCTGGTCGCCTGTTTTTAGCTTATCGATGTAGACGGCTGCTTTGGCCTGACCATCTGCCAATGTATCTTCATATGACTTAACAGCAGTTGGGTAAGCTGTTTGACTCATCCATACACCTATTACAATGACAACCAAACCGACAATCCATTCCACCCGGATAACACGAGATGTAGTAAACTTCTCACGTTTTCTCCATCTTAACGTTTGGAATAGCGCCAAACATAGCATAAGGATCGTCAAGATGATTTTAATAAGCAACAAGGTACTCCATCCCATCCAATCGGTTATCACCGCAGTCCAACCAGTCTGGAGAAAGACCATGATAAATCCGGAAACGATTACTAATCCCGAAGCAATCATCATCTTGGTTACAAAAAATGGCCTAAATTCCTTCCATAAAATATCTTTGTCCTGCTTTCGCTGCCAAATTACGAGTAAAATAACATACGCAAGCGCCCCAAGCCAAAAAGCAATTGACAGCTGGTGGATAATCCGCGGAATCAAAGCAAGCGTTGAGTTTTCCAATCCCCAAACATGGCCACCAAAGGCTGGAATGACAGCAAGTAACAACCACATAAACAAATACCAGCCACGCATCATTCCCGGAATGAGCAGCATAATCAGAACAAACAATTGCGCGAACAGCATAAGTATGAAAGGAAACTGAATTAATAAATCCCATCTTCCGTTGAATACCGTTTTCATCAACCCCGGTGGCAGGGCCGTACCATATGTTGCCAGTTCGACGATTGTTCCTAACAAAAGGGCCGCAGCACCAACTCGTCTACCTTTCTTAAATGTTGTATCAAGGCTTGGAAAATGACGTCTCTCAGCTAGCCAGCCAAACCAGAACAAACCTGCCCCCAAAAGTATTAATCCTTCCACAATCGTACGGGCGGCAATTAGAGGTCCTGCATTCTCCCCAGCGCCAGCGACCGACTTAGCCCCGCCCGCGGTTGGCTCACCTACAGCAAAAGCGTATGAACCACTAACGGGGTGACCGTCCAACGAGACCACATTCCATTGAACAGTATAAGTCCCTTGTATCAGCTCTGGCAGCGTAAACTCAAGGAGTGGAGACCGCTCTGGCCCGCCCGCATCGGGATTCCCTGTAAAGACCGGTTTTGCATTCCAATCGTAAATGGTAACCGTAGCAAGATCCTGCTCAATCGGCTCGTTAAAACGCAATTTTAAGGTCGGTGGCGATTCCTCTGCGACTACCTTTTCAGCTGGTGTCATCTCCAATAAAGTGGAATGCGCTTCAACATTTGAAGTATAAAGGAATGTGAGCCAAAACCCGATGAGTAAGGCAATAAACTTAGCACAACGGGTAAACCCTTTGCTATGTAAACTGCCTGCTGTTTTATTTATTGTAATCCCCTCCTCTCACAGATTATTTCTCTCTTTCCTGTTGAAGCGAAAGCAAGCATTCCCGTCACCCTTCCTAAAACAGGCTATAGTGGGGGACAGCTCAGCTAATTTCCTAACTCACATTCTTAACAAAAATCATTTATCTATTGAAAGAAATGAAGAACCCGCGGCCCATTTCGTTCCCTTCCTAATTCTTCGTATCTGAACCTTTTTCAACCGTAATTGACTTTTTCGGCATCTTGTGCAGACCCTCAGCTGTCGTATGTGCATACATTTCAAAAATGCCCTCATGGTCAAAAGCTACTTCTGCCGTGTATGTTCCATCGCCATTATTTTTCGCATCGACCTTTGTACTGTTGTCTTCATCTCCCTTTTCCCAATATTCAAAAACGACTTCTTCCGCTTCTTTCACTTTTTCATCACCGTATGTAACATTCGCTTTTAGTTCGACAGTTTCATCTACTTTAGCAGTCTTCGGAACGTTAAAAACAACATCCAGCATTTTGATTTCATCACCACCACTTGCATTATCATCATTACCACAAGCAGCGAGTACAGCTAATGAAATGAACAAAACCAACATTACTAACTTCTTCATCATGATAATCCCTCCATCATTTTCCAACTCAAGTAACTTTGTTTACATCAGAAGATAGGCAAGTTGGACCCCCACCATTCCGAATTGGCTAGGCTGCCTTCTGCGTCCGATTGGCAGCTTTCCTAGCTTGGATTGGTAATTTTTTTCACGTCGATCGGCGGTTTTCGCTTCCGACTAGCAGCTTTATTAGGTTTCCTATTCTTGGTGGTGTTTACCGCAACACGAATGCCCACCGTTCATTTTCTGGAAAATAACCTCGATTACTTCACTGAATGTATTCACCTGGCCACCAAACCCTTTGACAAAATTATCCGCAGGTTCTTTCTGCTCAAATGTTAGAACCTGTGGTTTACAGCAGCCAATATCTACAGATGCGTCCACTACATACCAGGCTAACGGGGCACTAATGGTCGTTTGTTTAAAAAAATCAGGACAAATTGCTTGAACAACCTTTTTACCTAGTTGACGATGGCGGAGCAGTCCACAATGTGCACAACACGCCATTTCCGTTTCATTGTTTGATAGAATAAGCCGGTACGCTAATCTGTCTTGAATTTTTCGGCTGCAAAAGACACAAACTTCGACGTTAGAATGATTACCGGGTTGTTGTTCCCGAACTAACGAAATGCCTCCAAAGGTTTTCATAACAACCCCTTCATTGATCAATGGTTTAATATCTCGGTGAATGGTCATTTCCGATACACCCAACAGCTCGCTTAAATCTGTAATTTTTATGTTTTGTTTATCTCGTACCAATTCTTTAATACGATTTTGGCGTTCTATTGGTAACATATTTTCTCCCCATTCACAATTTGATTATTTATAACTAAAAATAACAATTCCAAACAAAGTATAGCGATTACAGTTCGATTTATCAATGAAATTTATGTGAACGATCTGTGAATACTTGGTAAACTTTCCAACTATCAGCCCTTTTTAAGCTATTCAAAGATTTGTTATATTCTCACACAATACTGAGCGTTTTTAGTAATAACCCAAGCCTATCCAAACATATGGTAAAACGGTGACGAAATTTTTCCCCATCCATGAAAGACGGTACAAACCAAACTGTTTTAAATTCCCCTTAAAGAGGATGTTCAAAAAGTCCCAAATGATAAGTGGCGACTTTTTGAATACGCACATAAATTCTAAAAATCCCTCAGCAATAACCATGAATATCCTTATATTATTAAGTACTTCATGCAGTGGGGATTTCAATGCTGTTAATTTTATGGAATGTAAACCGTAGTCATCAAACTTGACGGGTTATAAGAGCGAGGTGTTCTTTTTTATTCCTTAATTGGACGCAAGCCCGAGTGCCCCGCTATTCCCAAATTCGATATTGACATAGTGTACTTCTGTTAATGTGGTATAATAGCTAATCAAAACAAGGAGGGGTTGGCTCATGTTTGATAAGATACTGCTATTAGGACCGATCACATGGCATATTCCTTTCTTGACTGGTCTTTTATGTATAGCCAGCTTATACGTATTCTTCGTTAAACGAGTTGCGAAGATCAACCTGACTCATCCGCAAGTCCTTCTCTTTTTGTTTGGCATCGGATTGTTATACGTGATAACTGGTAGTCCTTTAGCAAAATTTAGTCACCTCTCATCTAGTCTGCATATGACGCAGATGAGCATCCTTTATTTTATTGTCCCGCCTGTTATATTGTTGGGAATTCCAAAACACCTATTTGAATTTTTATGGAAAACCCCCTGGATGAAAAAAATATGCAAGTTATTGCTCCCGTCGATGATTGCCCTGATTACGTTTGCTATTCTATTCTTTATGTACCATTTGCCAATTGTCTTAACCGTTCTGACAAAAAGTAATTCTCTTCATAATGGATATTTAAGTTTTCTGTTTGTTTTATCCTTTGGTATGTGGTGGCCAATCGCAACCCCTGATCCAAAACAGCGCTTATCGAATAAACAGAAAAAACGGTATGCATTGCTGAGTGGGCTTATTTTAATGCCGGCCTGTGTTTTGTTCATCTTGAATGCACTATTTGATGGCACAAATAATCCATTACTTGCTCAAGCAACCTCCAATCTCTGTTTTCCATTACAGTCCGGTTCGGGTCCTGTCTCGTTACTTCCGCCACCGTTTAACACGAAGCTTGATCAATTGGCGGCAGGTGTCTTCATGATGGGATTGCACAAAATTGGTCTGATGATCACGGTTAAACTTGGCGGCAAAGAGGCAAATTCCCATTTTGCTGGAGCATACTTGCATAAACAAATAAGCCCATAAATGCTCCGTAAAAGTGAAAGACCTTCGTGCAGCCAAACATTCGGGTTCCGGAGAGAGTTTGGCTGTTATTTATGTGATATTTTGCTCGAACGACCCGACGTTTCTATTATTTCGATAATGTTTCTGCTTGCGTGTTAATGTTTTGTATTTTTCTGCCGATGTTTTCCACTTTGCTGTTGATCTCGTGCTCTTACTGTCAATGTTGCTCGGATCCCTCCTCACGTTGATATTTCGCTCATATGCGTTGATGTTCCAGTACTCCCGTTGGTGCTTTTCCCAGGTAAAGTCGATATTCCTATACTTGTATCAGTTTGCACACGCCATCGTGTCAATGTTCCCTCTTCTCTGTAACTATACGTTGTTCTAAACAAATGTTAGATCTAATAGAATATACTAAAATCAGGATAAAGCTGGTGAAGAAAGACATGGACGAGACAAACTATTTAGATGTCAGAGGAATGCATTGTGCTGCCTGTGCCGCAAGAATAGAGAAAACTGTCGCGAAAATCGATGGGGTAAGGGAGATTTCTGTTAACTTAGCGACGGAAAAAGGAAGGGTCACGTTTAATAAAAATCGAACAAGCATTGCTGAAATTACCCGAAGGATTAACAAAATCGGTTTTGAAGCAAAGAAAATCAACAAGTATAGTAATTCAACAAGTGAAAAAAGAAAAGATGTCAGTGTTCTGAAGTGGAAATTTATTCTTTCGGCTGTGCTCACATTTCCACTCGCATGGGCAATGTTAGCTCATTTCAAATGGGCTTCCTTTGTTTACGTTCCAGAACTATTTACCAACCCTTTTTTCCAATTTATAATTACAATACCTATTCAATTTATAATTGGGTTTGCGTTTTATGAGCGTGCATGGAAGGCACTAAAAAATGGCAGTGCAACCATGGACGTCCTCGTAGTGTTAAGTACATCAGCAGCCTTTTTCTACAGTCATTTTCTAACAATTGCTATGGTAAAAAATCCTGCGTCTGCAGATTCCATTGTGCTGTATTACGATACGAGTGCATTCATCATTACATTCATTTTATTGGGAAAGCTTTTGGAGGCAAAGACAAAGTTAAATACGACCGAAGCTATTAAAAAGTTATATCAATTACAGACAAAAACGGCCACACTTTATTTCGACAATAAAGAATTGAAATCACCTGTTGAACGCATCAAACCGGGAGACACCATTATTCTGAAGCCCGGGGAAAAAGTGCCGATTGATGGGCAAATTGTTGACGGTTTTACGACAATTGACGAGGCATTGTTAACCGGTGAGAGTATCCCCGTTGAAAAAACGGTTGGAAGTCACGTATATGCAGGAACTATCAATCAAAATGGGGTACTGAAAATCAACGTCACAAAAACAGAGTCGGAAACAACTTTATCGAAAATAATCCGCATTGTTGAGGAGACCCAAGCCTTTAAGGCACCCATTCAGCATATAGCGGATAAGATCACAGGTGTATTCGTACCAATTGTTGTACTGATCGCTTTCGCCACATTTACGGTATGGTATACAACTTTTCAACCAGGTGATTTTGGTGAAGCTTTAGATAAGGTTATTGCCGTACTCATTATCGCCTGTCCTTGCGCACTCGGGCTTGCAACGCCCACATCTATTATGGTCGGGAGTGGACGAGCCGCACAAATGGGAATTTTGTTTAAAGAAGGAAAATTTCTGGAGATCCTCGGAAAGTGCAAAATAGTTATCATGGATAAAACCGGGACACTAACAAATGGAAAACCTGAAGTAACGAATATTTACGTTAATCGTTTAAGCGAAAATGCATTTTTGGAGATCGTTGGCGCGGTGGAACAAACCTCAAATCACCCTATTGCTAAAGCGATTACCCAAAAAGCAAAATCGAAAGTCCATTTCCTGCCAAGGGTAAACAAAGCTGTTTCTATGCCGGGTTACGGTGTTAAAGCAATGGTGAACGGACAAAAGGTAATCATTGCAAATCCTGGATACTATAAAAAAAATAATATATTTATTCCTCCGCAAGCAGATAGTCTGGTTTATGATCTCACTGAAAAGGGACAAACAGTGATGATCGTCTTTATCGATTCACGCCTTGCCGGGATCATCGCTGTTGCAGACGAAATAAGAGCATCATCAATCGTTGCTGTTTCTCGCTTAAAACAAGCTGGATTGGGTATCATCATGCTGACAGGTGACAACCGAAATACCGGAATGACTGTTGCCAGAAAACTAGCTATTAAAAACTATCAAACTGAAGTAACACCACAGGATAAGGAACGCATCATCCAGCAGTTGAAGAATCAAGGTAATAAAGTAGTGATGGTCGGTGATGGGATAAATGACGCACCGGCATTGGCGTCTGCAGATGTAGGAATTGCGATAGGAACTGGTTCAGATATTGCAATCGAAACCGGAGATGTAACGATCATCAAAGGCGATTTAAAACGGTTGATCGATGCCATTACCATCAGCAAAAAAACAATGACAAATATTAAACAGAATTTCCTTTGGGCATTTTTATATAACATCATTATGATCCCATTCGCGATGCTTGGATTATTGGCCCCTTGGATAGCAGGAGCCGCAATGGCGTTTAGTTCGTTGTCGGTTGTACTGAATTCGTTACGATTAACACGAGTGGTGATTTAGTTTACAGTGAAAATTTAACCTGTAACCGTTAGATCCCAACTTCATACCTTTAAAATAATAATTTAACAAGTTACTTGATGTGGGTAAAATATGATAGGCTACTGGTGGTTAATAGGTGATATATTGAACATTATAGTAGTTAGATCTTCCCTGCCTCGTCTGCTCGAAATTTAAGCCCCCTCACATATTATGAGGGAGCTTATTTCCCGGGAAATATCGACAATAATTGACGTAATACTTCTCGCTTATTATCTCCTATACGTCGTTTTCTAATCTGTTCATCTGTTCATGCTTCCGACTCGATTACCCTATTGGTTGCAACTCGTGCTCCAGCTGTTCTAAAATGCAATCGACAAATTTCCGGCATTTGCTCCAATCCTGTGATTGAGGTCTAAGTTCTACTTTCATTGTCACTGCTAAATTCGTATGGACGTACAGCATATCGCGAAATTCCTCTACCGCTCCGCAAAAATAAGGGAAGAAGCTGTCACCCGTACCAAATACACCTGTCGTTAATTGTTGTGTATCGGCTGACTCAATTTGCTCATATAGTGCAAGCATTTCTCCAGGAATGGTGCCATTTGCCCAAGTATACGTACCAATCACAATCCCATCATAATCGGTAATACAATTAAGTGGAAAATGCTTGACCGAAAAAAGGTCAACGTGAATAGAAGAGGCGGTAAATTGTTGTTGGATCATTTCCGCCAATTCTTCTGTATTACCTGTTACCGACGCGTAAACAACCGCAATTCGCAAAACTATCACCTACAATTCTTCAAACCCATTGGACTGGGTTACTTTGGAATATGTCCTTGCCTTTTGTTCAAAGAAGTCAGACTTCGTTTCATTGATCATTTCATCGCTAAATACATGGATCCATGGCATTGGATTTTTTCTTTCCTCGTAAAGATTTTTCATTCCTAATTGACGCAACCGTTTGTTGGCAAGATATTCGACATACTGATCAAATTCGGTCAAATCAATTCCTTCAATATCAGCTAAAATATGATGCGCCCATTCTTTTTCCAATTCTGTAGCATTGGTAATCGATTGATAGATATAATCAATATTTTCATCTGTATTTAACTCCGGATTTTCAGCAAGCAGGATCCGGATGAATTGGGTAATAAAGTACGTATGCTGCATTTCATCACGTTGAATATAACTAATCATCGTACTTGATTTCAACATCTTTTGCTGACGTGCCAGATTATAGAAAAAGGCAAATCCCGCATAAAAATAAATTCCTTCCAAATTGATCGAGTTCACGCCAAGTTTGAAAATATTTTCTGGTGTCGGATTATTTCTGAAGGCGTCATAGGTATTTAAAATAAGCTGATTCCGCTTTAAAACAATCGGATCACTTTTCGCTTGGTCAAAGCGTTCATTTTGCTCTTTTAGTGGTACTAACGAGCTTAAAATATACGAGTATGATTCATTGTGAACCGCTTCTTGCTGGGATATTACAGCAAAAATAGCTTTAAAACTTGAATCCGAAACATAGTCCATCACCTGATTCATTGTTGGTGTTTGCAGACTGTCCAGCATCGCCAGCTGGGTATTGACCCGTAAGAAAATATCTTGTTCATTTTGACTTAATAAATCCCATTGTTTAATATCATCCTGCATATTTATCTCCTGAGCCTTCCAGAAGTTTGACAACAATGCTTGATATAAATCGTACATCTGCGGATAAGCGATATCATTCCAGTTTAATAGCCCGGAAGATTTTCCATTAATGATACCGGTCGATTTATTAGGAAATTCCGGGTTTAATAAATTGATTCGCTTTATCGGTGTATTGACAGTCATTTATTTTATTCCTCCCCTATTTAATCAAAACATTACCGGAGTATTTACGGAAAGAAATCAGCGATAGGCCGATTTCTTCCTGTCAAATCTGCAAACAGTTAATTGCGTCTCCTAACTATGACATGCTTCACATTCTTCTATCTCCGCCTGCGAAGTGCTTCTCACATAATACGTTGTTTTCAACCCTTGCTTCCAAGCGTCCATGTGCAGATTCAACAAATCCCTTGCTTTAACATCATGCCGGACGTATAAATTAAAGCTAATCGATTGATCGACATGACGTTGTCGCGCCGCATTTTGTCTAATACTCCAGTGCTGATCCAATTCATGCCGGGATCTGCGGTAAAAGGCATATGTCGTATGATCCAAATCTGGTGCTGTAACTTTGAATTTGAAATTCTTCTTTTCCTCGGCATATTCTACAGCATAGATCGGATCAATCCCGTCTGTTGAGCCACCGATTTTCGCAGTCGATGAATTGGGTGCTACAGCCATTAGCCAACCGTTACGGATACCATGCTTTGCAACTTGTTCTCTCAGTTCCAGCCAGCGATCTTTATTGTACCCTTTCCGGTTAAAATAGGCACCCGTCTGCCATTCCGAACCTGAGAAATTACTGTATGCTCCCTTTTCTTTAGCAAGCTGCATCGATGACCTAATCGCATGATAGGCAATATTCTCGTACAATTCATCCGCATATGCTACCGCTTGATCGGATTCCCAATAAATACCTTTCAGTGCCAATAGATGATGCCAACCAAAAGTTCCCAATCCCACTGCACGGTATTTCTGGTTCGTTACTTGCGCTTGTCCAACCATAATCGTGTTCAAATCAATTACATTGTCAAGCATCCGCATTTGGATCGGAATAAGTCGATCTAATACATCTGCCTCTACTGCACGCGGAAGATTAATGGATGATAGATTACAAACAACAAAATCACCAGGTTTCCTTACAATGACAATATTTCCTTCATTATCTTGATATTCATTGGTAATCATCGTCGCGGACATATTTTGCATAATCTCCGTGCACAAATTGCTGCAGTAAATCGATGTACGACCAGCCCCACGTACATGTTTATTCGGGTTCTGCCGGTTCGCTTCATCGCGGTAAAACATGTACGGTGTACCGGTTTCGAGCTGGGCAACCATGATTCGCGCCATAATATCCATCGCCCGATACGTTTTCCGGGGGAGCAACGGATGGTTCACCGCTTCCTCGTATTTTTCGGCAAAGTATTTCTGGTCTATTTCGTCATAAAAGTCCTCTAAACCAAGTGCATTACCGAATTCATCTTTCCATCCCATTATCTGTTTCACCTGATGCGGACAAAAAGTGTGCCACTGGCCAATACTGCGGCCATTCTCATCAACTTCCTGCAGTTTTTCCATAAATAAGTCAGGAATCGCTACACCGGTAAAAATATCATGAGCTTTACGCCTTTCATCCCCATTATTCGTTTTCAGATCAAGGAAACCATTCATGATGTCCTTATGAAACACATCCAGATAAATCGCAACAGCTCCTTGACGCTGGCCAAGCTGATCAACACTGACCGCTGTATCATTCAGCAAACGGATCCAGGGAACAACACCGGATGAATTTCCTTTGAATTTTTTAATATCCGATCCAAGTGCTCGCACTTTTCCGTAATAAACACCGATCCCGCCGCCATCTTTACTAAGTCTGGCAATGTCCCAGTTATTTAAATAGATCCCATCAAGTGAGTCATCAACCGTATCAATAAAGCACGAGGAAAGCTGACCAAAGCTTTTTCCCGCGTTGGCAAGTGTTGGTGTTGCTACAGTCATATACAGGTTACTCATTGCCCAGTAAGCTTCTTTTACCAATTCCAGTCGGTTTTCCTTTGGTTCGTGCTTCATCAATGTCATGGCGATAATCATGAATCGCTCTTGCGGCAGTTCATAAATCTGATGTTCATGGTCCTTTGTTATGTAACGGTCAGCAAGCAAAAACAGGCCGATATAATTAAACAATTGATCCCGTTCAGGATCGATTTCTTTTTCCAATGCTTTGATTTCGTCTTTTTCGTAAAAACAGAGCAGATCTTCTGCATAGATTCCTTTCTCTGAAAGCGTCCTGATTAGTTGATAAAAATCGCCATATTTTATGTCTTCGTTATAGCCGCGGTTTGTGGCCGCCTGCTGATATAATTCGTTTAAATACATTCTGGCAGCAACAAAAGTCCACCCCGGCTGATCCATCGCAATATTATTCAGCGCATAGAATAATGCCTGCTGGTTTGCTTCCTCTTTTGATACGTCTAAAGCCTTTATTTGTTGTGTGATGCTTGCTGTATCCAGATGATATTTTTGTGCAGCTGCATCCAGTTCGGCAATGATGTCATCCATGACTGAAGCTGTTTGTAAACTCATTTCTTCTTCCTCCCTTTTCCGATATATGTCCAAAACAAGTGCCCGAAGTCAACCCTTACTTTTTGAACATCCTTTTCCGGGAATTAAAAATCCACCCAATATTATTTGAGTGGATGAAACGACAGCACAACTAAACGAAGGGTAACTTGTCCCTACAGAGGTTGTTCAAAAGATCCAGTAAATAAAGACACATTTATCCTCCCTTTTGAACACACACCTACAGCACCATCATCCCATCTTCTCAATCCCCGAAGAAGCTGAAATTTCACCTTATACTAGACAGGTCTCCTGACTGATGCTTCCACCTACTCCTGATTCCTTCCCGTATACCACGTACACAGTGGATCTCTTCACTTTCGTCAGCATTTACAGTTGCGGGGGCAGTTCTGGACTTTCACCAGATTCCCAATTAAGCCAAACGGCATCTTAGCCTAGGTTAAAATACTATATATAGTTTTATTGTTAATAATTAATACAATATATTGTATTAATTATGTAATACCAATACTAAATCAATTCTTCTGTTTTGGCAAGAGGTGAATTTACTTTTCCTCAGATTTATCGTCAATTCGTGGATAATGTTTCGCCAGCTTAGACGATATTTCGCTAATTTTGGATAGTTTCTTTGGAGTCAGGAAGGTATCCTGCAATTCAGGAGTTCTGAACGATTTCTCGCAGTTCCGCATGATATCCTACATTCCCGACGATCCCCGGTCTCCGGACGATTTCAAGCCGGTTCTGCACGATATCAGCGAATTCCCCGCGTTTTATCCGAAAATAAAATTACCGGGCATAGCAAAAAGCCAGTGGTCAGTATCACATTCGGCCGCTTATCCGAGAATTATTGAAAACTGCCCGCCTCCAGGCGGACAGTTTTCCTTTTAGATAAATAACCAGGCTATCGCGTTCACCAGCAAAATTAGCCAATACCTGGCGATTAACCTTTAGCCTTATTTGTCAGCGTGTTCCGCTTGCTCACGGTCCCAAAATGCAACGCCTGTATCATCTTCCAGGGTATCGCGGTAAAAGACTGGGTCTTTCCCTGCCTTACGCTGCTCTTGATAATCTTTCAGGACACGACTTGCAACTTTAAACAATCTCGTAATGGCGTAAAGGTTGATTAATGCCATGATCGCCATCGTCAGGTCTGCAAGTGCCCAGACGAGGTCGAATGTCGCAATTGCCCCAAATACGACCATTGCAAGGACGGCGATGCGGTAAATGAATAGACCTACTTTACTGTCCTTCACATAACCAATATTGTTTTCACCGTAATAATAGTTGCCTAAAATCGAACTGTAGGCAAACAAGAAGATTGCAATCGCTATAAACACTGCAGCCCAGTCGCCAATATGAATTCCAAAAGCATTTTGTGTCAATTGAATACCATCCAGCTCACTTCCCTCATAGCCCCCAGCCGAAATGATAATAAATGCTGTTGCACTACAAATGAGTATCGTATCAAAGAATACACCTAAAGCCTGAATTAATCCTTGCTTGGCCGGGTGTGTAACTTCAGCCGTTGCTGCAGCATTTGGCGCACTACCCATACCAGCCTCATTCGAGAATAAACCACGCTTAATCCCCATCATAATCGCGGCACCAAATCCGCCACCAGCCACTTCACGTATTCCAAAGGCATTTTCAATAATCAATCCAATCATATCAGGAACTGCTGTAATATTAATAATAAGTACATAAATTGCTATAAAAATGTATAAAATTGCCATTATCGGCACAATAATTTGTGTTACATTGGCAATGCTTCTCAGGCCGCCAAAGATTACAATAGCAGTTAATAAAGCCAATATAACAGCCATGTAATTTTTATTAAAATCAAATTCACCGGAGAATGCCAGACTAATCGTATTTGACTGGACAGAGTTAAAAACAAGCCCATATGTGAATGTTATCGTAATCGCAAAGACAATTGCCAGCCATCGCTTATTAAGCCCCTTCTCCATGTAATAAGCAGGCCCGCCACGATACTGATTTTTCTCTGGCACCTTATAAACTTGTGCCAATGTACTTTCTACAAAGGCAGACGCCGAACCTAGCAATGCTATCAGCCACATCCAAAAGACAGCACCAGGACCGCCAGCGGCTACCGCAGTTGCAACACCAGCAAGGTTACCTGTTCCAACCCTTGATGCAGCACTGATGGCAAAAGCCTGAAACGATGATGTACCCTTTTTTCCTTCCGCACTCACAGCCCGCTTATCAAAAATAACCCGGAACATCTCGGGAAACATTCTGAACTGAACAAAATTTGTCTTTACTGTGAACCATAGACCTAATCCAATTAAAACGATAATCAGGACATACTCCCACAATACGTCATTAACTTCCCCTACTAAATTTTCAATGAAACCCATGGTGAAATTCTCCCTTCAAATTGATGAAACCCTTTACACTATATGTATTCTTTTACATTTCCCGATATTTATATAAAAGAAACGTTTTAGAAAAGTGGAAACTTGTGTTGTACAGTCCATACTGATGTATGCAATAAGGATAAGCAGAAATCCCTAAAATAAGTGCAAGAAGGAAAATAATTCATAAGAAAAGAAGCCGTTCAAGCAGGCTCCTGTTCATATGTTATATTTAAATATTGTAGCTTATTCTTTGTTCCGAAACAAACTTTTCATTTTTCATATTTTTCGTTCGTAGTAAAGAAAGCATATATATTTTACCTGTAACAATTCATTACCAGAATGTGCCATGTCCAGCTCCAGCGCCCAGCGGCTAGTGTGCTTCCTTCACCTCCGTACGATAAGTCAACATCGGTTCGCTTCCAGCTCACCGTGTTTCCTTTATCTCCTGCGGTTCAGTCCAGCACATACGCCGCTAACCGGGCGCTTCCGCTTTTCTTAGTTCCAAGGGTAAGCTGTACCGAAATTTTTTGCCAGTTCTTTTGCATGCTGTCTTCTTTTTTTCCGCTGCGCAGCACGTTCAGGGGCAAATTGATGCAATTGTTTTTCCTGTTCGGTTTCCGGATAAACTTCCGGGACTGGAATAGGGCGTCCATTATCATCGACCGCTACAAACGTTAAAAAGGCAGTTGTACAAACGCTCCGTTCGCCTGTCAATAAATCTTCCGTAACGGCTTTAACGAATACCTCCATCGACGTATTATGTGTCCACGTGACAAAGGCCTCAACACAAATGGAGTCTCCTTCTTTGACAGGCTCGAGAAAATCCACGGAATCAGTTGAAGCCGTAACAACCGGCAGCCGTGCATGTCTGATAGCCGCAAGCGCTGCTACATCATCGATATGCGCCATTAATTTTCCACCAAACAATGTACCATGGTTGTTCGTATCCGGTGGTAAAACGTGTGATGTTTTAACTGCTAATGAATTTGAACATGGTTTTCTGTCCATTTTACTACCTCTCCTCCTATTGAATTCATGCTAAGAAATATTTTACTGTCGGGAATTATTGGTAATGTACTACTCTCCAACACACGAAACGCTAACAGTTCCTCCTTATTACAAAATCGGTGACAATAACCGGGATAGTGATTCTTTAAAACGGATTCCCAACGAGCGTTTTTCATACAATTTTTTGGTCATTTGCGTTGACAGGGAAATATCATGTTGAAATGCCTCGACCAATTTTTCGGCAATTACCGCATCATATAAAAATGCATTCACTTCAAAATTCAGGCGAAAACTGCGTACATCAATGTTAGCCGTTCCCACAGAAGCAATTTTGCCATCGACAATAATTGTTTTCGCGTGTAAAAAACCATTTTGATAAATGTAAACCTCTGCACCAGCATTTAATAAATCGCCAACATAGGACAGTGTTGCCCAATAAACAAATGGATGATCCGGTTTATTTGGTATCATAACCTTAATATTCACACCAGATAAAGCTGCTATTCTTAGAGCATCACGCAGACTTTCATCGGGAATAAAGTACGGTGTTTGCACATAAACATACTCCTTTGCCGATAAAATCATTTTGATGTACCCATTTTTTATTTGTTCCCATTCCGAATCAGGCCCGCTGGAAACGATCTGAATTCCAACATCCCCCTCCGGAACGGCCGCATAATAGCGATCTTCATACAAAATATCATTTCGTGATGCCTGGTTCCAATCAAGGATAAAACGGGTTTGCATATTCGTAACCGCATCACCAACAACCCGCAAATGATTATCCCGCCAATAGCCAAACTTTTTAGCCTTCCCAAGGTATTCATCACCAATATTAAAGCCACCAATATAGCCAATCCGGCCATCAATGATTGCCAGTTTCCGGTGGTTACGGTAGTTAATTTTAAAGTTTACCTTAGGAATCTTTGGCGGGAAGAATGCTTCGATCTGACCTCCCGCACGCCGAATCCGCTTAATAAATTTTCTGCTTAATGATCGCGAGCCCATATCATCATAAAGAACACGTACCTCCACACCTTCATTGGCCTTTTTAACTAAACAATCCGCAATCTGTTTACCTAGCTGATCGTAGCGAATAATATAGTAAAGCAAATGAATATGGTCAGTTGCTTGCTCCAGGTCCTTGATTAGGGCAGCAAACTTTTCCTTGCCATCGGTATATATATCTACCCGATTATCCTGGGTGAAAATTGCATCATTGTTTCGTAAATGTAAAAAGTACAGATCTTTATAGGCAGCAATATCAGGATGCTTGAACACAAACCGGTCCTCTTCCAGTGCCCGCATTTGCGCCTGTACCGCTTTTTTAACTCCAAGCCTGCTTTTCGTATCCCACGTAAATATCCGCTGTCTGCTTAAATTTTTGCCAAATATTAAATATAAAAAGAAACCGGCAATCGGAATAAATAACAAGACCATCAGCCATGCCCATGTAGACTGCGGATCCTTACGTTCAAGGAAAATAATCGTAAAAGCAAGTGCAATGTTGAAAATGATTATAAAACCTAAAAAATAGGGAATGAAAACCATGGAGATCCTCCCTTCGCCAACACACCAGGTACTTCCTGTTAATTAATACGGATTAATCCAGTAAAAAGCTTCAGCTAAGTTATTATTGTATACTAGTATTGGCAAAAAACAAGCATGGAAAAAAAAGCCACTCCATATTGTATCGCAAAAAGCCGTACCACTTAAAGAGCAGTACGACTTACAAGGTCATTTTCCATTATCCGCGTTCCCTACATTTTATCCAGCGCCTGTTCCAAATCATGCCAAATATCTTCCCATGCTTCCAATCCGACTGATAAGCGAATGAGTTGATCGGTTATTCCCATTTTCAGTCTCGACGTTTCCGGGATAACCGCATGGGTCATGGTTGCTGGATGCTCGATTAACGTCTCGGCGTCTCCAAGGCTAACCGCAATTTTCAAAAACGACAATGCATTTAACAGCGCCTGTGCATCCTGTTTCGTTCCGTTGATTTCAAACGAAATAACACCACCGCCACGTTTCATCTGCTTTTCCCTAATCAGATAATCCGGATGGGCTTCGTCGTCAGGATAATATACGTTTGCCACTTTCGGGTGATTCCGCAGCTTCACAAAAATTTTCTCGGCATTATCACAGTGCCGGTCAAGACGGATCGGCAACGTCTTTAAACCCCTGATTAAGAGCCATGCATCAAATGGGGAAATAATCCCGCCGATATCCTTCTGGGTCGTCATTTGCACCGAATCCAAAAATTCCTTTTTCCCGACAGCAAGACCTGCCACGACATCTCCATGCCCACCGATATATTTTGTTGCACTATGAATGACAACATCACACCCCAAATCAAGCGGTCGTTGCAAGTATGGTGAGGAAAATGTATTATCCACCACAACTGGGACATTAAATTCCTTGGCAACATTCGCAACCATTTCCAGGTCAATCAGCTTCATCGTCGGATTGATCGGTGTTTCCACATAAATACACGCGGTCTCCGGTTTGATTATGGCACGAAGCTTTTCAGTGGATTCCATCCCTGAAAAATCATGTGTTATATGGTACTTTTCTTCCATCATGGCCAAAAGCCCAAACGTACACCCGTACAATCCGGATGAGCAGACAATATGGTCGTGCGCCTTCGTCAGCGCCACTAATACGGCGGATACTGCAGCCATGCCAGAACCAAATGCGAGTCCCCGCTCGCCATTTTCGAGGGCGGCAATTCGCTCTTCCAAAACACTCACCGTCGGATTTCCCAAACGTGAGTAAATAAACCCTGCTTCATCCCCTGCAAATCTCCGTTCACCCTGTTCTGCTGTTTCAAATGTAAATGTCGACGTTTGAAATAATGGTGTTGTTAAACTGTCTAACATGTCTTTTGCATCGTAACCTTCATGAATGACCGACGTTTCAAAATGCTTATATTTCCCTGCCATCCTGCCCTCTCCCCTTTTTAACCTTTTATTTGTCTACTTCTATGATAGCGGAAATGAGCTGATATTGAAAGCGTTCTCGGGATTATTAAAAACACCAAGAACCTCTGTCATTAACAAGCCAGAATGCCGTCTTTATCCATGTTACGGATACTTCATTTTTTATAGGCAAGATCATTGCGTTTTTTAAATCAACATTCTAAAATTGTCTTACTTTGATTTGCAAAAATTCCGTTTGCCAGGTGTTCAAAAAGTCATCAAATGATAAACGAAAAGTGTAGAGTTAGCGATAGGGGAGCCTTATTAAAACCGCCATTCAACCGCCAACAAGAGAAGTTGGCAAGCCCTGTAAAGCCCCGTTCCTCAAAAGCGTCATCGTCTCGTCATTCTTGCAACGCATGGTGTTAATATCGATGCTGGCTATTAACGTGGTACTGTTGTTCTCATTTGGTGATCTTTGACTACGTACTTTAACAGATTGAGAGGGAAACAATATGAACCAAACGGATAAGAAACTTGGAATTATCTATACTGCTTTTGCCTATTTGCTCTGGGGATTCCTGCCAATTTACTGGAAGCTGGTCGACAATGTTCCTGCTGGCGTCATTCTTGCCCATCGAATTGTTTGGTCATTTGTTTTTATGATTGCGGTCATTCTCTCTGTTCGCAAATGGCCCGGATTTATTCAGGAATGTAAAGCAATTTTTAAGGATAAAAAGAAATTGTTCGGTATCACGACTGCATCGATCGTGATTAGTATCAATTGGCTTACCTATATTTGGGCTGTCAACAACGGCCATGTCATTCAGGCAAGTCTGGGGTATTATATTAATCCGCTAATCAGTATTTTGCTGGGAATTATTATCTTAAAAGAACGATTAACACGAAGACAGCTATTGTCATTTCTCGTTGCAGCCATCGGGGTCATTAATCTTGCTGTCAGCTATGGAGTATTCCCATGGATCTCCTTATTGCTGGCGATTAGCTTCGGACTGTATGGGTTATTGAAAAAAACTGTTGATATCGGTGCAATGTTCGGTTTGGCAATTGAAACGATGATCGTAACCCCGATTGCCCTTATTTATTTGATCGCGATACCGAATCATGTGTTAACGATGGATAGTCTTTTCACCAGTACTTCGCTCCTGTTGATTGGTGCCGGAGTTGCAACAGCTGTTCCGCTATTGTTATTTGCAAGCGGCGCAAAACAAATTCCGTTATCAATGGTTGGCTTTCTGCAATACATTGCCCCAACCATTATGCTGCTATTGGGTGTGTTTCTTTATCATGAAACATTTTCACGTGCCCATCTCGTATCGTTTTCGCTAATTTGGATTGCACTAATTATTTATATGAGCTCTGCACAGCGGCGCCCGTTAAAACGCGTGGAGAAACGAATGTCTAGTTGAGGAAGGTCAGCGGATCGTTCTTGGCAGTGGATGGACGGAGCATCGCGCACCGGCTGATGTTTCTGCTCTCCGGTTGATGTTCCGGCCCTCCCGCTGATGTTTCCGCTCTCAGGCCGATGTTTCTGCCCTCCCGCTGATGTTTCCCGCCCTCCCGCTGATATTTCTGCTCTCCGGTTGATGTTTCTGCTCTCCCGCTGATGTTCCTGCCCTCCGGTTGATGCTTCCGCCCTCCCGCTGATATTTCTGCTTTCCGGCTGATGTTTCCAGGCTCCGGCTGATATTTTTGCTTTCCGGCTGATGTTTCTCCCCCAAGTCCCTGCATTCTTGCAATCCCGTACCCTAAAAAAATAATTTAAAAAAACAGTTGACTTATACACAAAGTCAGGTATATAATTCTTGTTAAATTAAATTTTCCAAACTTTAATCTCTTATCAAGAGTGGTGGAGGGAATAGGCCCTGTGAAGCCCGGCAACCATCAGACTGGACATCAGATCTGAAAGGTGCTACATCCTACAGGTCAATTACGATCTGGAAGATAAGAGGAGGAACGTTGATGATACGCCCTCTTCTTAAGGAAGGGGGCTTTTTATTTTCCCCTCTCTCTATCCTTATTTGACCGAAGCTTTCGACTATTAAAAGAGACGTTCAAAAAGTCACCAGTTGAAACGGCGACTTTTTGAACACAAATTAAAAAGGAGGAGTTTTTCATGACAAATTTTCATTTTCACGATCAGGAAACCCTATTACTTCACGGAGGACAGGAACCAGACCCAACAACCGGGTCTCGGGCAGTACCAATTTACCAAACTACTTCCTATGTGTTCCGCGACACGGAGCATGCACAAAACTTATTCGCCCTGCAAGAGCCAGGCAACATTTATACACGAATCGGCAATCCCACGGTCGCTGTTCTTGAGGAGCGTTTAGCACAGCTGGAGGACGGGGTTGCTGCTGTTGCCACATCATCCGGTATGTCGGCTATCACACTAGCCATACTTAACCTGGCAGGTGCAGGGGATGAGATTATTGCCGACAGCAACCTGTACGGCGGAACATACAACCTGTTTGCCATTACACTGCCACGGTATGGGATAAATGTCAAATTCGTTGACGGCACAAACCTCGAGGCGATTCGAGCTGCCATCACTCCGAAAACGAAAGCAATATATGGTGAAATTATTACTAATCCAAGTCTTAATGTTCTCGATGTCGAAGGGATTGCAGCAATCGCCCACGGCAACAACATTCCATTAATTGTCGATAATACATTTGCAACACCATACAGTGCCAAACCATTAACGTGGGGAGCAGACATTGTCATCCATTCTGCCACGAAATGGATTGGTGGGCATGGCAACTCAATTGGTGGAATTGTTGTTGATGGCGGACGGTTTAACTGAGATAATGAAAAATTCCCTGGCTTTACCGAACCAGATGAAAGCTATCATGGGATACGCTATGCCGATCTTGGCCCAGCCGCTTTTGCCACAAAGTTACGCGTACAGCTTTTGCGCGATATCGGAGCATGCCTGAGCCCGCAAAATGCCTTTCTGCTTCTGCAAGGACTGGAAACGTTGCATTTGCGGGTGGAACGTCATAATCAAAATGCAGAAGAGGTTGCCGCATATTTAAACAATCACCCAGCTGTAGAATGGATTAATTATCCAGGATTGAAGGATCATCCAGCACACGTCTTAGCAACCAAGTATTTACAAAACGGTTTTGGCTCCATTATTACATTTGGTATAAAGGGCGGCCGTGAAGCGGGAAGAAAATTAATCGACAATATTTCGATATGGTCACATGTTGCCAATGTTGGTGATGCAAAATCGCTGATTATCAATCCGGCATCCACCACACACCAGCAATTAAGTCCGGAAGATTTACAAAAAAGTGGTGTATCAGAAGAACTGGTTCGCCTGTCAATTGGAATTGAGCGTGTTCATGATATTTTAGTTGACCTGGACCAAGCTATTGCCAAGGCAACCAATTCTAAAGCCTCATTCCAAACAACAAACGAGGACGCTGTCAAATGGCTGCTTTCTTCACCATTTGACCGGACAGGTGGCAATGTAAGACAAAAGGCAATCGCTGTCATCAGCAAGGAAAATGACTCAGGGCTGCAAACGGATAAATTAAAACGACTCGGATATCAAATTGTAACGGTAAATGACGATGAGCAGTTGAATGATCTGCCATTTACGATTGATGCCGTTTGGCTGGAAGAAGGATCTGTACCTGCAAGCTTCATCGAGCAGTTTATCAATAAGCAAGGCAAAATTTTATGGATTGAAAAGCCTAATGTTACGGATCAAACATTGGAACATGCCGAGGCAGCAGGTATTAAGGTGATTACAGGAGTAAAACCTTATGACGAATTTGCCCGCCTCCGCAGTAAAAAACCTGAGCAAACGACTGTTCAAGTTTAAGGGTGATAAAGCACAAGGGAGGTATTCCGATTATGAAGACACTGTCCGTAGCAATACTTGGTTTTGGAACGGTTGGAAGCGGGGTTTATGAAACGATCCAGAGACATCAAAACCGCTTGCAAAAAATAACCGGTTTTCCGATTTCTGTATCAGCTATTTTGGTAGAACACCCGGAAAAGCATCAAAATAAAGCCGGTGATGCGATAATTACGGCGGATATCGATAAGATTGCATCAAATCCGGCCATTGATGTTGTTTTTGAAGCAATTGTCGGGCGGGAACCAGCTTTTACCTACCTGAAACACTGCATAGAAAAAGGAAAACATATCATTACGGCGAATAAAGAAATGTTCGCTTTTCATGGAAAAGAATTAACAGAACTTGCCGCCCGAAATCAGGTAACGATTGGATTTGAAGCAACAACAGCCGGAGGAATTCCGATTATTCAAACCGTCAAAAGGCTGTTAAATGTGAATCAAATTGACAAGTTGCAAGCAATCCTTAATGGTACTTCAAATTATATATTGACGAAAATGAGGGAAGAGAAGGCAACTTTTTCCCACGCATTAAAAGAAGCACAGCAACTGGGCTATGCAGAGGCTGACCCAACGAATGATATTGAGGGCTACGATGCTTTTTATAAGCTGATGATTTTAAGTGAGCTTATTTTTGCCAAACAGCCGGTATGGAAGAAGGTTAGACGAACTGGCATTACAGGAATCACACCAGAAATGCACATAGAAGAGGCGCATGCTAATAGACGTATTAAACATATTGCAGAAATTACCTTTACGAATGATACTATTTCGGCAAGCATAGAGCCTGTAGCCGTCCCGGAAACCCATCCATTATATGCAATCGACGGTGTCAGCAATGCCATTCATCTGCAAGCGGATATTCTCGGCCCATTAACACTGGTTGGCCCTGGCGCGGGTTCTCTCCCGACAGCCAGTGCCATGATCGAGGATTTTTGCCACATATGGGGACATCCGGAAGTGCCAGCATCGCCGGTGGCTGCATTAGCTTTTCCGTAGAATTTTATCACGTATTAATGGGCTTTAATACCTCCGTCCTTAGCGTGAGTAAACCAAAAACGAAGAAGGTGGGGAGGAAAACCGTCACGTCCGAATACCTTCGCCTGCACTAGCACGTCCTGTGCGTCGGAATCCCCCCACTGAATGAAGTTTCACTTTACCATGGGCTGTCCCCATTCATCAATGGACAGCCTCCTTCTCTTTCCACGACAATTTCTCAATTTCATTACAAATTTATAACAAAAAAAATGAACGAATAAAACATGATATACTTGCCAATGAAAACGGGTATACATATACTATTGGAACAACAGTTATATTTTTATAGATAGATAAATTCCCTGCACAGGACAACAAGAATTTTTTCCATATAGGTGTGATGGACATGAGGCGAAAAATGGCATTTATTTTGATTATAATACTAGTTTTTACTGGCATTGGAGTTTTTTTCATTTTTACCAGTTCGGATACAGAAGTACAGGAGACCTTTAAAAGCGTGCCATCTGTGCAAGAAGCAACCGATGATAACAACAAGACGGGCGAGCCAAAACAGGAACAGGAGAAAAGGGAAGAATCTGAAAATGATGATGCTAAAACACATGTTAAAACGTTCGTGGAGGATGCGGTACAAAGCACAATTGATTACTTTACAAACAAGGAAGCACACATTGTCGCAATTGGGGATTCTTTAACACAAGGAGTCGGTGATTCGTCTGGAGAAGGCGGTTATGTCGGAATCCTCGACAATACGATAAATAAAAGAACGCATCTGGCAGAGTTTGAGAATTACGGTAAGCGTGGGAATCGATCCGACCAGTTGCTTAAGCGTCTTGGCAATCCGCAAATTGTCCAATCCATTAAAGAATCCGATATTGTCATCATCACAATTGGGGCAAATGACATCATGAAAGTACTCAAGGAAAATTTCACTAGTTTATCTTACAATGACTTTGCCAAGGAACGCGATGATTATAAAAACCGGTTAACCAAAATTTTTGATAAAATAAACGAATTAAACCCAAAAACCAAAATTTACCTGATCGGTTTTTATAACCCGTTTGAAAAGTATTTCCCGGAGATAAAAGAACTCGGTATTATTGTTAAGGACTGGAATACGATCGGAAAAAATGTCACAAGTGGGTATGAAAATGCTGCATTTATACCGACAATAGATTTATTAGCAGATACTAATGTTGATTTATATGCCGAGGATAATTTCCATCCAAACACCCTTGGCTATCAGCGCATCGCCAAGCGGGTATTGGAATATTTGACAGAGTAAAGGAATGGTAACCAATACTTCTTGATTACTATCTGGATAAAGGGGGGAAGGTAGTATGTCAGAACCAAGGAAAAGCAGGCAATCACGAAATAAGTGGAAGCGATTATTTTATGGCTTGCTTTCCCTTAATGTGCTCATTGTTATCATGCTGATTCTATTTATTTTTTGGCCTGTTTCCGATACAGCCGTTCCAGAACCGGACAGCAAAAATGCACAAGAAGGCTCTGAATTTATCGTACGTACAACGAAACAGAACCTAAACGATTTAGTCAATGCTTATATTGATAAACTATTAAACGATTCCAAGCATCATTACCGGGTTTCACTTGAAGATGATGTCCATTTAATTGGTGAGCTGCCGGTATTTTCGACAACTGTGCCATTATCCGTTCATCTCGAACCAATTGTCCAGGATGATGGGAATGTCGTTCTCAAGCAGAAATCGATTTCTGTCGGATTGCTGGAACTGCCAAATCGGAAAATAATGGAATACATGAAAAAGTATTTGCCAATGCCTGACTGGGTAACCATTGACCCAAAGAATGAGGAAATTTATGTAGCTGTAAAGGACATGGAAATCAAAAGTAATTTCCAGGTAAGTATTGATCGGTTTGATTTGGAAGCAAATGACATAGCGTTTAAGATTGAAATCCCTTATGAGACATTAGGGATTGAGTTAGCAAAACTTTACTAGCACTTGTTAAAAGACGGGACTTTTCAAAAATCCCCGTCTTTCCTTTTGTTCTCCTTAATCTTCGTATACATCCTGCATCTGCCTGATTTTATCCTTCACCCTTTCCACAAGATAATCCGGTGATAACACTTTTGCTTGATGCCCCCATGTAAGTATCCAGTTAAGCAACCCATCCGATAATTTTGCTTTCGTTGTCAGGACAAAATAGTCTTCATCAATCTGCTTAATATCTGCCTCATGCCCGAAGCGATCCAATACGACATTTACCAGATTCATATGAAAACGAACCTTGATCCATATTTCATCACCGGCAAACATATGAAAGCTTTGATTCACATAATCATTCAGCTGAAAATCCTTTTTCGTAAAGGTTTGTTCGGTTATGGAGATGTTGCGGATACGGTCAAGTCGGTAATGGCGGATTTCATCTGTTTCCTGAAACAAACCAATTAAGTAGTAATAATCGTTTTGCCAGATTAAGGCATATGGTGCAACATGATAAATGGCACCGTCACGATGATAAACAAACTCCTTGTTGACATTGAACTTGCCATATTGATATGTAAGTACTTTTCTCTCAGCAATTGCCCGATGAACACAATCGATATTAAGCTTGACTAACTCATAATTCGTATTGGCTGATTGACTGAATAAAATCGGCTCAGGCAATGTTTTGGCAGTATGCTTGCTTGTCAGTTGTTTCACTTTGTTAATTAATTGTTTTTTTTCATTCGTTGTGATAAAGCGGGCAGATAGCACTGCATCAATGATTAACCGCAATTGATAGGTTTCGAACAGTCGCGCCTGATGACTGAAAAATGTTTTGCCAAACTTGCCGGTATTACGGACAATTTCAAAGTCCATATCATCAAGCGTTTGCAAATCACGTTTAATCGTACGGCTATCATAGGTAGCATCATTCATGATCTCCTTTAACCGCTCCTGTAGTTCATCGATTCCAAGCTCATGAAAATCATCGGTCTCATTAAATAAAATTTCCTTAATTTTAAGTAAGCGATAATTGCTTGTCCGCTCCATTTTGTTTACCTCCTTTTAATTGTTAAAAAAAGCTGCCAGATTAATCCTGAAGGTTAAGTCGGCCGATATCGATCAGTAGACACAAGTAAGGCGTCTGAGGTTGACCGCTAATCATTTGGCTATATTTTTAAAGATAAGAAAGGATATAAATTCAAGTTCTATTCTGCTCGCAATAGGATCCCTAAACAGCTCCCACATCCTCTATAAAAAAGGAACCATCGACAAATGTGAATGGCTCCCTACCTGATGACAAACTGTTTAACTTTCTCTGATAATGTATAAATAAATGATTGCTTTGATAATGTTTGTTCGCCTTTTACCAATTTGTGCTCGGCTTGCTTCATACACTGCTGATAATCTCCAAGCCGCCCCCGGTAAATCAGGTTTAGCCCTATATGATTACGGATGTCTGCCGGTGTGACGAAACAAGGCGGTTTTTTAACATCAAATGATTCTGTTTCCCGTAAAACCGTCGCAACAAATTGAGAGCAAAACAAGGCGTGTTCCCGTTCAATCTCAATTCGGAGTAAAACCCCGATCAGACCAAGAAAATTATACTTATAGTCATGCTTTCGTGCTTCAATTTCTTTGATTTTTCGAAGCACTTTTTCACAATCCGCCTCGGATAAACGATACGAATAGATGGCACAGGCTGACTCTTTCAGAAAGTCACTGCGTATATCTTCTCTGACAAATCCGCCGATAAATGGATTTCTAGGCCTTTTTCTTCCAAAGCTGTAAACCTCCTTTAGCTCATGGTCAAAAGCTATGGAAACATGGTTCAAGGATTGCTTTGTACAATAATTGATTGCCTTGGCTAAGTATGTGCCCGTGTCAGTAAAGAGGAAATAGATCGTTTTCTCCCCCATAATGTCCCCTCCATTAAGCTTCCTAGGGTATAATGACTGTATATGCTAATCACAAAACAAAAATCACGTTGCTTCATTGTTACATATTTTCCTGTAAAAATATAGTCCTTTCATAAAAAAATTAATGAAAATAAACACTACCTAAAACTTTACCGAAAAAGCCGAAAATATACAAGCTGATTTTTGCTATTTTGTGAATGTTTTCCTGATTAGGTTTACAATTTACATTGCTTTTTCTATTATATGCACATTTAAGATTGACGAAACCCTGTAAATCCCTTAAGCTAGCCATGATTACTTTTTTTTACTTTAAGTGCGTGTTCAAAAAGTCGCCGCTTATCATTTGGTGACTTTTTGAACATCCTCTTTAAGAAAGTTTACGTTTTTATAATATTAAAGTATAAGAAAAACTTCGGCACCCACGATTAAGGACGAGGCGGATGCCGAGTTTTTCTAAGGAGGATATGAAACAAATGGTAACTGTTACAAATATCAGTTTGCGATATGGTGATAAAAAATTATTTGAAGATGTAAATTTAAAATTTACCCATGGCAACTGTTATGGAGTGATCGGTGCGAATGGTGCCGGCAAGTCCACCTTCCTGAAAGTATTATCCGGTGAAGTGGAAGCCCAATCCGGCAATGTTTCGCTGTCTCCGGGTGAGCGGATGGCTGTATTAAAACAGGATCATTTCGCCTATGAGGACTATCAAGTTATCGATACTGTTCTAATGGGGCACGAGCGTTTATACAAGGTAAAACAGGAAAAAGACGCTATTTACATGAAAACAGATTTTTCCGAGGAAGATGGAATGCGTGCAGCAGAGCTTGAGGGTGAATTTGCCGAAATGAATGGCTGGGAGGCTGAATCAGACGCTGCGATCCTGCTTAAGGGATTAGGTATTGATGAATCACTTCACACAACAAAAATGGCTGATTTAGCTGGTGATCAGAAGGTTAAGGTATTGCTCGCCCAAGCATTATTCGGAAATCCGGACATTTTATTGCTTGATGAGCCGACAAACGGTTTGGATATCCAAGCCATTCAATGGTTGGAGGAATTCCTGATTAACTTTGAAAATACCGTTATCGTTGTTTCTCACGACCGGCATTTTTTAAACAAAGTGTGTACCCATATTGCCGATGTCGACTACGGCAAAATTCAGATCTATATTGGCAACTACGACTTCTGGTACGAATCAAGCCAGCTTGCATTAAAGATGGCACAGGAGGCGAACAAGAAAAAAGAGGAGAAGATCAAGGAATTACAATCATTCATTGCCCGATTTAGCGCGAATGCTTCCAAATCCAAACAAGCGACATCACGGAAAAAGCTGCTGGAAACTATTACATTGGATGACATTAAACCATCATCCCGCAAATATCCATATATTGCTTTTACACCGGGTCGTGAAATCGGCAATGATTTACTCCGTGTAGAAGGTTTGACCAAAACGGTTGGCGGTAAAAAAGTATTGGATAACGTTAGTTTTACGATCAACAAAGATGACAAAGTCGCTTTTGTCGGGAAAAATGATATCGCCAAGACAACCTTATTTAAAATTCTTATGGGAGAAATGGAGCCTGACACTGGTACGTATAAATGGGGTGTCACCACTTCCCAATCCTATTTTCCAAAGGACAACTCGGAGTACTTCGAAAACAATGATCTGCCACTAGTGGACTGGTTACGGCAATATTCACCGGAGGACGAAACTGAAACATTTTTACGCGGCTTTCTTGGACGAATGCTATTCTCGGGAGAAGAAGCATTAAAGAAAGCAAGTGTATTATCCGGTGGCGAAAAGGTCCGTTGCATGCTGTCAAAAATGATGCTCAGCCATGCCAATGTTTTACTGCTTGATGAACCGACGAACCACTTGGATTTGGAGTCGATTACCGCTTTAAATAATGGATTAATCAAGTTTAAAGGATCCATTCTCTTTACATCGCATGATCATCAGTTCATCCAAAGTATTGCCAATCGCTTGATTGAGCTTACACCAAATGGAATCATCGATAAAGAGATGAGCTATGATGAGTATGTACAGGATCAGAGGCTGCAGAAGGAAATTGCGGCAATGTATTAATGGAAATGCCTCCTTGATTGAGAGGCATTTTTTATTTATTGCATATTCCGGGCTAGACTATATGAAAGATGTTGAGGGACGTATTTGGTGTTTCGGGTTTTACTGCCGACGTTGCTGAGCGTTTTACTGTTGATGTTCTGCTTTTTGCTATCGATGTTGCGCGTTTTACTGTTGATGTTCTGCTTTTTGCTATCGATGTTGCGCGTTCTACTGTTGATGTTCTGCTTTTTGCTATCGATGTTGCGCGTTCTACTGTTGATGTTCTGCTTTTTGCTATCGATGTTGCGCGTTCTACTGTTGATGCTTCGTACTCTCCCCCTGATATTCCATGGGCATTTTGATATTATCGGCAAATAGATCATGAAAAGTTCCTATATTAATAAAGGAATTTCATCTTTTTTGTCGAATATCTTACAATATCAACCACTAGGAGGAGGATTTTTATTTGTTTACGGTAAAGTATAGAACAAAACCATACGTTATTTTATGCTATGAGGCATTGTTTCGGAATTTGAAAGAAGGTTACCGGACACACCGAAAGCTCACAGAAGACTTTAATCGATTTAATGCCGGGTATCGCGGTGAAAAAGATGTAGATTATAACTTATCGCTTTTTCCCCATAAAAACTTCTACATTTTCCACAACATTCGCCTGAAAATCCACAATAAGAATTTTCAAATTGATACACTGATCGTTTCCAAAACATTCTTATGCATTGTAGAAATTAAAAATCTCGCTGGTACAATTGAATACGATCCGGAGTTGCATCAGTTAGTTCAGATTAATGGTGGAAAAATCACCGCATTTCAGGATCCTGTTTTACAGGCAGAGACACAAAAAATGCATTTAAAAGCATGGCTGCAGCAATTTAACATGTCTATCCCAATCGAAACATTAGTCGTAAGCAGTAACCCATCAACGATAATTAAAATCCAACAGGACGATCCCGTTATTTATCGAAAATTGATACGGAAGGAAAGTTTACATTTACATTTAAAAGCATTAACAGACAATTACACTGAAACTGTGCTAAGCAATATTCAAATAAAAAATTTAAATAATGCCATATTAAGTGGGGATATACCACATCACCCCAACTTAATAAAACAATATAATATTCAAAAGAAGCACCTTATTGATGGAATTGTTTGTCCCTCATGCTGGCAGACAGCAGTCGAACGCATAAACAAGAAGTGGACTTGCCGAAGCTGTACTGCAGAGATTAAATTGTTGCATGAGCGTATTATTTTGGATTATTTCCTACTTTTTAATAATACAATCACCAACCGGCAATGCCGTGAACTACTAAAAATTGATTCACCAAGTGTAATGTATTATCTACTGAAGTCAATGAAACTCCACTATGTTGGGAAAAATAGTGCAAGAAAATATCTCGCCCCAAGTATTGAAAATTATCCACAAAACTCCGATTACCCGGGTAAGCATAAGTCTGTGTTTCAACTATTTGATTAATATTACATTAGCTGCTGGACTGTTGAGTGACACAAGCAGAAAATGATCTAACTTTTTTGAAATTTGATAGATGAGAATCCATTTTGATCAATCTTTATTCAAAATGGATTCTTTATATTAATCTTAATCAAAGCTTCCATTCTGATTGTTTTCCGTATTAATCTGCGAAAGCCCCGACTGACTTTGCATTCTTCTCTATCGATGCTCACCTTTCCACTGTTGATGTTGCTCTCTTCTCTGTCGATGCTCACCTTTCCACTGTTGATGTTGCTCTCTTCCCTGTCGATGCTCACCTTTCCACTGTTGATGTTGCTCTCTTCTCTGTCGATGCTCACCTTTCCACTGTTGATGTTGCTCTCTTCCCTGTCGATGCTCACCATTTCACTGTTGATGCTCCGGTCAAAACCTCCGCATTCTTAGCTCAATCCTCCACACCCCCAACAATCTCCCTCCTATAAAAAGGCCCTCTCTCAAAAGAAAAGGCCTCTCCATCATTCATTTCCCAGCAATTTTCTCCAACATATCCTCAGTCATCCTGCCAATATCATATTCCGCTTTAAACCCCCACTCATCTGCTGCCGCTGAAGAGTCAAGTGAATTTGGCCAGCTTTCAGCAATATTTTGTCGTACTGGATCAACATCATACGAAAGCGTAAATTCGGGTATATGCTTTCTGATTTCTTTTGCAAAATCCTCTGGTGCTGCGGAGATCGCTGAAATATTAAATGCATTGCGATGCTTCAGGTTGTCCGGATTTGCTTCCATCAGCTGCATAATGGCGTTTAACGCATCGGGCATGTACATCATATCCATATAAGTATGTTCAGCAATGTAAGAGGTATATGCTTTGTTGTTAATTGCCTCATAATAAATTTCCACGGCATAATCAGTTGTGCCGCCGCCTGGCAATGTCACATGCGAAATTAATCCAGGATACCTCACCCCACGCGTATCAACACCGAATCGATGATAATAATAATCACAAAGTAGTTCGCCAGCCACCTTATTAACGCCATACATCGTTGTTGGGCGCTGGATTGTATCTTGTGGTGTATGATCTTTTGGTGTTGACGGCCCAAACGCTCCAATTGAACTAGGGGTGAAAAATTGCAAATTAAGCTCGCGCGCCACCTCTAATGCATTGATTAGCCCACCCATATTTAAGTCCCAGGCCATTTTCGGGATTATTTCCGCTTTGGCCGATAATAATGCTGCTAAATGCATAATGGTATCTACCTGATGTTCTTTGGCAACCGAAAACAATCGGTCGCCGTCCGTTACATCAACAATTTCAAATGGACCATCATTTTTTTCCTGTTTCTTTATATCTGTTCCAATTACATTTTCCGTACCATATGTTTTACGAAGTTTTGTAACAAGCTCTGAACCGATCTGTCCAAGAGCACCAGTGACTAGAATCTTTTTCATTCCATTTTACTCCTTGTTATAAAGTGAAACTTTATTCAGTTGGGGTTCTGACGCGCAGGACGTGCTCGTGCAGGTGAAGGCATGCGGCGGTTTTAACCTGCCCTTCCTCCCCTTGAACGAATCAAGACTGTTTCGCTCCCATCTTCCCACTTTTGGTTTACTCACACATAAAGCTAGAGGTAATAGCCCGTTAAGCGTGATAAAGTCATAGATGTACCAGATGGCGAAATTGGCTAGCTTATCAATTTCTACCAAATCCGCCATCTGACCTCTAATCGTTCATTATCATTATGCTTCCAAAAAACGGAGAATCATATCGGAAAAATCGGCGTCATTTCCTTCATCCCCAGCCTTACCCACTACCTAAATCAATCCCATTTCTTTCCCTGTTTTTTCATAAATAGCCAATGCATCATCAAGCATCGCTTTCGTGTGTGCAGCTGTTGGCATATTACGAACACGCCCTGTTCCTCTTGGCACGGTCGGGAAAACGATTGATTTTGCATAAACACCCGCTTCAATTAGTTTCTTGCTGAATTCCTGTGCAGCTTTTTCCTCACCAATGATGCATGGTGTGATCGGCGTTTCACTGTCGCCGATATCAAAGCCCAATTTTTTCAGTCCCGCTTTCAGGTAATCGCCATTTTCCCAAAGCTTTTCATTTAGTGCCGTACTTTCCATTAACAATTCAATTGCTTTGGTTGCAGCTGCTGCGTCGGCAGGTGTTACTGCTGTCGAGAACAAAAATGGGCGTGAGCGAACTTTTAGCCAATCAATTAAATTTTCCTTGCCCGCTACATAGCCACCGATCACACCAATTGCCTTGGAAAGTGTCCCCATTTGGAAATCAATTTTGTCCTGTAAGCCGAAATGTTTGACGGTTCCTGCGCCTTTTCCTAAAACACCGGATCCATGGGCATCATCAACATATGTAATCAGGTCAAATTCCTCGGCCACCTTAACAATTCCCGGCAGATCCGCGACATCTCCGTCCATCGAAAATACGCCATCGGTAATCACCATTATTTTATTGTAGTTCCCGGATTCGACTGCTTCCTTCGCCTTTTGCCGGAGGTCATCCATGTCCGAATGGTTGAACCGGATAATTCTAGCCTTTGATAAGCGGCAGCCGTCAATAATGGAAGCGTGGTTTAATTCATCAGAGAGAATAGCATCGTGTTTATCCATAACGGCCGAAATAGCGGCCATGTTACAGTTAAATCCAGATTGGTAGGAAATAACTGCTTCTGTCCCTTTAAATTCCGCCAATTTCTTTTCCAATTCAAGATGCAGATCGAGTGTACCGTTAATGGTTCGAACAGCCCCCGCACCAACACCATGAGTATCGACTACTTCTTTTGCAACCTTTTTCAGGCGATCATCAGTTGCCAGCCCCAAATAGTTATTCGAGGACAGGTTGATCAGTTTTTTCCCGTTGATCGTGATAACCGGCCCATTTGCACCTTCAACCGGATCAATTTCGTTATATAAACCACGTTCCTTTAAGTCAGCAATATTTTCATCTAAAAAAGATTGCAGTGCCTTGCTTGTCATTTTAATTTCCTCCTTCATATGTAAACGTATTAACGGAGCATAACCTTATTCCATAAATAAGTTTACCATAGTTATTCCTTTTTGTTTATTAATGGCTGTGTGTACGATATTATGTTGCTGATCATAACGTATAATTATGCGGAAATAAGGCCTTCTGCAAGTAGATGCAAAGGTGCCTGGTGTTTATCCAGCACGAGCGAGCGTTACCTGTCTAAACGGTAATGCTCCTAAGTTATCCCCTCCTTCCATCTATATCTAATCAGTTTCTTTCATTTTTGTAAGAATTACCGCCAAAATGTAACGAAAATCAATGGTTTGGAGGGCAAATTTTGATTATACTAATCCTAGACAGCAAAAGTGAAGGCGGGGGAGATAACATGAAAAAAGTTTTAATCGCGTTATTTTTGGTGTTAATCCTTGGATTTGGTATTATTGGCTATACACAAACTATTTCCAAGCCAGCTGATACAAATGACCAAAATCGTGCTTCTTTAACCATACAATCGTAATTCCATGTTTTTTTTATCATAAAAAAAGGAAAACACCAAATATAAAGGTGTTTTCCTGATACTTTGCTAACATTCAACAATTCAAATGTTTATTTTATTTTAGGATCGTTACGTCCACTGTACGTACACCCCATTGGGTTGCATCGTCTTTGTTTGGAACGTGGACATCAATTTTATTGCCTTTGATAGCACTGCCAACGTCTGCTGCAGTTGCATGCCCATAGCCTTCTACATAAACTTCTGAACCTAACGGGATTAGATCTGGATCAACTGCGATTACTTTTGCATCTGGATTTGCATTCAAGTCAATCCCTGTTGATGTCACCCCTGAGCATCCGTCACAATCGGATGTATAAGCTGTTGCTTTAACCGTAACTGTTTTACCTTGTGGTGTGTCATCTTTTTTTACCGTTTTGGCAGGTTCCGTTTTAGAAGCCTTCTGTGTATTTTCATTCGTGCTTTCATTATCGTTTGATGATGATTCAACAGCGTCATCGTTTGATACGTTAGTAGCATCGTTGGTTGATTGCTCTTCCTGGACAATGTTTACACCTTTAATTTCTAATTTCTGGCCGGCTACTATCAAGTCAGATGTTAAATCGTTCCATTCCTTAATATCATCTACCGCTACATCAAACTTTTTACTGATACCGCTTAATGTATCACCTTTTTCCACCTTATATGTCTCATTGATAAATAGTTTTTGATTCGGGTGAATAGTGGTAGATTTCAATTCGTTTATTTCAACTAAGTCATCAACGGTAGTGTTGTATTCATTTGCAATGTCCCAGAGGCTATCTCCTTCTTGGACTTTGTATTCTTCTGCTGAAACATTCGTTACAGCCGCGCCAGCAATCATGACACCTGTAGCAAGTGCTGCTACCATTTTCTTCATAGGGTAGTCCCTCCTTCAAATTCTGACATTGCCTATACTATCACAGGAAATGAGGCAATGCAGTTACAGAATCGTTAAGACTCTATTACAAGCATTACCAAATCTACTAGAATGTATTACAAATATAATAGATTTGTGACAAAAGGCTGTGTTTCTTACATTATGTAGGACTAAGGAACTATATTGATGCAAGTTTTCATTACGACTTTCGTTTTTTGTAACTCCGTATTTCATCCTTGCAATTATTCCTTTATGAGGCAGTTTTGGGCTGATAGAATATATTCTTCATTTCCGCGGTTTAAACAGGCTATGTTCTAAAATTCTTTTATGATAAAGTGAAACTTCATTTAGTGGGGATATTACAGTCCGTTAATGCGTAATAAATTGCACCTTAATATCTGCTCTAGTAATCTTTACCTGTTTGCTTAATGATAACCGTTTTGTTTGGCCCATTATAATTCCAATTAGTAATTTCGTTGACCAGCCAAATTTTAGAAAGCAAATGTCGTCAGGCCCTGTGAATAATTTCAAAGGCGAAAAAAACTGCTCTTATATAAGAGCAGTTTCGGCAAATTGTATTATTTTATTCCCAGTAAATCGTCAATTACTTTGACAACCCGATCCGCATACCGTTCACAGTCTTCCTTGGATGACGCTTCCACCATGACCCGGACAAGCGGCTCTGTCCCTGACGGTCGGACAAGCACGCGTCCTTCCCCGGCCATTTCCTGTTCAACTGCATCGATCGCCTCTTTTATCTGCGGATTGGTCATAGCATTTTTCTTGTCGGTTACCTTCACATTTTTAAGTACTTGCGGATATACTTCCATTTCATCAGCAAGTTCCGACAATTTCTTGCCCGTTTCCTTCATCACGTTTACTAACTGAAGCGCTGATAACATTCCATCGCCCGTTGTATTGTAATCGAGGAAGATAATATGGCCAGACTGTTCACCACCCAGATTGTAGCCGCCCTTACGCATTTCTTCCATGACATAACGGTCACCAACGGCAGTTTTATCACTGCGCATCCCATGCTTCTCTAGCGCCTTATAGAAACCCAGATTGCTCATCACCGTGGAGACAACTGTCTTATGTCGCAGGAAACCTTTTTCATTCATATATTTTCCACAAATATACATGATTTTATCGCCATCAACAATATTTCCCTTTTCGTCAACGGCAATCAGACGATCACCGTCTCCGTCAAATGCAAGGCCAATATCTGCCCCTTTCTCGGTAACAAAGGCCTGCAAGCTCTCAGGGTGTGTGGAACCAACCCCATCATTAATATTCAAGCCATCCGGTGATGAACCGATCGTGAAAATATCTGCTTCCAAATCGGCAAACAAATGTGTCGCCAGTCCCGAGGTTGCACCATGCGCACAATCCAAGGCGATTTCCAGTCCGGCAAAATCATTATCAATCGACTCTTTTAAGAAGGAAAGATATTTCTGTCCACCTTCAAAGTAATCATTCACAATTCCTAAATCAGCACCAACCGGGCGTGGAAGGGTATCCTCGCCTTCCATTAGTGCCTCAATCTCATCCTCCTGTTCATCCGACAGTTTAAAGCCATCCGGTCCAAAAAACTTGATCCCGTTATCCTCGACCGGATTATGCGAAGCAGAAATCATCACCCCTGCCTGTGCACTCGTTGCTTTTGTTAAATAAGCAACCCCCGGAGTTGAAATAACGCCTAACCGCATTACCTCAGCACCAATCGATAACAGCCCTGCAACAAGTGCCCCTTCCAGCATATGACCGGAAATACGGGTGTCACGTCCAATTAGGACTCTCGGCTTTTCTGTTTCCTTTGTTAATACATATCCGCCAAAGCGTCCTATTTTAAATGCTAATTCTGGTGTCAATTCAAGATTTGCTACTCCTCTGACACCGTCTGTTCCAAAATAATTTCCCATGCTGTACCTCTCCTTTTCTCCAATTAACCAACTCTTGCAAAGTGAGAGTAAAATTGTCTATCCTTCTTAACTGTTAAACATTCCCTTTTAGCTAATAAAACCTTACCCGTTTATCCTACAGACCGGCAGTACTAATTGAACCGGTCACTTCCACTTCTGTGTCTAAGTGATTTCAATGGTTACCTCTTCAAATTCACCTGTATACTCATTGCCCTCAGGTCCTTCAATCATTACCGGAACCTGATGTTCTCCCTCACCCAGTCCATCCGCATTAACGGATAGCTTAATATCTTCATTTTTGAGTTTATCTATATCTTCCTGTTTCCCATTAACTGTAACATCCATTTTTGGACTATTTGGCTCAACAAACGACACTTCTTGTTCATTCCCCAGATTTTCTACCTCAATAGGGACATCGTTAATTGTTTTCGTCGTTTTCGTTGTTTTCGTCGTTTCCGTCGTCTTCGTCTGTTCAAGTTCTATGGTTACATTTAATGAATCCTGATCACGGGCTTTCACACCATCCGGCAAGGCAAAACCAATATCAATTGTCCCTGACTCCGTAATTTTGGATAAATCAATTTCTTTTGTAGCAGCCTGTTCAAGATCCTGTAGTGAATTGCTTGTCCCAAAAACCTCTATTTCATTAACTTCAGGAGTAATGGATACAAGCGAGTAACCATCTGGCAATTTCCCGGTTGTCTTCACACTTACCGGTACTTTTTTACTTGGATTATTGATTTCTGCTGATACTTCAACATTTTCCGGGTCAATCGCAACATTTAATTCATTCCCCTGACTGTCATAAACCTTGACCGGAACCTCTCGGCTATTAATCGATTCGGTTAATTCCGCAACATCGACAAACACCTTTACGGAGGCGATCTGATCTACAACGCTTTTTGAGCTTCTAATTGTTACGGTTTGGGGATTGACCATGAAATCTCCAAGCTCATAACCACTAGGCAGCTTATCTTCATTAATAAAATCAACATCCACATTAAATTCCTTTGATGCTCGCTCTTCAATAACGACATCAATCGTCTTCGGTTCGATATAGACCTTCAAATCGTCCGAGATATTGGCATATTTTATTTCTACCTTGTGTTTTCCCTCGCCTAAACCACGCAAATCGACAAACACTTCGAAATTCCGCTGTTTTGCCGCCGGTGCCAATACACTCTGCGGTCCCTCGAGTGACATACGTACATGCTCTGGTACACCGCTTACGACAAAGTTTTTATCAATTCGAATATCCACGGGGACATTATCGATCGTCTGTGTTTCATTTGACGTACCAAAAAATCGATTTTCAGCACTTTTATCATTTATTTCCACATTGACAAATATGAACAGCAATACCGCAAACGCCAACGAAACAGCTCGGACAAACCATTTACTTTTAAACCAATTATCCATTTCGTTTCCCCCTCCTGATCCATGACTTTGATTCAGGGGATTTCAATGTTAAGGCTAAATTTTCTCGTAAAAAGTCTCTTAACCCATCCTGGTCCAAATTCCTATGTAATTCACCATTTTTTGTACAAGATATATAGCCTGTTTCCTCCGATACGACGATCGTCAACGCATCTGTCACTTCACTAATCCCCATTGCCGCCCGGTGCCTTGTTCCTAGCTCCTTTGAGATAAACGGGCTTTCCGATAATGGTAAGTAACAGGCTGCAGCTACGATTTCCTCCCCTTTTATAATGACAGCACCATCATGCAACGGTGTATTCGGGGTAAAGATATTAGTTAATAATTGGTGTGTCAGTTTTCCATTGATCTGGATACCTGTTTCTGTATAGTCACCCATCCCTGTTTCACGAGCAACCGAAACAAGTGCACCGATACGCCGTTTGGCCATATAGTTTGCCGATTGAACAATCGCTTCAATTGTCTGTTCGATCCTCTCTTCCTCCGACCTTGCTCCCCTGGAAAAAAAATTGCCACGGCCAAGCTGCTCTAATGCCCTTCTAAGTTCTGGCTGGAATAAAATCACAATTACCAAAAATCCCCAAGTTATAGCGTAATTGGTTATCCATTGAACTGTTTGCAGCTCGAATACAATACTTAAAAGCCAAACTATCAATACGACTGCAATTCCCTTCAAGAGCTGAATTGCCTTTGTACCTCTGATTAACATGATTAATTTATATAATACATACCAGACGAGACCAATATCTACGCCAATTCGAAGCAGGTCTAAAACGTCAAATCCCCCATCAAGCATGCTTACACTTCCCTCTGATCATAAAACTCCATCCATTCTATACTTAATAACAGTATATATTATATCATATTTCCCCAATGAAAAGAACAAAGGCGCAAGCACCCGGTTAGCGGCGTATATGCTGGACTGAGCCGTAGGAGATAAAGGAAACACGACGACCAGAGGGAGTCGATGTTGACTTATCGTACGGAGGCGGGTGTTGCATACTAGCCGCTGGGTGCTGGAGCCGGACGTGGCCTATCCTGACATAAGCGGAATAGAGCCCATATTCTTATACTTTTTACCTAATAAAAAACCCGGGAAATATCCCAGGTGAAATTTTAGACCATCTTCTGTTGCCAGCAAGTGGACCCAATTTATGCGCCGGATAACTGGGCGTCATAATAAACAACGTCCAGCCCAGCGCCTCCAATTTTCCGGATTATAATTCCCCGAATGAAAAAATGCTTCGAAAAATATTTTTTAAATGGTACCAAATCCATTCAAAAACCTGATCAACCTGTTTAAATTCCCCGTTAACTTCCCCTACCGAGGCCATTAGTCCTTTCCCGTCAATGGAACTGTCGATAAGTTTTCCATTAATCAAAGTAACATTGCCGTCAACAGTTCCGTCAATTTTCAGATTGCCATTTTTAACAAGCAGGTCTCCAGAAACCGTTACCCCCTCCGGAACGATAACGGTGTCTCCATCTATGACTAAATTTTCCTGTTTGGAGACAACTAGCTGGTTATCCTGATTCCAGGCAGAGAATATTCCACTAAACATTAGAATAAAAAATATCGCAGCAGCAGTAATGATTGGGTGCGCCTTAAACCAGCGCTTGTAGCTGACGCGTTTTCTTTCCTTTGGCAGCTTCGCCATAACCTTTTGTGTGAAGTCTTGCGGCGCCTCTATACGCTCGGTACTTTGAATCCAGGTAATCGTCCGTTTTAATTCATGAAAGTGCTGTTGACAGCTTTCACAGTTTTCCAAATGCAGGCGCAAGTTCGCTTCTTCCGTTTTCGTTAAATCTCCATCTAAATATTTATGCATAAGCTCAATCGCTTCATGATTGCATCCCAAACTGTCCACACTCCTTTACACGTGACGAAGCTTTTTGCGTAATGCTTCCCGTCCTCGGTGAATCCGCGTTTTTACCGTCCCTAATGGAATGTCCAGGATTTCACTAATTTCTTTCAAGGAAAATTCCTCTAAATACCTTAACATAATAATGGATCGGTATTTCGGTGGCAACTCGGAAATTTCCTGATGAATATAGCTCTGTAATTCCAAATTTTCCACTTCTTCTTCTGGCAATCGATTATCGGCCTGAAGCAGGGAATACATATCCAATCCCTTTGTACCCTTTATATCAGCATCAAGATAATAATCCGGTTTCCGTTTTCGTAAACGATCGATCGTCAAGTTTGTTGCAATTCGATAGAGCCAGGTAGAGAACTTCCGCCCTTCATCATACGAATCGATATTGATATATGCCCGAATAAAAGCCTCTTGCGCTATATCCTCCGCCTCGTGCGCATTACCAAGCATCCTGTAACAATGCTGGTAAATTTTATTCTGAAAAAAGGTAACGATATCGGCAAAAGCCGCTTGATCACCTTTTTTTACCTGTTTTATTTTCTCTTTAATCATCAAGTCCATTATCAAGTACCTCCGCTAGCCTGCGGTAAATTGTGTTACGAATCAAGTCTCAAAAGGTTTCACTTTTCTTATAAAAAAATAAAAACTTTTTTATTGCAAATATATAGGGAATTCCATATTATAGTATACTAGATAGGGGGATAGTTGTGTGGAAAATTTACTAAAAAAAATCGAACAATGTCGTAATGAAATGATCACGTTAAGTTGCTCGTATGAATTAACGTCTGATATTGTCGTAAAATCCAGTAAACAATTGGATGAATTATTGAATGAATATCATACTAAAGCAGCAGCAAGTGCATAACAGCTTACTTCTTGGATAATACATATAATTCATCATGACAATAGAAAATAATAAGGGTAAAAAAAGACATCAAAATTTCTTCACGGAATTCAATGTCTTTTTTATTTGTTTCGATTTTTTTATCCTGTTAAAACGTCCTCACTCGGATAACGGACCTTATCGAATTTGGTTTTTGCTAATGAAAACATTAACGTAAGCGGGCCCAGCTTGCCAATAAACATCATAAAGATGATAATACACTTCCCAACATCTGATAAATCGGCGGTCAGCCCCATTGACAATCCTACTGTTCCAAACGCTGAAATCACCTCAAAAACAATTGGCAGAATGGGCCTACGTTCCGTAATACTCAATGTCAAAATAGCCAGGAAAATAAAGGTTAAGCTTATGGTTAAGATGGCTAGTGATTTGACGACTAGTGTATTGTCAATTCGTCTATGTTTAATAACAATTTCTTTCTTGCCTTTTAAGAAGTTAACAACAGCAAATACAATAATTAGAAAAGTTGTTAATTTGATCCCGCCTCCGGTAGATGCACTACCTGCACCAATGAACATTAATAGCATCATCAGTAATATAGTAGGTTCTTCCAGGCCACCGATATCAACCGAATTAAACCCTGCCGTTCTTGGCGTTACCGCTTGAAAATACGAGCCATATAATTTATCCATAAATGATAAAGTCCCTAATGTTGCATCATTATTAAACTCAAAAATAAAGATAAATAACATAGCGGCAACGTTCAGCACTACTGTACCGACGATCATTAATTTGGTGTGCAGTGAAAACTTCTTATAAGATCGGTTATACCACATATCTGTTAAAACCGTAAATCCAATTCCACCAGTAATAAATAATAGGCTAATCACACTATTAACAATTGGATCGCCAACATAAGCTGATAAGCTGTCAGGCCAAACAGAAAAACCCGCATTGTTAAAAGCGGAAATGGAATGAAATATACTAACATAAATTCCTTTTTGTAAGCCAAATTCCGGCACCCAGCGAAACGTCAGAATGATAACAGCTATTGCTTCAATTGTAATGGAAAAGAAGAATAGCTGCTTTACCAGCCGAATCACTCCACCATGATTTGGCTGATTTAATGCTTGTTGAATAATCAGGCGCTGCTTCAGACCTATTTTCTTCCCAAGCATGATAAATAACAGGACAGCAAAGGTCATAATACCAAGACCACCCGTTTGAATTAACCCCAAAATAACAACTTGCCCAAATAAAGTAAATGTTGTACCTGTGTCAACGGAAGCAAGTCCCGTAACCGTCATCGCTGATGTACTCGTGAATAGTGCATCAATCCAGCTAATCGATACAGTAGTTGCAAATGGCAGCTTCAGCAGGACAGTACCAATCAGAATAAAACAACTAAAAATTAAAATAACAAATTGCGGTGGGTGAAGATTGATTCGTCTTTTACGTAAATTCATCTGCTGTTTCTCCTCTTTGGCTATATATCGAGGAAAATAAATCCACATGCACATTACAGTCACCTAAAAACCACAGAGGCAGAGCCCTGTGGTTCGATCAGTAATGAGCACTGTATCTCCTCTTACGGACGCTTACGAGGTTAGCTGTCGGATTCGGGTGTTAAGAGTCACCCTACCATTAATATGGATTCACCCCTAGTGATGATCACATCACAAAAATGGTTCCCCCGTTTTCATTTAGAAATTAAGCGGTTATGAAAAGTAAAAATATGATGCTCATTATCTTACGCTTATTTATAAAAGTTGTAAAGTCTATTTTTCATTTTAATTTTTCACCAAATAAGGACCCCATCAATCCGACCGCAACTGTAGCCGTCTTGTTCTTGTCATCCAATATCGGGTTTACTTCGACAAATTCTGCAGATGTAAGAATGTCTGCTTCAGCAAGCATCTCCATCGCCAAATGACTTTCGCGATAGGTTAGTCCACCCAGGACTGGAGTCCCTACGCCTGGTGCTTCCGATGGATCCAGTCCATCCAGATCAAGACTAAGATGAACACCATCTGTACGCTCCTGTAAATAGTCAATTGTTTCTTGCATCACCTTCGTCATACCGATCCGATCAATTTCATGCATGGTGTACACTTTTATACCTTTTTCTCTGATTAATTCTCTTTCACCTGGGTCGAGTGAGCGCGCTCCGACAATGACGATGTTTTCCGGTTTGACCTTAGGCTGGTAATGTAACATATTTGTTAGTTTTTCATGCCCAATTCCAAGGCTGACAGCAAGCGGCATGCCATGAATATTCCCTGATGGTGACGTCTCTCCGCAATTCAAATCACCATGAGCATCATACCAAATGACGCCCAGGTTTTTATAATGCTTGGCAATTCCGGATAGACTGCCAATCGCAATACTATGATCCCCGCCAAAAATGAGCGGAAACCGATTTTTGCCGATTTCCTGATCGACCATTTCGGCTAATGCCTGATTCCCTTCAGCAACTTGTTGCAAGTTACGCAGGTTTCCATCCCGCTTGTCATCCTTTCCATCTGGCCGATTAATTGGGATATCCCCTAAATCGCTTACATTATATTGTAAACGTTGTAATCTCTCAATAGCACCTGCATAGCGCATTGCACTTGGGCCCATATCAACCCCTCTTCTATTTTGTCCTAAATCCATCGGTACCCCGATGATAGACATATCCTTTTTCATCCTATCTGCCTCCTCATGTCTTTATTTTAGCTAAAATAAGGGTAATGACTCAACTTGACATTTATATGTATATATATGCAGGAGGTAATAGTAGTTCAGATTGATGTTTGCGTTACTCCGCTGATGTTTTTTTCTTCACGGTTGATATTGGCGTTTCATTGTCGTTGTTTCTGCTTTTTTGATGTGGGTATTTTATTGATAACAGATAGATGGTTAAAAAATACACAATTAATAAAAAGGCAAAGATCATCAATCAAAGACCTTTGCTTTCCTTAATCAAAAAATTCCATATGCGGCTTCTCCGCTTTGTAATAGTCCATTCGATCCTTTAACGTTCCTGTATGAAATTCAAACTTATGCCCATCTGGATCCGTAAAGTAAATGGATTTCCGGTCGCGTTCATCACGATCCCGTCCCGGCAGAATATGTGCATTAAGCTGCAGCAATTTCTGATAAACGGATTCAAAATCTGTTTCCTCGATAGAAAAAGCTGTATGTGTATATGACTCCCAAATTTCTTTTCGGGGAATACCCGTCTCCTCATTTAGCGCCAGCCATAATCCATCCAGGTTAAGAAAAGCGGAAGCGCCCGTTTAGCAACGTACAAACTGGAGCACTCCGCAATGAGATAAAGGAAACACGGTGAGCTGGAAGCGAACCGATGTTGACTTATCGTAGTGAAGGAGTGTGAAGTTTGCTAGTTGCTGGGCGCTGGAGCTGGACATGGCCAACTCTGACGTAAGCAGAATAGAGCCTAAATTTATATACTTTCTTTACTTTCAAAATAAGCGGTTTTTCGCCCTTTTACGAGCAATTTTGCGTCAAATACCGCTTGATAAAATGCGATCGACTTTTCCAGATCAGACACCGAAAACAGCAAATGATTGATTCCTTTCACAAAACCCATTTGATCACCTTCCATTTATACCTTTATCATATAAAAAATCAGGTATAAATCCCGTGAAGGACATTACCTGATCATCATTCGTGAAATGTTTCCACAACCCTTGCCCCATCGGAATTGGGGTTAATCGTTAACGGCTTTATTCCCGCATCCTGCCAGGCCTTCAATAATTGCTGGGCATTTTCCTTACTTGGCATAAACGCAATACCGCAATCCCCACCGCCAGCACCTGAAGGCTTTCCTGCACCACCATGTTGTTCAGCCAGATCACACAATGTTTTTAATAAAGGTGTTTCAACATCAACTCCAGCGTTTTCTCCTACAGTAGCAAGTGCATGCCGATTCTGTCTGACCCCTTTGAACAAGAGATCCAAGTTTTCTTTTTCAAATCCCTCTAAAAAGGTATGAACAGCCTGTTCGCTCTCATGTAAAAATTGCTTATAAAGCCTTGGTTGAGCGCCATTAAGCTTACGGATTTCCGGAATTAACCTCGAAGTTGATGCAGGTTTCCCTGTCCACCCGATACAGATATACACATTTTTCGGAAGTACGATTGGCTTAACAGAAAAATAACGCCAATCGCTTTCCAGCAGTTCGCTGAGGGAACTTGTCTTTTGGTAGTTCTCAAGGAGCCAATCCGCTTGAAATGAGCTATAGCGAAGAATGCCGCCATAGGATGATGCAGCAACATCAGCTCCAGAACCACTACCTTGTGTTTTAACATGCGCCACAGCTGCCAGTTTAAATATCAATTCTGCTGAAGGAGCAGGTAAGTACTTGTGCAAAATCGCGGCAACAACCGAAGTCACGACAGCTGCACTTGATCCTAGTCCATACTTTACACCTGAAGCGTCTTCCAGCTCACTTTTAATTGATAAATGAAAAGCAGCTGGCGTAATCCCATGTTCCTTTAAATAAGTAATCGCAACAGTCATCGCATCTTTAACAAACCGGATACGGCCATCATCTGTAGCAATCCTGATTTCACTATTCTCATATTTCCACGCTAGCCTTGTCAATTCGAAATCCAGTAAAGATAAATAATTGTCACTGCTTTCGGTTAACGTAGCATAAACATAACGATCAACCGCCATGACAACTAATTGGTGATATGGCTCCAGAACAGCGAATTCTCCAGCTACCATAAGCTTCCCTGGTACCTGAATCGTCATGGATGCGTTCGGCAAATGTCTCATAAATAGGTTACTCCCTGTCCTGATCGACTGACAATCACATCATGTACACCAGGTATCTGACGGAGCATTTCCTGCACGATTGTTTCATCTTCAGGTAAATAGAGAACTTTCACATTCGGACCAGCATCAATCGTAAAAAATACCGAAATCCCGCGCTCCCTCATCGCCTGTACTCCCTGCATTACCCGAAGTGTTGCATCGTGCCAATACGTAAACGGCGGATTCGCTCCAAGTGTTGTCGCATGCATTCTCAAGCAATTTGCCTCCGAGATGCTGCCAACTTTCTCAAAATCGCGTTGGTTAATTCCGTCCTTTATTTGCTCAAGATCACGCGGAATACTTTTTAACCAACCTGGATAAAACACCGATGTGTCAACCGTTCGTTTCATACCTTCCCGACTGGAGATTTTTTTCGTCGTTTCCGATAAGACCACGGCTGCAACCCTCACATCCCAGTCTTCCGCTGGTTGCACTTGAACAGCATAGGAATCGGATCCATCCTTTTCCGTTCCTTTATGCCATTCGACAAACCCGCCAAAAATAGACCGGCACGCCGATCCCGATCCCAGCCTGGTCAACCTCGAGAGTTCCTGATCACTAATCGACAAATCAAGCGCTCTCGTTGTTGCTGCCGCTAATGCCGCAAATCCTGATGCTGATGAGGCAAACCCTGCTGCGGTTGGAACATGATTGGTCGAACGGACTTCAGCATGTAAACTTGTTGCTTGCGTTTCCCTTCTTATAAAATCAAGAAACGCTGCAACACGATTATATTGTTCACCCCTAATAACCTGCTCATTTAGAAGAAACTCGTCCTGGAAAAGCTCTTCACGGAATGTAACCGTAGTTGTCGTATAGAACACGTCCAGTGTCAATGAGAGACTGTTGTTCATCGGCAGGATCAGGGATTCATCCCGTTTCCCCCAGTATTTTATCAGGGCAATGTTTGTATGTGCTTTAGCTGTTGCCTTCATCAATATCCTCATTTCATCTTAGCTGTAAGGGCGTTCAAAAAGTCCGGTAAAATGACACATCGATGTTTCTAAGTAGCAGTGGGAGATCTTCCGTTAAAACTGCCTTACCACAATCGCCAACAGCAGAAGTCCCTACGTCTTGTACAAGCCCGCTCCTGGGATATTAGCGCTTTTCCTGCGATGTCTATTCGGAAAGCCTTCCTTTTCGCTCCCGCCGCGCCTTGATCTCCTACACGCACGTGGGCCAGTAGTCGGCGATGCAACAGGACGCCTGAAACGTTAGCCGACCTTGATCCTTTTTATCCTCTTTTTTGAACACACTCGTAAAATAGTTACAATTGTTTTCGTAATACAAAAGGCCAAACTGCATGCGCTCCGAACCTTTTTAATTTCTCGGACAGGTAATGCGAATGTGCCTCGTTCCGTGCTAAAGCAATAATACAGCCGCCATTTCCGCCGCCGGTTAGCTTTGCACCTAACGCACCCTCACTCCGGGCTAAATAAATTAGTCTGTTTAGCCCCGCATCACTTACACCAAGAGCTTCCAATTCCTTTTGTGCCTCATTCAAGGTTTTGCCTAAAATATGTTTACTAGCCTTTTCAAGTGCTCGTCTGGCATGATGGGTAATTTCCCCAATACGATCAAGGCTGGCTTGTATTCTCCTCGGTGCGGATTTAAATAACTGTGCCACTGATTCAACCGCAGATTTTGTATCCCCCATCCGCCCGGAGTCAGCAACGACGAAATGGAAGTCTGCTTTAGGTTGAATAAAATAGAACGGTCTCCCCTTTTCATACCAAACAGGAGATCCCGACGTAATCGTCAATGTATCAATCCCGCTTGGCGCACCATGTGCATAAGTCTCCGAAATATTAGCGAGACTGAGCAATTCCTCCTCCGTATAGGGTTCATCTGCATATGCAAATAATGAACGTATTACAGCAATAGCAACCGAGGCACTGGATCCCAGACCCTTGCCAGGTGGTATCGATGACTTTATACGAATCAACAAATCTTTACACGGTAAACCAAGCTTTTTTATAGCCGCTTTTACACAGTTCACGATTCCATCCAATGCCTCCGGTGCCAAGTCAAGTGGGCCATGATAAAACGTACTATCCATTTTGACTGCTCCGGGTACGTTTTCAACCACTGATTCCACTCCAACCAAAGGAAAAGGGATTGCGATTGCAGGTTGTCCGTGCACAACTGCATGTTCCCCAATTAAAATCAATTTACTATGAGCTAAACCGATAGCTGTTTGTTCTGAAGTTGTTGCCTTTTCTGCACTCATTTTATATATTCTTCCACCAATTCTTTAGCTTTTCCAACACGGATTTCTTTTTCCTGAATCAATTGTTCTGCAATAATATCAATCATCTCCCCAGTAGCTCCTGCTGCCATGGCAACAGACCGAGAATGTAAGGCCATATGTCCCTTTTGAATACCATCCGTAACCAAGGCTTTTAGTGCCCCAAGGTTTTGCGCGAGTCCAACTGCTACAATGATTTGTGCCAGTTCCTCGGCAGACGCTACCCCTAATATGGTATGGGCAATTTGCGCCATGGGATGAACACGAATTGAACCGCCAACAGTCCCTACAGACATTGGCAATTCAAGCTCTCCCACCAAATTTCCGTTATCATCAACAGCCCACGTTGTCATGGAGCTGTATTTTCCATAACGAGCTGCATATGCATGCGCCCCAGCCTCAACTGCTCTCCAATCATTGCCGGTAGCAATAACAACCGGATCAATTCCATTCATAATCCCTTTGTTATGTGTAACCGCCCGGTAAGGATCCGAGGCAGCAAATTCATAAGCATGTACAACCCCGTCCCGCACCGCTTCTCCGGCAAAATCATCCGACCCTAAGAGTTCAGGCGGGATGGCACAGCTTGCTTTAGCCAGGCATCGATCTGCATAATTGGAAAGGATACGTAAATACACCTTCCCATTTGTTAGTTGTTCTATTGAGGGTGCCAATGCTTCCACCATGGTATTGATAATATTGGCACCCATCGCATCGCACGTATTAATATATACATGGACTACAAGCATTTTACCATATTTTGATCCTGAACCTTCATTTAAAAGTCTAACTTCCAGATCCTCTGCGCCGCCACCCCTGGCGACTAAACTAGGATATGCAGCATTTGCATCATTTAGCAATGCGTCCCTTTCCGCCAATATCGCCTTTTTAGCCCCTTCGATATCAGGGCAACCGACAACCTGAATTTGCCCGATCATAACTCGCCCTGTCGATTCTGTTGTGAATCCACCGGCATCCCGGACAATTTTGGCAATATAACTGGCAGACGCTACAACAGATGGCTCCTCGATAGCCATTGGCACAGCATAATCCTTGCCATTAATTAAAAAGTTTAATCCTAATCCAAGTGGCAAGGGAAAGGTTCCAATAACGTTCTCAATCATATTATCCGCTGTACCTAATGGTAACGACTCAGCTTTACGTAAATTATTTAGTTGTTCGTCATTGAATAATTGCATAGATGCCAGTAGCTCTCGCCGCTTTTCAACAGTCATATTGTAAAAACCGGGGATCCTGGAAGTTTTCATACCAACTCATCCTTTTGCCTTCCGTATAATATATTTATATCATGTATGATTTGTTTTTAGAAAAAAATTTACTCTTTCTATTATGTAAAAAAACAGCGTAAAATGCAAATAAACAAGGTTGTTGATAAACAGTACGACCTTGTTTTTTCTAATTATACTATGGATAGTGACATTTATGCTAGAGTTCTTTTGGATAAATTGTTATTAAATAATGGAATAAATGGTGAGCCATGGAGGATTCGAACCTCCGACCCTCTGATTAAAAGTCAGATGCTCTACCGACTGAGCTAATGGCTCAAAAGCAATATTGGCAATTGCTAGTCCTTATGTAATAAACGGTTGAAAAAATAAAAAAATGGCTGGGCTACCAGGATTCGAACCTGGGAATGACGGGATCAAAACCCGCTGCCTTACCGCTTGGCTATAGCCCAACAATCTGATAATGGTGGAGGGGGGCAGATTCGAACTGCCGAACCCTGAGGGAGCGGATTTACAGTCCGCCGCGTTTAGCCACTTCGCTACCCCTCCGTATTGTTAACCATATTTCACGATTTATACATAAAAAAATGGTGCCGGCCAGAGGACTTGAACCCCCAACCTACTGATTACAAGTCAGTTGCTCTACCAATTGAGCTAGGCCGGCCTATAGTTTCTTACCTAAGTATGCTCATCGTTCCAGAAGCTTATTCAGTAAGATCGGGAAAACCGGAACATTACAGCTTTGCTCGGGTAAGATGGTGGAGGATGCAGGGCTCGAACCTGCGACCCCCTGCTTGTAAGGCAGGTGCTCTCCCAGCTGAGCTAATCCTCCATGTACAGGATGTGGTGGTGCATGTATTGTGACATAACGTTATTTAACATGTCCGCCAAATTGCCATTTTATCTTTAGTGGTGACCCGTACGGGATTCGAACCCGTGTTACCGCCGTGAAAGGGCGGTGTCTTAACCACTTGACCAACGGGCCTTAACGGCTTTGTCATCGATTAAAATAAAACCTTGTCGCAAACCGACGAATTTTATTATATACAGATAACCTATTTTTGTAAAGAGGATTTTTATATTTTTTTACTTTATAACGGAAAAACCTTTCCAACCGCCGATATTTTGCATTTTCCGGTTGATGTTTCCGATCTCCGGCCGATGTTTCTGCTCTCCGGTCGATGTTTCCGCTTTCCGGCCGATGTTTCTGCTCTCCGGTCGATGTTTCCGCTTTCCGGCCGATGTTTCTGCTCTCCGGTTGATGTTTCTGCTCTCCGGCCGATGTTCTCCTCCTCCGCCGATGTTTCCGCTTTCCGGTCGATGTTTCTGCTCTCCGGCCGATGTTCTCCTCCTCCGGTTGATCTTCCCGCTCTCCGGTCGATGTTCTTGTTTTTCCGGTCGAAATCCACACTTTCCAAGTTGTTATTTCCTCATCTTCCAGCAATGCCCCCTGATTTAATCAACAGCTAAGCATCATTTACACTATGGTTTCTTTAACGGAAAGGTTTGGGGTATAATATGTACAGTATTCATATATTGGAGGTAAACAAATGTCCGATTTATTAAAAGGAAAAAATATCGTTGTAATGGGGGTAGCAAACCAGCGAAGCATTGCTTGGGGAATTACCAAATCGTTACATAATGCGGGAGCAAATTTGATTTTCACTAATAGACAAGAACGCTCCTATAAAAAATTAGTCAAGCTGCTCGAGGAAAACGGAATAGAAGCCAAATTAATTGTCACATGTGATGTTGCTAGTGACGAAAGTATTCAATCTGCCTTCAGTGAAATTAAGGATAAAGTTGGCGTTATTCATGGATTGGTTCATTCTGTTGCTTTTGCCAATAAAGAAGAATTAAAAGGCGAATATGCCGATACTTCCCGTGATGGCTTCTTATTGGCACAGGAGATAAGTGCTTATTCACTTGTAGCTGTCACAAAAGCTGCCAAAGAACTCATGACAGAGGGCGGCAGTATTGTTACCCAAACCTACCTTGGTGCAGAACGAGTTATTAAAAACTACAATGTCATGGGTGTTGCAAAGGCATCCTTAGAGGCTAGTGTACGGTATTTGGCGGAGGACGTTGGAAAATATGGCATCCGGGTAAATGCCGTTTCTGCGGGTCCAATTCGAACATTATCCGCTAAAGGTGTATCCGGGTTCAATGAAAAAACCTCTGTAATTACGGAAAAAGCGCCTTTACGCCGTAACATTGATCAAGATCAAGTGGGCGATGCAACATTATTCTTCATGAGTGAACTATCAAGAGGAATTACCGGCGAAGTTCTTCATGTTGATTCGGGATATCACATCATTGGTGGCTAAATGAAATAGACGCTTGCCTTCAAGCGTCTATTTTAGTACGTATATTTTAGCTTTTGAGTCCGGGTTCCATTGGGTGGTAAATTGTAGGAGGATGGTTTGGAAGCAGAAGCATAGACAGGCGAACCATTTATCATGTTCCTAATCTATTTAAATAGACTATTGGTCTAACTTCTTAATATGTAGTTTTGAAAGAGCAGAGTGACCAATAAGAAACCCCACTTGGTTGCTATCTTCCGTAATTTCCCCGTTTTTCCGAGGGTGATTCCGGTTTATAGCTGCCTAGATCAACAGATTAGCCTTTAGTTACGGTCTTTGGATGTTACATAAAGACATGGTAACGAATTTGGACGGGAAAAAATAAGACACCTGCTACACAACAGGTACCTTCTTGAGTAAATTCTAACTTACACACTTTATTTGACAAACCCTCTTTTTTAGCTTCCGGTAAGTTAATAAGCTTATTTCTTTTCACCTTTGCTTTTCGTCTCTTGTATTTTGCCGAGGAAAAAACCATCGACTTCAGCTAATTTCCCTCTCCAGATGATTTTTCCTTTTGATGGCGTGGAATGACTGTCCCCGCAATAGATTCGTGCGTTCTTTAAATGGATGAAATTAGCCCCTTCGTTATTACTCTCGCCAGCCGTTTCTCCCGCCTTAGCAAGTTGTTGGCTTAATTCTTGGGCAATATCCTTTCCGCCTTCGAATTTTTCGCTCAGGCTTTCGAAATATTCTTTAGCTGAGATTGTTGTCCCCGTAACGACTAATCCCTTGAGATTCAAGGTGATATCTAGTGATAAACCATATTTATTGGAAGCCTCTACAAAAAACTCCAGTATATTATCTTTTGGTTGGGTTGCAGAACTCATTAGTACCATCCCCTTCACGCCATGATTTAACTTGCAACCGTATCATCCTCTCTTGCAACAGCCGTGTCCTCTTCCCTATCATCCATCTTTTTTGAACCTTTTGTTTTCTTTTTGCTGCCTTTTTTTGTTTTGTTGTCTTCCTCTTACTTTTCTTCATTCTCCTTGCTTAAACTCTGCATCTTTTCCTCCAGCTTGCCAAGCCGTTCATTTAATTTCTGGTTTTCTGCAGCTAGAGCATGGTAATCGTCAAGGGTCACCTCTCCTTCGTCCGTAACCTCACTTGTTTTTTGTTTTTCCCTCGACTCACTTTCATCGCTATTGTTAGCTTTATCCTTTTTCAGCAGATGGGATCTCGCCTCTTGCATTTTGACTGTTCCAGTATCTTTAAATTCTGTAAGTTTTTCTTTTGTAGCTTTCCCTACATTAGCTCCCTTTTCTTTTTAATTTTCCTTGTCAAGGCGTGACAATAGCTTTTTCGCTCTTTCAGGATTAGCAAAGTATCCAGCCGTTGCACCGAGAACCCCGCCTGCAATTGTTCTTTTCACAGACCCGCCAGTAACTAGGTTTTTTACTTGCTTCTTTTTGTCAATCATCTTCAATTCCTCCGTTTCATTTTTTAATAATTTTCTGTTGTTGCCTTATCTGGTAAGCTTTCTTTTACATCCAGCTTTTGTTCCAGTCGCTGAAGCCGATCATTCAGTTTCTTGTTTTCCTCTTCCAAAGCTTTGTTGTTTGTTTCCGAGGCCTTGGAGCTTAAATAGGGATCGGCCTCCCACCAATCCAGCCCGATTTCCTTTGCCTTATCCACGGAAGCAACGATCAGGCGAATCTTTATCGTCAGCAGCTCCACATCAGCGATTCCAACTGTAATATCTCCGGCAATAACAACGCCCTTATCTAATATTTTCTCTAAAACATCAACAATCGTGTCTGTTTTCACCGGATGTTCTACTGTCATGTTTATCACACCTCTTATCGGTAATACTTGCCTAAAGCAAACTTCCTAACGGGCCAAGATCAATATTTAAATCTTCATCATCAAGGTTGAAGACCTCCTTCAACTCATGCATCTTCGACTCCAAATTCATGAGGGCCACACCGAGATCTTCAATTTGTTCATCAGTCAGCGTCCCACCATCGACACGGCGTATCGCATGCCGCTCAACAATTTGCCTTAACAATTCGATAACTGTCATGACAAGTTGAGCTAACCCATGTTCTGCATTATCAGGATCCAAATTGATTCGTCCATTTGTCTGGTTGGCCGGTTGCATAAACCAATTCCTCCCTTTCTTTATCAAATTGCTCGGATGAAAGCTCCTTCCGCTCATTAGCCTGTGCTTTTACAAGAGTTTCAACGGAAGCGATCAGGACACGTAAATCAAGATAGACCAAATCAATCCCGGCAATTGAAATCATTAAATCTCCCTTAATTGCCACCCCTTTATCAAGAATGACATCCAAAATATCAATCAGTGAAATATCCTTGTTGGCGTGGCCTTCCCTCTGAGTAGACATCAGCTGTCCCCCTCACTTTCAAGATAAACCAGCAAAATGATAAGCAGGCCATGGACCGGTTGCTTCGAATTTCCAACCTAGATTAGCCCACGTATCTTTTAATTCATTGATTTTCTGCAAAAAACCTGTAACATGTGAAACCGGGACAAGGTAAACACTATTCCAACTCATATTATCTTCCCTGCCCGTTACGTCCTTGTTCCAATTTTTCTTTATTGTCTCGTGCAGAGAAAATTGACGAAGTTGTGCATGAGCATTTTCACAAACCTTATCTTTTTCCTTTTCCAGCTCTTTATCTACCATTTGCTCTATCTTCCTTTTCGCAAAGTACTGCTTCCCTGGAGGGAACTGGCTGATTTCTTCTTTTTTTGCTTCTATATTTGCATTGTTCGCACTGATGTAGCTTTTCAACACAGTATCATCACAGTAAATTTTCAGATTCCATTCTTCGCTTCCATCAATTAATGAAAATGAGCGTAAAAGTTTCTCCTCGTTTTTTTCAATAGTTTCCCGCAAATTTTCTTCATTAGCAAAGATGGTACAGAATTTCATTGGAATGACATTATATCGTTCATTGAGTGCAATCAGCATTTCATGGTGATGAAAGGCCTTTTCCCGCAGCCATTCCATATCATTGTTCATCTTTTCCTTGATGGACTCCTCTGAATAGTCCTGATCATCAAGATGGCAAACAACTGCCAGCGTATTGTTTACTGCTAACGGGTACACCTTATGTTGTTGATCCAGTCCCTTAACGACCGGAAACGCTTCTTTCTCTAACTCTTTAGCGGGGATAACCCCGTATAAATAAACGAGTTCAGCCATTTTCCTTCACCTCTGCTGCTTCGTTAAATTCTCCCATTGTTCCATCTCCCGTTGCTTAGCAATCTCATATCGGGCTATCAACTCATCTTCCTGCTCTTTGTAAACCGCTTCAGAAATATCATTTAATTCATACATCATTTGCAGTTGAATCAGCTTTTGCTGAATCGCGGGGAGATTATAAAGTTCCTTGTCTGCCTCTTCTTGCACTTTCTCGGCAACTTTAATGACAATATTTATCGGTGCAGTAGCCAATTTATGCAGCATTAGGTCTCCTCTACCTTCAACCTAAGATTAATAAAGTTATAGGCAGGCCACGGACCGGAATAGTTAAACTCTACCCTGTCCTTCCATTTTTCGTGCAGTTCATTCACTTTTCTGTCGAATGGTTCCTCATTGTCTTTATCAACTAAAAAGGATGCATTCAAAAGCATTCGCTCACTTGTCGGCTCATTTTGCCTGGCCGCTTCAGCATCGGTTTCCAACGGCTCAAGGATATCAGTCCGTATGTCATCCTGTATCTTTGAAAAGAACTTCTGGGCCATCCCGCCAAGCCTGATACGATCATAAAATCCAGCAGCCTCCGATTTCCCACGTACCTTTTTGGACATCCCTTCTACTTCAGGATGCTTGTTAATTTCCGTCTCAAGCCATTCTCTTTTCCCGATGACTTTTAAGCCGAGCTCGAACTTCCCTTTAATTTCCGGAAACAATTTTTCAAACTGCGGATAAAGATTCTTAAGCAATGCTTCTACGTCTTTTTCTGTCTTAAATACATTGCCAAAACTAATCGGAATGACGGTATCCTTTTGCTCCATCACAGAGGAAATAATCTCTTGATGCATCAGCAAGTTTTCTTTATTCGGATGATAGATTTTCATGGGAACTTTCGCCGCGACTATGGCTGCATCCTTATAGTGAATGGTGAACGTAGGGTGTTTTTCTCCTTCAATAACCACTTCACCAAACCATTCATCTTCTTCCGTTTGCACACCGCAAAAAATATAAATTCCCATTTCATGTGATTGACTCACCATTCTCCCTCCTTGCTATTCTTCTTTAACGGACACTTTCCTGCATTCCTTAATAATCAGGTCATCCGCTTTTTCGTCAAAACCCTTTTGAGCGAGGCAACGGCTAACGGGATACCATAAAATATCTCTGCATAACTGCTGGAATTCCTTGTCGCTACCATCCACTGAAATGTCCGCTTCCTCGACAAGCCGTGCAATCATCATGGAAGCCCTGAGACTTGGCCCAGTGCTGTCGTCCCCACTGCAAATCTTCCTAAGTTGAGAAACAAATGCAGTAATAGCCTTCGCTTCGTTTTCGGAAACTCCTGTTTTACGCTGAACAATAGCAGCTTCTGTTTCATTATCTTTATAACCGAGCGGAATAGTTATCAGCCGATCCAATAAAGCATCCTGTGTCGGATAGACTCCCGCATATTCAGCTGGATTACTAGTGAATATGACGTTAAATTCTGGATGGACACGTACAAAGGGTTCTGTATATTTCGTTCCGTATAATGGAAGAACGCCTTCCTCCAGTATAGAAAGAAACAAATTATTGGTTGACGGCCTGGAACGGGTAAATTCGTCGTAAATTAATGTATAACCTTTTTTCACGGCTTCAAGTAATCTGCCATTACGCCATAATTCTTTGACATTCTCCTCTTTCTTGTAAACAGAATGAATATAATTATCGACAACCTTCTTGCTCGAATAACCTGTAAACGCACCAATTAGATCTTCATTTGATAATACATGATTGCCATGCATCAACATGACAGGGCGTTTTCGTTTTTTGGCAACAGCAAGCGCGAGTGATGTCTTTCCGGCTCCAGATGGACCTGTAAAATGAACCGGATAACCAGCAACAAGGTAATCTAGCGAGCGTGACATTAAGTTCTCCAAGCCGTCATCCTGAAAAAAAGCTGTCGTTTCCCGGATAATGTTTTCCTTTAAAAAAGTCATTTTTCAATATCCCTCCTGGCGGTCACCTCCCTATTCCTATTCTTCTTGTTGGATGGCACTACGATAACGAATATTCTTTCTTGTAAAGGAAGTCACTTCTTTTTCCTTGTTTACTAGTACGTCATAAATGCCTAGCATCTCGTCTTTGGCATATTTCTTCATGTACTCCCTTTCCTCAATAACTTCAATGATGACCCTCCACCCTTCATCATCGGTTTTCTCCAGGGAAGTAATTTTATGTGGAGGGGCAACATTTTCAGTAAAAAAGTCCTTCACAACATTCATGATTTCCTTGATTTCCATCGTCTTCCTCCATGTATAAAGGTAGTCATGGTCATTTTTAAACTTAAAGTTCGTAAAGCTAAATGCTGAATGCTTTGTCTCTTTCGTTGGATTGGGATGGCAAACCTTGTTCCTCCACCTCATCCCGTAACAATCCGACAGCTTCTGCGTAACGCAACCATGTATCGACACTGGCGATCACTACTCTTGCTTCTACCGTTAATATTTCAATACCTACAACGGAGACCCTCGCAAACGCATCAATGACGATTCCTTTGTCCAAGATACGATCAATCACCTCTGCTAGACTGGAACTATCGGTACTCTTTTGCACAGCCATTTAAAATAACCTCCTTTTGATTATTCGGTTAAGAACTCATTGTCTTCCTATCTTTTAATGTTTTAATATTCTCTGAAGTCTTTACGTCCGTATAGCTGTTAATTTGATTCACACTCTTGATGTCGTTAATCCCTTTAATCGTTTTGCTACCATTTTTATCATTGGATGATATATTTGCCTGGAATGCTTCGCCGGTTTCTTTTGCCTTTTTCACCTTTTCACGAATACCTAACAAAACGTCTTGTAACTTATAACTTGCCTTCTTAGCCTTTTCGTGCACCTTGTTGGCGTTCTTTTCCTTCGCTTCGGCCAGTTTTCCAGAAGCTTCATTCATCTTGGATCGAACCTGTTGCTTGACTCTGTCCTGAAATTTCTCAGCCACCTTCTCTTTTGCCTCATCCTTGACCTTCTCTCTTAATTCAGAAGGGGCATGTTTGATGACTGTTTTGGCGGTATTAAACGCTGCCTTTTTCACCCCTTCCTTTGCTTTCTCCCGAATCACGGGAATCATAAATGAAGCGGTACCGGCAGCTAATCCCCCGACAATGGTTGCTCTTTTTAACCTTTGATTATCAGAATTTGTTTCCGCCAACAAATCACCCTTTCAAATGTGGCTTACTTACTCATTTCATTTCTTTTGCCGGTAATTGAAGTATGTCTCTCCACTTTATAGAAAACATCATGAACCCGTATTTCTACCATCCATGCTAAACACTAAATTGTGGTGTCCTTTCATTCTGTTGTTGCGGAAGGGATTCCTCCTCCACATCGTCACGAAGCAGCCCAACGGCATTTGCATATCTTAGCCAGGTATCGACACTGGCAATAACTACGCGGGCTTCCACAGTAATAATTTCAATACCTACCAGAGAGACTCTTGCAAATGCATCAATAACAATACCTTTGTCAAGGATTCGGTCAATAACCTCGGCAAGACTGCAACTATCCGTACTTTTTTGCACAGCCACGCCATCATTCTCCTTTCTTTAGGTGTTTTTTTGAATGTACCCATCTGGACACATTCTTAAAACAACCAGATAGGCAAAGTTTCCAATATTTTTCGTGGTTTTCTAATTATGAAATGGTTTTGTAATAATGAAAGGTTGACCTAAACCTATTTATAGAAGATTTGAATCGTTTATTTAAAAACATGACAAGCGTGTTACGTTTACTTGACAATCCATTCATTGCGTCCAATTTATAAACAAAAACCCAATTATTGTACTGGACTTTTTTCGATCACAATTAATACTGCCATGTTGGTGTTGCATTGGTTTCAACTTTAAAAGTTTATTTCAGCGGAAACAGGAAAGTTTAAAAAGGTATTATGAAGGTGAGTATTTATTTGGTAAAAATATTGATTTGGACTATCTACTATGGAATAAGTCCTCTCTTTTGAAGCATGGAGAAACTTAAAATCAAGTTTTGAACGGAGGTTAGAGCGATTCATTATCGCACATGGGGCTATTTTTTGAATAGGAAATTTTTGGTGCAAAAAAGTACGAAAGACGTAGGTCGTATTTACACTTTCGAAACGCAGAGGTTTTAAAAGTGAAGTCCCATCTAAAGGGACTCTACTTATAACCTATACCTGGATCAATCCAATTTACTGAAGTGAAAATTAAATTCTCTTTTCAAAGGAAGCGAGGGATAGATACTGATTTACTCTGATTACGCCAACACTGTAAAACCCATTTTTTTCATAAAAATTTATTGCGGGGGAATTTCTGGACCCAGTCGTAACCTTTATTATTTCAACCCCGTCCTTACCTTCAATGAAATGCAGCAGCCTCTTGGCAATTCCCTTTCTAAAATGGTTAGGATGTACGATTAACCGATGTATATCCATTACACCTTGTTCAATCTTTATGGCTATAACCCCGGCTAATTCCCCATCCAAATAGTACCCATAAAAAGTTTCTCCGCATTGTTGTAACGTAGTAACTGTATCTTTTAATGGAGGTATATCATCATAATCAATTAGTTCTGCTTCTACCCTGTAGGAAGGTAATTGAACGTTTAATACCTTTTCTGCCAAATCAGGGTTGGTAATATCCATTTTTTTAATCAATTCGATTTCCCTTTCCGCTCTTATGCTCAGTTAGAAGATTTCGAACCTAATTGGTGAATATATATTCCCTCTGTATTAGCTTCTTCAGCCTTTATCGTAACATAGCAGCGGCAAGATCACTTTGTAAAAGTTCGTTCATCAATCCAGTAATAGGTTAATATCCAATTCCCCCATCTTGTCAAATGCGGTGGTTACTTGAAGGGCCAATTTATATCCGGTTAACATAGTGTCGCCTTGCAGGATTGTTGGGGAGGTAATATCAATCTGAAGCCCCTTCTCAACGACAATCGTAGCCATCCCGCCGGCAATCATATTCCCTAATTCCCCACTGAAGGAGGAAAGCATTTCACCTTCTAGTGGCATACCAAACATTTTTTCTCCGATCATGCTAAAAAGACCTGAATCCCCTGCCATTACTAATTTGCCCTTTACATCACCAGTAATACCGATCAGTACACCAAATTGCAGCCGTAAGGGATGTTCCAATCGCCGCGGCTTCTTTATCTCGTGATCTACAGGAACGACATTTTTTATGGACAAAAAAGAACTATTAAGCAGCTCTGTTATGGCTAAGTTTTTCTCCATTGTTACTGACAACACGATCCCCTCCTTTAACCTCCAGTTTTTTATTCATCAGCTTTTTCACTGTCCTTTACATCAATTTCAGTATTAGGTAATACAAGAACTTCTACCCTTCTATTTTTTGCCCGATTTTCTTCGCTTGAATTAGGTACAATCGGTTGATGCTCACCAAATCCCTTTGCACTAAACATAGTTGGGTCAAGGCTGTTGTTCTTCAGAATAAGGCTCATGAAATTGACTGCACGCATAACACTTAATTCCCAATTGGATCTGAATTCACTATTGTTAATGGGACGATCATCTGCATGGCCACTGATCACAACTTCACGAGGCGGATCGGCAATCAAAAGCTTTGATACTTCTGCTGCAATTTTCCTTCCATCTTTTTTAACAATGGCACTTCCCGAATCGAATGTAACATCGTTTCGTATCGTGATTAAGAGCCCTTCCCCTGTTAATTGCGTCTCCAATACTTTTTCCAAATTATTATTTGCAATATAGTCATCAACTTTTGTTTGGAGCTCCTTTAATTGAGTCCATTCATTTTTGCTATTCCCTTTCGTTTTCGTTTCTTTTGCATCCTTATCCGCTTCACCTGGAACCTCTGCTGGAGCACCACTATCGTCAAGGAACCCTGTACCGCCGGAAAATTCACTTTTAAAAACCCTGGTAAGCTGTTCATATTTTTCAGCGTCTATCTCACTCATGGCAAATAGGACAATAAATAGCGCCAATAGAAGTGTTAATAAATCGGAATAGGGTAACAGCCATGATTCATCAACTTTATGTTCCCTATTTTTACTCCGTTTCTTCTGCTGCATCGGCTTCCTCCAGATCTATCTTCGCTAACTCTTTTTGTGATAAGTAAGAACCAAGCTTATCGTTTACTACTTGTTTTGATTCGCCGTTGGTTATCGCTAAAATTCCCTCTATCATAATTAGTTTCACTTCAGCCTCATCTTTAGATTTTTCCTTTAATTTATTTGCAAAAGGATGCCAGAGAACATAGCCTGAAAAAATACCAAATAACGTTGCGATGAAAGCCGCGGAAATAGCATGACCTAAAGCCTCTATATCATTTAGATTGCTAAGAGCTGCAATTAAACCAATGACCGCTCCGAGCACTCCCAGGGTAGGTGCGTATGTACCAGCTTGTGAAAACACGGTTATCCCTCTTTGATGTCTTTCCTCCATTGCACTGATTTTCTCCAACATCACCTCTCGGATAAAATCAGGTGATTTTCCATCTACAATAAATTGTAGTCCTGATAATAGAAAAGGGTCTTTTACGCTATCCATCTGTTTTTCCAATGACAATATGCCTTCTCTTCGGGTAAGGTCTGCCCAGTTTGAAAACATTTCAATAACTTCTTTCATATCCGTACGATCCGCTTCCTTAAACAGTATTTTAAAATAGGAAGGCACCTTTTTAATGGTACTCATTGGAAATGCGACGCATACAGATGCAGCTGTCCCTAAAAAGATTATCAATAAAGCTGCTGGGTTTAATAAGGCGATGGGGCTGACACCTTTTAATACCATTCCTGTTCCAATTGCAATAATCCCTAATATGACCCCAATTATTGATGTCTTATCCACTTTACTCTTAGCCCTCCATTTAAATTTTCAGTTAATATTTTTCGCCATCAAAATAAAAGCTTTTTGGCATTCCACGTATAAAGGTCTTAAAACCTACATCTCATTTGCTGTTTTTATGATTTTTCACAAAACATCCAGTTCTATAGACCTATAATTAAATATATCGGTTTATCTTGATTTTTTATAAATAGCAAAAACGAAATCAGAAATATTTGTTTTTATTTGAACAGCAGAGAATGTAAATTCAACGTTTTTCTGTATTCACTTCATCACAAATGTTATTGGTACGAGACTAGTTGCCTTGGTATCGCCCGGATTATCTGAATAGGGTAAATTAATTGTCTAATTATGTCGAAAGGGTAGCGCTACTTTTCGTTTATATAGTAAAATTGTATCAGGAAAGGAGGGGTAACATGAATAGAACTACAGAATTCGTTTTAGGACTTATTGGCGGCATAATTGGATTCTTTGCTGCTATTTTAGCATTATTCATTGGAGGTGTTGATGCTGCCTTCAGTAGTGACGGCACAAGTGAAGTAACTGGATTGGGTTGGGCAGCATTTTTATTCTCCGCGTTAGCTATAGTAGGTTCAGTAGTAGTCAAATCAAAAGCAAAAGCTGGAGGAATACTTTTACTAATATCAGCAGTAGGCGGACTTATAAGTATTTCAATGTTTTACCTTATTTCGGCAGTGCTTATCGGTATTGCAGGATTCATGGGAATCTTTAAAAAAGAAAAAGAGAAACAAGCTGCTGCTTAAAAGGTAATCAGGGGGGGGCGAGCTCTCCCCCTATTTAATCCCTTCTGTTCTTTTGACTGTTGCTTTTAAAGCTTCTTTCATACCGTGGCTCAGACTTTTATCATTATCTATTTTTTCAAGTTCTTTTTCTATAGTGCACATATTGCTGTTGAGTTTTATTTTCCGTTGTTATAGTCGCCGCTGAATTTAGTATCTAAACGATCTCGTCCTCTTTACGTTACTATTAATTAGAGTGAGACAGTTAAATTCCTCATCGAATCTGTACAGTTAACAGCGCTTGGATTAACAAGCTACAATGGATGGGTAATTGTTCGCAAAACGTTTGCGACGATGAAACTTGGATTCGCTTTAAGGGAGAAACGTTGAAGCATCTTGATGTGACGCAGCGGAGAAAACTATTTTATTCGGGTGGGATTAATTAGGATTTGCCGCTTATTCATTGGTGCTTTACAGGATCGGAACGGAAGGACAGTGAAATTAATAGAGGATAATCTTGGACCTTATGATGATGGATATGAAGGTCACAGCTTTCCTATTCGTAAACAAATGGTACGATAATATTAGAATTTTTTAATCTATAAGACTCGGAGGGGTTATGATGGGCTTTTTAAGCGGTATTATCGGGAATGCATCGACAGCAAATAAGGAAGCTGTACGAAAAGATATCGGCAAATTACTCGCGGATAATGAAGAAATTGATGTGGCTTTCAAGCTGATTCGGGATTTGATCGTTTTCACAGACAAACGGCTTATCCTGATTGACAAGCAGGGAGTCACCGGCAAAAGGACAGAATACCATTCCATCCCATACCGGAGCATTTCCCATTTTAGTGTCGAAACAGCTGGTCATTTCGACTTGGACGCTGAATTGAAAATATGGATTTCTGGTGCTGAGCAGCCAGTGATTGATAAGGAATTTAAGAATGATGATAGTGTTTATACGATGCAGAAGGTGCTGGCTGCGGTATGTTCTTGATGAGAGTGGGGCTGACTATCGGCCCCTTCACCCCACATTTCTTCCATATAAAATAAGGCCTCCCAATCAATTTCCCACCATTTATTCAAGAAACTAATTGGCATCCTTTCCTTGGAATATTTTTTGTTGGGTTTTAAACTAACAAAATTAAAAAGTTAAAATAAAGAACCTGTAAATTCCAATAAAAGAATAACTAACCCTATTACTACTTTTATGATATAATCGAAAAAATATTCTTATATCGGAGTTGTTTTCATGAAATACTCCTGGGAAGACACATCCCATTCCTTTAAAGCAAGGATTATCGGCAAGCTACTTGGAGATGGTAGCATAACACAGCAAAAGGGGAGAAAACCACGTTTCCAGTATACCCATTGCGATAAGGATTACGAGTGGAATCTCTATTGCTATAAAAACTTGAAAAACTATATTCCATTAAATCCTCCGAAATATAAAAAAGTATATGATTCAAGACTAGAGACTGGATTCAGTACGTCCTATTATACTCAGTCAAGAACTTCAGACCTAATTACATATTTGTGGAAGTCCTGGTATCCAAATTTAACAAAACAAATCCCTTTTCAATTACTTGAGGAATACCTTTCAACAGAGAGCCTAGCATGGTGGTATATGGATGATGGGCATTTAAAACAAAAGAACAATAAACCGAAAAAAATTATATTGTCAACTGAGAGTTTTACTGAAAATGAGAATAAGTTCCTTGCAAATCTTCTTTTAAGAAAATATTCATTAGCTTTCAAAACCGACAAACAAAATCGACTTATCTTGTATAATCAATTCCAGATTTATTATTTTTTGCATTTGGTACATCCCTATATACATAACAGTATGTTTAGAAAAACAATTAACCAATTTCATATTACTTTCGCAGTAAAATCCAAACGAACAACATTATATTTATCAGAGAATATTCATCTTGAAAGACCGACATTAGAAATTAATCTTGCCCTCCACAAATTAGATGCTTTAATTAAAGAATATAAAACAGGCACTTTTTATTTGAATTATCCTAATGTACCACAACAACACTTTACTAGACCCTATCAAGTCATTATTACCAAAGAAAATCTGGAAAAACTATTATTTTTAAAGGAAGTAACTGGATTAACATCTAGTAAGTTAACTGAATTGACATTTGGGATATAGTAGTCTTCATTTAGATATCCTTGGAATTATTGAAGGATGCTACAAAATATCTAAAAGGTTAGAGTTATCTGTCTGTATTCAACAACCTGTATAATAAGACCATTATACTTCAAATGACAGTGTTCCAAAGCGACTTTGCAATTGATAGTACAATCAAGGTAGAATAAGACCATGAAAGAAGGTGAGTCAATGGTATCCCATAAGGTCAATAACATGGATATTCTATCCGCAAATAAATATGTTAAAGAAATATTAATGAAAACACTTGCTAAAAGCCAACAGCATAAATTATTGCATAAATTTTCTACTGGTTATGGTCTGACCCAGAATCTTTTTGAGTTGTACTTAAACCGAAAAATAAACCAATTATTGTATAACAACATAATGGAAAGTCATGATTTCTTTGACAGTCTGCGTGTGGGCCAGGAAATAAATGTAGATGAATGGAATGAGAATGTGCTGATGCAAAAACACATTATAAATTCTTTAACGTAACAGCCCTCGGCATTTGCCGAGGGCTTCTTTATTTTTACTATTTTATCGAAGAAGTTGCAAAACTTCTTGTGGTTGTTGGTTGGCTTGCTTTGCCGCTATCCCTTTCAATCATAGAATAGACTATATCTTCACCCTTTGGTTTCAAAGGGGCTGGGCACCTCGAATGATTTTGTTATCACCCTACGAATCTCATTGCAATGGCTAAAGCTTAGCTTTAGGCAGTACATTCTAGTTGTAGGACCTTCAACAGACTTTCGTCACCGTTTCCGGATATGTTGCAGTGCAAAACACTTTAGGAAGTTCCAGCAATTCACTCAGTTATGCTCCAATCCATTACCAAATTAGATGTCCTTCCATATCAACTAAGTAGCTTCAAAACACCTTTATTCCCTAACAAGTTAATTCATCATCATAGATCTGGTTTTCGTTATAGATGACAATAAATCATTCAGATTACGAACATTTCTAACCCTTTTGTTATTAAAATCTAAAGTTAATTCATAATAGGCCATTTTCCCTTCACTTTCTAAATTATTGATGAACCTAAGAACTTCTTGAAATGAATTACACTCCTCACTTTTTATTCGTTGGTATTGTGCACCATTCCAATTCAAAAGTTCAATTTCAAACCAATGATCTTTACTATCTTTCAATTCCTCAAGAGTTATTAACATTAACTCACCTCCTGGAAAGTTTAATCCTTTAATCCCTATACTATGTATTATAAAGATTGACCTCTTTTTCATCCATCATCATTTTAGTCGCTATAACAAGCTATGCTTTAATCTAAATCAGCTCTACCAGTAGGTATTAATAAATTCATAGATTGCCTTTCGTTTCTGCTGTCTTTATTGTACTTCCTCCACTTTACTATTTTAAGATTTTTAGAAATGCAAAAAGACTCCAGCTTCCAAATAGCCAGAGTCTATTGTATAAACAACAATTAGCGAAGCAATTGTAAAACGCCCTGTGGCTGCTGGTTTGCTTGAGCCAACATTGCTTGTGCCGCCTGAGTTAGGATGTTGTTCTTTGTGAACTCCATCATCTCTTTCGCCATCGTGCGAACATTTACTTTCATAAATGACTAGACTATATCTTCACCCTCTAGCATCTAGTAGGGGTCGGGCACTTCGGTTGCTGACAGATTTTGCGGCGCTGTCAGATCCCTACGGATTTCATCACCATATCTTCTTGGGGGTTAGGTGGTCTATCCTAGTCGTTGGACCTTCGCCAGGCTTTCGCCACAGGCGCTTGGCTGCTGATTGCCCAAATCTTTCTTCTTTTCGACCCTTCACGTTTGCTGTTTCCAGCTGCGTTGTGGGGAAGAAAGTTCTATAGGGTTTTCCAGCAATTCACCCGATCATAATCACTAACCGTTACCAGTTAGGACGACTGTGACTGTCGCTGCTAAGCGGCAGCTAAGTCATAATCAACGTCACGAATACGTGATTCTGCAGCAGTTAGGTTTTCTGCAGATGCGCCTAGGTTGTTAATTGTATGTTCTAGGCGGTTTTGTACTGCACCAAGTTTAGATCGTTCTGCTGAGACCGTATCAATCGCTGTTTGAAACTTAGTGATTGCAGCATCTGCTGTTTCTTGAGTTGAAATATCGATGCTTCCATAAGCATCACCATCTGCTAATTTTAATTCAACTGCACCGTCTTTAAATTTAAATGTTGCAGGCTCTGCTGCCACAGGATTTCCATCGGTGTCTTCTCCTCCGGGAGTCCCTGGCTTATCAACTTCCACATCAGAAATCGAATAATATTTACCCTCTACCTCAACAGCAACTACGGATTCACCATTTTTAAGTACTTTTCCAGTAAACTCCTCGCCACCTATAACTAGTTCAGGCTTTTCGCCATCGCCAGCAGCCTCAATAGTATCTTCTGTTAGTTTACCTTCAACACCTAAAGCATTAGCCCCCATTGCAGCAACATCAATTTTTAAGTTTTGACCTTCGTTTGCACCAATATGAAAAGTTGCTTTAAAATTACCATCTAATAATTTTTGCGTATTAAATTCTGTATTGTCAGCAATCCGAGTCAACTCTTCAGCCAATTGATTTGCTTCTTTTTGAAGCTCAGCACGGTCTGTATCTGTATTCGTGTCGTTTGAAGACTGTACTGCTAATTCACGCATTCTTTGTAAGATAGAATGTGTTTCATTCAAAGCACCTTCAGCAGTTTGAATCAGAGAAATACCGTCTTGAGCGTTTTTAGACGCCATTTCCAACCCGCGAATCTGCCCACGCATTTTTTCAGAGATTGCCAAACCTGCTGCATCGTCGCCAGCTTTGTTGATCTTAAGACCTGAAGAAAGCTTCTCCAAAGAATTTTGTACTGCACCATTGTTTGCACTTAATTGACGATGTGTGTTAAGTGCCGCAATGTTGTGATTGATAATCATAATCAATCTACCTCCTTGTTTAATTGTTTTACTAGCAAGACCTATCCTTGTGACTTGCTAGAGTTTATAATATCCCCTAGATTAGGAGCTACTACCGTCATAAACCTCTCCACGAACAACTTTAAATTCCTGTGGAGCTGTGATTCGCAGTCTGAGAGCATTTTTAATGTTCCCCTCTGCTTTCATCACTTCAATCTCAATTTCCCTGCCGTGTTCATCTATGATAAACACTTTTTCACCGGCTTTTCTTCCTAACGTTAATGCCATGGCACAATCATCCTCCCTGATGATACATTACTTATATCGGCATAATAGAAAAATGTTTAAATGTATATGATGAGATTTTTTTTGTTTATTTAATTGAAATGTTCCTGATTATGACATAAACAAATTGAAACAAAAAGGATTCGTGACTGATATAGCGAATATTATATATGGGATTTTTAATTGTGCAGATTTAATTAGGTCATCCGGTGATGGAGAAGTACTAACTAAAACGAAAGTGTGATACATGTGAAAATCGGAATTATTGGAGGCGGATTTGGGCTAAGGGTACAAGCCCAAATTATCGAAACACACCCAGCTATAGAGGTAACTGCTGTCAGCACTATTACACGTCATCAGCTTCCAAAGGAATTAAACAACTGGAATAACCCTCCGAAACATTACAAAGATTGGAAGGAAATGCTGGCTCGGGAAGAGCTGGATATTTGTTTCGTCAGCTCCCTACCAATCCACCATTATGAGATGGTGCGCTATGCATTGTTAAAAAGGATACATGTTGTATGCGAGAAGCCCTTTACCATGAATAGCCGGGAATCTCAGGCATTAGTGGAGCTCTCCAAAGAATGTCAGACCGAGGTATTCGTTGATTTTGAATGGAGATACTTGCCTGTTCGTCAAAAGATAAAAAAGCTGATCCAGGAAAACAAAATTGGCGAGCCCCTTCATTATGAATATCATATAACCAGTCCGCAATATGTAAGACTCTCTTCCAACATAATTGGCTGGATGGGGCGCAAGGAAAATTTCGGCGGGATGCTAGGAGCTCTTGGGTCTCACATGATTGATTGCATCAGATGGCTGTCAGGCGATGAAATGACGGAAATGAACGGATTTGTCCATACCCATGTCCCACAAGGTGCAGGAGAGACAAGGAACGCAGATGATGCATTTTTCATCCATGGAAAAACAACTCGTCATGCCACTTTCTCTATTCAATTATTATCCGGCATAACACATGGGTTTGGCACTTCTTTACGAATATATGGCAGTGCCGGAACAATCACGCTAACTGGTGATAAACAATTATGCTATGGAAAAGCCAATGAACAATTGATTGTAGTCGACGCACCAGCAGCTAATGAAATACCATCGCATTTATCAACAGAGGCCAGTGCTTATTATCCCGCGTTTTTTCCGTTCATTGACAAGGTTTATGAATACATTGCTTATCACAATTTGGATCCAGACCTGCCATTAATTGAGGATGGACATGAAAATCAACGGTTGTTAGACAAGGTATTGGCAATGTAAAAACTTCAAAATTCGCCGCTGAAATCCATAGCTATTCTTTTAAATACATTGATAAGACCGTACGACAAATGGAAAGGGTTCTGTTTAGTTTGTATAAAAAAGATTTATCGTTTTAGGTTCTGGTTCTGGAACACATTAGCGAGACAACTACATTTAACCATTTTCCGCTCTTTTGAAGACGTTCTTCGGACAAACATACAAGCATGCCTGTCTTTTTTTCATAAGCTAAGTTGGGGTGAAAAAAATGACAAAAATAATCTTATTTGCCGATACAGGTATAGACGATACCATTGCATTGACTTACGCGCTGAAGAATCCTGAGATAGATCTGATTGGTGTTGTAAGTGGCTACGGTAACGTCGATCGGGAAAAAACGTTTAGGAATGTCGAGTACTTATTGGAACTGGCAGGCCGTACAGATATTCCTGTTATTGCTGGTGCCACTCGTCCCCTGAGTGGTGAAGAACCTGTCTTTTTTCCTGAAGTTCATGGAATAGAAGGACTGGGGCCGATCGATCCGCCAATTCCAGAGGAACGCTATGCAAATCGGACGAATTTCAGTAAATTGTTCCAGTTGATCAAGGAAAACCGGAATGAGGTAATAATCGTTAATGTCGGACGATGTACCTCTCTGGCCATCGCCCATTATTTAAGTCCCGAAGTGATGGAAGATGTAAAAGCAACCTATGTAATGGGTGGGGCATTCCTCGAACCTGGCAATGCGTCTGAAGTAGCAGAAGCAAACTTTTTCGGTGATCCAATTGCCGCTGATTACGTTTGTCAAAATCTAGTTAACCTAACGATCGTTCCTTTAAACGTGACAAAGAATGCTATATTGACCCCAGGGATTGTCAATCTCATCGATACTCGTGCAGATTCACCTTTAGAAAAGATAATCAAACCGATCTTAGATTTCTATTATGAATATTATCAACAACGAGATCCAAGTATAACCGGAACACCACAACACGATTTGGCCGCTTTGATGGCAGCTCTCGACATCAATGGTTTGTATGGGTACAAAAAGCGAGAGGTTAGAGTGAGGCACAAAGGTGACATTGCGTACGGGGAAAGTATCGCTGACTTCCGGCCAGAGTCGAGTAATTGTTTTGGACCAAATTGTGCACGTATTGCCCTGGAAATTGATCAAGATATCTTTGTCTCGAACGTTCTTGAAATCTTAACAAATAATAGGTGAACTGGCTTCTGTGAGTGAACTTGAAGAATTAAATGCTGGGGTGAGCGCCTTGCTCACTCCTTATTAAACCCGGACATCTAATTGTTTATATTGGCGATGTAATAATACCCACGGCCGAAATCGATCAAATCGTTTAAGGCTAAATGGATTTTGTTTTAAGATCTTTGTTTGATTATTAATACCTTCAATTGTTTAGATCAAATCCAAAACTGTTCATGATTTCTTTCTGCCCGTTCTGCAGCGTCCATTTGATTTTTTCAAACTCTGTCACACCAGATGCCCTTACAAGGTCATAAAATTCGTGAAAATGTTCTTTCGATACACTCATATTATCTAGGCCATTAACCTTTACAACTGAACTGATAAAGAAATGGTAGAATTCCGACATGAAGTCAAAAAAGACCGGTACAAGCTAGTCCACCTGTACCAATCTTAAGAGCACCTGTTTCTTCCGTTAATTGGAGACTTTACTATTATATGTATCTAGTGTGACATTGTCATATTCGCTATAACCGGATAATGATCGCTTGGGAATTGACCATTTTTACGATAATTTAAGATTTCAATTGAGTGTCCGGAAATACCACCTTTGGCAAGAATCCAATCAATTCGGTTTTCCGGACCACCGCCATTCGGATCTTCAAAACCATTGGCAGTTCCAAGGTCAGCATTTATTTTAACCTCGGCAGCTTCCCACAAATCATCAAATGCTCCCTCACTTGTTAAGGTTTGGTGTGGAACACTTTCAGGACCCGCATTGAAATCCCCCGTTAATACTATTGGAAGTCCCGAATCAAACTCATTTACTTTTTCTAAAATTAATTCCGCACTCTTTTCTCTAGCATTTGCAGATTCATGGTCAAAATGAGTGTTCACCACATAGAATTTTTGCTTACTTTTTTTATCGACGAATTTTGCCCATGTAACCATACGTGTTATTGAATTTCCCCATGTTTTGGAACCTACCACATTTGGTGTATCTGATAACCAAAAGTGATCATATTCTAAAGGGGTATAACGTTTTTCGTTATAAAAAATTGCCGAGTATTCACCCTTGCTTCCGCCTTCACGCCCTAAACCAATCCATTCATATTTTGGTAAACTACCTTCCAAATCTTTCAACTGTTGATATAGAACTTCCTGCGTCCCAAAAATGCCCGGTTTTTCTTTACGTATGAGCTTTTTTATGGCAGGAAGTCTTTCAGCCCAAGTATGTGGGGAAGGGTCGCTGTCATTTAAATATCGCAAATTATATGTCATCACCTTTAAACCGACATCTAAATCTGCCCCAGATGTTTTCCCTGAAGCTGAAACAGTTGATGCCTTTGCAGAAAAACTTCCTATCACCATTGTTACAATTACAAGAATTAAAACAGGTTTATACACTTTGCGCAAGATAATTCCCTCCTTGTATGTATTACAAATAAGTATAGCAGAACTCTGTTAACAAGTTATTAAGGGTATGTTTAATTTTCGTAAAGCAGCATAAGCAAAGATATTTAATCGGGTTATGCCATCAAATTCAGTCAAAATCAATCAAAAAAGCAAACGTTTTCTTGAGGATGTATGTAGTCCTAGTTTTGCAGCACATTTTCCAAATAGGTAAGTCTGAAGCATTGTCGCTATGATATTGCCTGGTGTTTTTCATTTTATTTTTGTCATATTATTGGCGGTTAAAGCAGTATTAATCTGGTTTTTATGGTTAATCGTGGTATAGCACTTACATTAGATTCTAAAGAAATATATGATGAATTTTAAAAAGATGAACTTCTTCAATATTTAAAAATAATGATGTATAACCCTTGTCATAAGTGCATTTTATAAGGATAAGTAAAAAAATTTAGGATGCACCAAAAATGGATGATTCTACACTACAACTTTTTGACAAAGTGAAACGGCCATAATCCCAATCATAACAAGGGGTACAGCCGTTCTTTTACTCACTTTACTGCAGAAGTCAAGATAATAACATCAAATTCAGTCATAAACAACCAAAAAGCAAACGTTTTCTTTTGGGTATATGTAGTCGGTTCTCCTAAAAGTTTTGTTTCCAATCTGAAGTGAAAGATGAATTTCTGTTTTTGATTTATATAGCACCACTTTTTACACATTTTGTCATAGTTTAGTAAGGAGATAAAAAGGCTTTTCATCATTTTGTTCATTTTGTATCTTTTTAAACTATTGTTCTAAATCAATATCTTTATCGTTTAACATTTGTAATACCTTAACGATTCGATCTTGCTGAATGTGATTGTCAATATCTTTTACTAGACCAAACCCCGGAATTACACCGCTTATAAGAGTTATAGCATAATCAATACCTTCTTACCATCTGTGTTGGTCAAACTTTTTAGGAGAAATAAAAAATTTTAGGAGCGGCCAAAGGGTGATTTACACTACAACTTTTTGACAAACAAAAACAGCCAAAGAACCAGTAATCATAGGGGTTCAAGGCTGTTTTTACTTCATTTTAACTGCAAAAGTCAGGTTTTAAAATAGAAAAATTACAAAGCAAGATGAACCATCAAAAAATCAATGAAAAACAAGCTTCTGCCGTTAGAATGTCGGCGAATTAGTAAAAATCGAAGAATAAAGCGACTCCCGGAATCATCAGGGGAATCTCTTTACATCAAGGTTTAAAGGCAAAGCTTCCAAGCAGACTCGAACTGCTGACCCCTTCCTTACCATGGAAGTGCTCTACCTGCTGAGCTATGGAAGCATAAAAATGGCTCCACAGGTAGGATTCGAACCTACGACCGATCGGTTAACAGCCGATAGCTCTACCACTGAGCTACTGTGGAACAATCAGAAATATTTATTTTAGTTTAACAACTAACAGAATATTATACAAAAAATTTGCCTGGCGGCGTCCTACTCTTGCAGGGGCAATGCCCCAACTACCATCGGCGCTGGAGAGCTTAACTGCTGTGTTCGGCATGGGAACAGGTGTGACCTCTCCGCTATTGCTACCAGACATATTATTTGTGGTATAACTTTTTTTATACCTTAAAAACTAAATAAGAGATCCACAAACAACGAAATCAGATTAGATGGGTTATAGTTAAGTCCTCGATCGATTAGTATCCGTCAGCTCCACGTGTCACCACGCTTCCACCTCGGACCTATCTACCTCATCGTCTCTGAGGGATC